>CAZNNN010000055.1:0-1992 GCA_964574405.1 uncultured Candidatus Saccharibacteria bacterium | reverse complement strand
TCATGTAAAGCGCGCCCGCTAAAATTGAAATAATAGAGATAACCACTAAAAGCTCAACCAAAGTAAATCCTTTGCAAGATCTAAAATTAGTTTTTGGTGAGCAGTGTTTAAACATCTCTTTAAGTATATATTTCATGCACCCCAAGTGTCAAGCACAAATCATTCCGCCACAATTTTTCCTGATTCCGAAGCCACCGCAAAATTAAACCACGATCCTAAATTAGGCATGCTACTTTTTTCCACCACCACTTTCTTCCTAGTAGCAGTAGATCCGGCAAGACTTCCCCCGCCAGTAGCCCCGCTTTTTACTTCTCCCACGGAAGTTATTTTGTAACCTTGTGACGAAACAGCGCCGGTAAAAGTTATTTTGTATGACGACCCATTACCAAGCGACATTAGGTTTAGTATCTGTGGCGTGTCCGTTATCCGAACATCAAAACAAGAGTAATCACCGTCAACATTAGCATCTTCTATACCGTCGTTTGCAGAATACCCAGCAGGGGGAGAGCCACACCATGAAAGAGATCCTTTGCATTCGTGCTTCTGCTGAGTTAACAGATAATCACTTCCATCCTTTGAGTAATAGAATGACAAAATTTCCGCATAAGCTGGACCTAAAGAATTTACCCCTTGCCAACACACTCTAACATCATTACCCGAGGTAGCATTTAATAAATTTATCAAAATCGTGGAATTAGCAGGAGAATTAACCTCGTAAGTGTTTATCCCTGCGCTTGGATAAGCTTCCACCGCCACTGCCGCTCGCGACTCTCCTAGGTCTACTACACACTCTGGATGCGCTGTTAGTTCCGTAGTATTAAAACCATCGCCAGTGTAAAGACTCGTAGTACAACCTACTTTTAAAGTTGCGAGATCTGCATTTGACTTCAATAAGAACTTCTCCGCTCCAGCCTCTGCCACCGCTTGCGCCTTGTAATAAGCGTTATCAATAAAAACCCGTCTAGTAGAAGTTACAATTCGCGTGGAAACCCCCACCAAAGCCACCAAACCAAGGGTAATAGCAAAAATAATTATTAAAAGTGTTTGACCAGCTTGTTGGTTAAGTTTATTCATAAACCCACCTTACTGATGAGGAGCCAAAAATATTTAGCGACGCATCTAGTTTGGCAAGTTCCGTTATGTAAAATGGGTTATATTGCACAAAAACCCCCGGCCAAGCAGTTCCCGCGTCTCTCCTAAAACGCATTTTTCCTTTGGAAATTATCGGTCCTTCTATTTTAAGTTTGTTTGCCCCTGTTGCAACCTCTACGGCAGGATCGCTGGTGGAGGTTGTAATAAGCATGGCTTGAATATCTGCGTTTTGAGAAAGATATTGGGCTTGGGTAGGGAAGTTAGTGTTACCTACGGTAGACGAGATATTGATTTTTGTGTTCGTAATAAGCACAAGGCGTTTATAGCCTGCACTAGAAACGGGTTGAACTTTGTAGTTAATAGCTACTGTTCCTGTGGACGCGGGGTCTTGAACCAAAACCAGTAACCCGTCCTTGTTTCCACCAATATGATATTTCTTATCTCCAGTATTTAAATTATTCAAAGAACTGTTTATATCAGCCAAGCTAGCTTTATAAATTCCTGGGCTAAGGTTACACGATGTTAAAAGCTTATTATGATCACAGTTTGCGGGTATTACAGTTGTTGCCTTATTCGCAAATCTCTGATAATCGGGCAGGCTACCACCAAGAACACCGATATTTTTAGCAAAGGCGTCTTTGTCTGTTGGACTAGTTATACTCCCACTAGTAATAATTCCGCCGTAAGCAAAACTCGGCATGGTTGGGTTGGGGGTAACCATACCAGGTTGAATTAAAGCGCTTTTAAAAACTGCCCAGGGTGCAAAATACGGTTGGGTACTTTTTATACTGTCGCTGTCTGCATTTCCTGATATTACACCTCCGCCATAAGTTGTAAACCACGGGGCTGCATAAACAGAACCGGCAATATTAAAAAGTGATAGCAAAAGAAATAAACTAA
>CAZNNN010000054.1:0-2203 GCA_964574405.1 uncultured Candidatus Saccharibacteria bacterium | reverse complement strand
ATCTAATAAGGGGATAAAAAAAGCCGTTTCGATGACATCTAATTAATATCTAATATGCACCTTTCGGGTTTTAGTGGTTTTTTCACAGTACCAAGTTTTAGTGTCTTTAAATCTGTGATACACGCTTTCCTTGTGGGAGATGCTGTATATTGCCTTAATATCTCCAGAGAAACAGGTACTAAATATTCCAAGCTTATGTACTTTTTCAACGGTTGCTTTTTTGACGATAACGCGTTGTTAAAACAATCGGTTAAACAGCTAAATAGCCACACAAAAACAAGAACCGATCGCAATTGTTATCTGCTTATGGACGGTACCCAGACAATTAAAAACGGATCTTTGTTTGAGTGGTCAGATTCAATGTGGAATGGAGAGGAAGAGGGCGAGATCTTAACTTCCAGGGGTTACGATAATCTGGTGGTTTTGGAATATAACCCTAAAAAGAATTTCAGGAAGGCGTTGGGTATGAGACGCTTCTATCATGACGATAAGATGTTTGAAACAGAATATTACAGGGAAGATTTTGAGAAAAAACCCGTCACAGCTTCCCATCCCCTTAAGGATGTTTTATCCGATACTAAAGCAGGTAATATAGCCGTGGACGGAGAGTTTGTTAATGGGTTTTTAGTAGAACAGTTTGAAAATGCCCACCTTAAATTCACAGGTAGGTTTAAGAAAAGTCTTCTCGTCACCTACACTAGTAAAAAGGGGAAATTGTACGAGAAGATGTCTCTAGAAAATCTTATGGGAGAGTTAATCAAGGACGGGGTTGTTAGTTGGGAAAAGGCTAAATACCGTAACCAAACCATTGATGTCTTTACCATAAGCGTTGCAGTAGAAAGCTTGCAAAATCGGGTAATTAAAATTGTTGCCTGTAAGAACAGGGACGGAAAGGTGGCATTTATCGGCACAAACGACCTAACCAAAACTGCCAAGGGTATTGTAAAGGTTTACGGGTATCGGTGGGAAATAGAGGTCTTTTTTAAGGATGTAAAACAAAATCTGGGGTTTGGTAATTTCAAGTTAAGAAGCGTGGGGGCAAACACCCGGTGGCAGTACCTATGCCTTGTATCTGCGAATATCCTTGAACTAATTAGACACGAGGATATAGGGACAAAAAAGCAGGGAGTAGCACTTCTCCCCATACTTAAATGTCTTTTTAAGACTTCCAGAATAACTCTAGGGATTTTAGTTAAGATTTTAAAAGATGGGTTAAACGGATTTAGATTAGCTTTTAGTGCCTTAAACAGCATATTTGGGCGTGATTACACGGAGAACATCAGAAAGGAGGTGAGATTTTTATGAAATCAGAGCTCCAAAGATATTTTATGCATGGTAATATTTGGACGAGATGTGCTAAAGAGCTCCGCGAGTTGTGTTTGATTAAGCCAAACAGTTTCACCCTGTATTCGTACCTGAATGCTCGTTTGACCACCATCGCCTCGGTAGATGATAATTTCGTTATCTGGTTGCTTGTTTTCCATAGAATTACTTATTGCATTAAATCATCAATTTCACCTGCGGTGAATACCGCTTTTCTGGCGGAGGGAGCGGGATTCGGTCACATGTCTTTCAGCTGTAACTCACTTTGCTCGTAACATCTGAAAGCATTCGACCCCGCCTCACTCGCTCACTACATTCGCTCGTTCCGGCTATTCTCATCCCACTCCCTATGAAAATCGCTAACCACCTTTGGCGGTTATCGCCTTTCATTGGCGGAGGGAGCGGGATTCGAACCCGCGTGAGAATTTCTCCTCTCAGACTTTCCAGGTCTGTGCAATAGGCCTCTATGCGATCCCTCCATCTTGGGCAGATTTACTAACTAAGCCTTTTTCTTATCCAGCTTATCAAGTCCTAACTTTTTAACCCCAAAATAAACTACCAAAGCAACCACCAAAAAGTCAATTAAAGTATTTACAAAGTCGCCCCACATAAATTTTGCCGGACCTACAACAAGAGATGCCTCTTTTAAATTTCCCGCCGCACCCAATACTAAACCAAGAATGGGGTTGATAAGATCAGTTACCAACGCCGTTACCACTTTAGAAATTGCCCCTCCCAAAATAAAAGCCACTGCCAAGCCCACAACCCCCGCTTCTCTAATAAAATCCATAAATCCGCCAAGTGTATTTTTAAGTTCCTTCATACGGACACCCCCTTTGTATTAATCTTTATACCAAATTCAGCCTTTTTAGCAAGTCCT
>CAZNNN010000053.1:0-2205 GCA_964574405.1 uncultured Candidatus Saccharibacteria bacterium | reverse complement strand
CTAGTTTAGATGCCGTTTTTGGTGTGGATGAATCGGCAGACAATTTTGACGACATAGCAATCTAATTAATTGGAGCTTGCTCGTCGACTGGTACTTCGCCGGCGTTACTTATTCCAGATTCAGAATTTACCCCCAAAGTATTGTTAATAAGTCGCCTTAAAATTTCCCCAAAAGGTACACCGTAAAGCTCTTGAATAATAAGCCCCATGCTGGTATTAAGCTCTTTAGGACCAAAAGCCGGGTTAGCGTTGGAATCAATAAAATAATACCTACCCGAGGCATCCAAGCGAACATCAAACTTGGCGTAATCCTGCATATCAGTAATATCAAAGGCACGCTTAACATAATCCTTAAGTAAATTATCTTCATACTTAGCGTAGGTGTAAGGCCAGGTAGATTTATCGGAGGAACACTCGCCCCATTGGTCGTCAAAAGTGGCAAAAATATACTTTTGATCCGGCTTATTAAAAACCTTTTCTGCAAAATAGATTTTGGTAAAGTTGCCCTGCAAAACATAGGCGGTAATTTCCCTGCCGGCAATAAACTCTTCTACAATAACGGGTTGGTTATAGGTTTTTATTAGAAAGGCTAACCTATCACGCAGGTGTCTTTCATTTTCTGATACCGCATCTTGATTAATTTCTACCGCGCCATGAATTTCATTAAGTTTAGAAATGAGCGGAAACCGCATATCAATATTCAATTTATCGCTTGGCGTGTGAAAAAGTTGAAAATTGGGTACAGGAATGCCCGCTGTTTGCAAGAGCTTTTTAATAAGAAATTTGTTGTAACAAAGGGCTAAACCTAAAAGACCACTTCCAGTAAATGGAATGTCCATCATATCCAAAATGCCCGGAATGGTGGCGGAAAGATACTCATTTCCTTTGATAGAATCCGTTAAATTAAAAACCACCTCCGGCTTGCACAAAGTAAGTTGCTCTATAATGGACTCGTTTGTTGGGATGAGGGTGGTTTCAATACCTAATTTTTCTAGCTCCTTACCAATAAAAACGGCGTCGTCGTAAGCAGACTTCTCCGTTATGTACTGGACTTCAGTGGGAAAAAATTCTCTCTTCACAAAACTATATATAATTGCCACTTTTTTTACTGGCGGGAGTTTGTGTCCATTTCCATTGACAATATGTCCGTTTAAACTGTTTTCATTTAATAGTGGGTCACTCATTACATGTTTCTTTTTAGCGCAAATTCACAAATTTGTAAAATCGTCTCTCCGCAGTTGTAACCAAGGTGTTTAGCCGATCTGCTAAAAGTGTAGTAGCTACCAAGCAGAGGATTAGGATTAGCATCCATTACATAGGCTATCCCGTTCCTGACTCTAAGATCAAATCTACCGTAATCTTTAAATTCCAAACACCTATAAGCGTTAGTCACGGCATTTTTAATACTAGCTAATAATTTTGGTGAGTTATTAAAATTCTCAAGCGAGACTTCTGTATTACCGGCCGCTTTAGAGTAACAATTTTCTTTTGCTTTTTTTGTAAAAATTTTGTTTATAGAGTTATTAGAAAAATGCACCTTGTAGATTGGCATAATGGATACTTCTTTATTATTTCCCCAGACCGGTACCGTAAACTCCTGACCATCAATATACTCCTCTGCCAGCAGTTTTGTTTTATACATTTTTATAAGTTTTTTAGCTTGATGCTTTAGCTGGCTTCTGTCTTCAATTACGCTTTTGTTGGTGATACTTTCAGACGAATGTCTGTCGTATAGTTTAAGGATGATGGGGTACAATAAGTCCTGATTATTGAAATTTGTACCGCTACTTAGTAAATGAAAATCTGGTGTTATAATGCCGTTTTTTATCAAGACCTTTTTCGTGTTTAACTTATTAGATGCGAGTTTTAAACATCCTGTATCTGCACCTGTATAAATAAAACCTTTCTCATCCAAAACTTTAGTTACCAGATACCCCATGCTCTCCTTGCCGTTTACAGATTCGTACCAATTAAATATAATGGTTTCTTTTTTATCAAGCTTAGACAAAGTTTTTTTAAGTTCGCGAATATTCTTTAGTTCTACATATTCAAAGTCGACTTTATATCGTTTTACTTCCTGTTCGATCTTGGAGATAAAACTATTTTCGTCCCTTGCATCTCTCTTGGAATATGTTTCTGGGACGACATAGTCGGACAGCATTATAATGTGTTTTTTTAATAAATCTTGACTAAAGCATTGCATTGT
>CAZNNN010000052.1:0-2330 GCA_964574405.1 uncultured Candidatus Saccharibacteria bacterium | reverse complement strand
TTTATAGTCGCTCATTTTTAGCAGGAACCAAATGTTTAACCATACTCCTCCCCGCGTCGAGCCAAAATTTGGGGGAGAGCATGTTTACTTTGGTTTGGTTTTTATCAAAGTCCAACAAATGCCCCAAAAGTCGCTTGGCGCTCATGGCATAAAATTTAACATCGTCCACTTTTCTTATAGACAAAATCTTACGCACAAAGTACTGCGGGGTAAAAAAGCTAGAGTACAGCTCTTGGGTCATTTCAAAAAGCCTAGCCTCTGCAAAAGGAATTTTCATAACGGGTTTGCGCATGTCAAATTCTTCATAATCTTTAGGATCAACCGTAAACCAACCTTTTTCTACGCACTCTTTATACAAGGGCGTTCCCGGGTAGGGAATAACAATAGTGGCTTGCATAGTGTCAACATAACCTTTTTTAAACAAGCTTTTGGCTAAGGCAATGGTGTTTTGTGCCATTTCTTCCGTTTCCCATGGATAGCCCAGCATTACGGTAATATGAGGCTCTAGCCCTGCTTTTTTAGCCATTCTCGCGCCTGCTTCTATTTCTGCCACCTTTAAGCCTTTGTCTAGCTTGTCCAGCGTTTCTTGATTGCCACTTTCCATACCGTATAAAATAAAGCGGAAGTTGGCCTTGCCCATTAGGTTGTAATATTCTTGGTTTAACGCGTTAAGGCGCATGTTACAGCTAAAAACCACCTTTTTGTTATACCCGGAATCAATTAAAAGCTCACAAAACTTTTTAAGGGGCGGACCAACAAAGAGCGTGCCTGCGTCGTCAAAAATTTCTTTTACATGATACTTGTCCACCACATATTTAATTTCTGCAAAAAGTCGTTCTGGTGAAAATCTTCTATACGCGCCCTGCGGATTTAAAGTGTGATCCCAAACGCAAAAGGTGCATCTGCCCCACCAGCAATCCCTGCCGGAATACATGTAAGTGGCGGGGGTGTATTTGTAGTTGCCGTTGGTGTAGGCGTAAAGTTGCCATTTGGTAAGCTCACGATCTACAAAGGGGAGTTCGTCTAGGCTGTGGTTTTGAATAAGCGGTCCGGAAAGCCAGTAATCACCCTCCTCGCGGATCATTTCACTTAATTTAATTTTGGTGTCGCTTCTTCTGCCCCAAATGCCACCTGGGAGGGTTGAGCCGGTGGAAAGAGAATCAGCCAGGTCGCTGAGCAAAAAGTCGTAATCACCGCCGGTAATAATGTAGTCCACTTGGCAGTTATCAAGCGACTCTTTAGGGTCTTGCGTTACATGGTCACCCACTAGGGCAATAAGCATATTGGGAAGTTTTGCTTTTAGCTCGTTGATTATTTTCCAATGCTGTTTAACCACCGGGGCTTTAGTTTCTAAAAGTAATAGATCTGGCGACTCTTTGGTAAGTTCCGTAAGCCACTGGGCATAAGTTTGTTTGGAGGCAATGCCGTCTAGCCAAGCTACTTGATAGCCTCTTTGTTTGGCGAGTGACGCCGCATAAGCCGGCACCATGGGGTAAATATAAGTTGGTGCGTTAAAGTATTGAAACTGCCGATTTTGGGAAAGAAGAGGCATTCCTTTTGGCGACTCTATGGGTGCGTAGCCGATAGCTATTTTCATGACACCAATTGTAGCACACAAAAATTATGATAAAATGCTTCCATGAATGAATTGTTTGCATCCACTCAACTTAAGAATATTTGTCAACAAAACGGTATATCCTATTTAGGGCTTTTTGGCTCGTATGCAAGGGGTGAGCAAAAAGATGCCAGCGATGTTGACTTGCTTGTCAAATTTAAATCCCCGGTGGGTTACTTTACCCTTGTTGATGTGCAGAATTTGTTAGAGGCTCATTTTAAAAGAGAAGTGGATTTGGTTACCGAAAACGCACTTAGTAAATATATGCGACCTAAAATCTTGGAGGAAGTACAAACATTATATGGTTCAAGATAAAGATAAAACATATTTGCAGCACATCTTGGATGAAATAGATAAGATTGAGGTTTTCTTAAGCGGTGTTGATGAAAAAACCTTTACGGTAACCGATACCACGGAAAAGCATTACGCGGTTGTTAGAAGTCTGGAAATTATCGGAGAGGCTGCATCAAGAATTAGTTCTGAATTAAGAAACGAGCATCCAGAAATTAAATGGGGAAGCATGATAGGAATGAGAAATAAAATTGCGCACGAATATTTAGATGTTGACTATCAAGTAGTTTGGGAAACAGCTTGTTTTAACCTGCCACCTTTAAGAGAGTCTATTCAAAACCTTCTTAAATAACCTTGAGTGTCACTTTCGTTTCATCCTCACGCCTTTGCTTTCGCATTTCATGCATTCAAAGTTGTCGCCGGG
>CAZNNN010000051.1:0-2545 GCA_964574405.1 uncultured Candidatus Saccharibacteria bacterium | reverse complement strand
TGTGTGTACTACGCGGATTGTGGCAGGCGTGGGTGTGCCTCAACTTACGGCCATTGCCGATTGCTCTCGAGCGTGTAGAGAGGCGGGAATTCCGTTAATTGCAGATGGCGGAGTTAAAAATTCCGGGGACATAGTTAAGGCATTAGCCATGGGCGCGGATGTAGTAATGGCGGGAAATATGTTTGCCGGTACTTTAGAGTCGCCAGGAGAAATTATTGCAATTGACGGCAAGCGGTACAAAACCTACAACGGATCTTCTACCTACGCCACCGCCAAGGTTAGGAATAGACTGGGCGACTTTGATAAGTTGGCAAAAAGTCAAACTACTAGGGTGGAGGGTGCGGAGGCTGTTGTGGCGTACAAAGGCTCGGTTTGCGATTTACTGCCTAAAATTATTGGTGGCGTGCAAAGCGGGTTAAGTTATTGTGGGGCGCGTAATTTGGAGGAATTGCGGAAAAACGCCAAGTTTGTGATGGTAACGGCTAACGGTGTGCGGGAAAACAGCCCTCACGATGTTTTGTTTGCGGTTTAAAAGTGGATAAAGGATTTGCGGTGGATGTTGCTGACACCGTACTGTTTAATTCTTTCCATGTGTAATTTGGTGCCGTAGCCTTTGTGTTGGGCAAAGCCGTAGTTAATATAATTCATCTGTTTCCCTAGGTCGTACATTAAATTATCCCTAAAAATCTTAGCAACAATAGACGCGGCGGAGATGGTAAGGCTGGCGCGATCCCCCGCTATAATGTTGGTTTGGATGGCGCTGGGAAAGGCTTTAATAGGAAAAGCATCCGTTAAAATGTGCTCTGGGGCTATTTTTAACGCTTTTATAGCACCAAAGAAAGCTTTTTGGGTGCAAGCGGAAATTCCGTAGGTATCAATTTCTTGTGCCGACACCTGAAAAACACTGTAACAGAGGCAATTTTGAAGTATGAAGGCGCTAAGTACTTCCCGCTTTTTTGGTGACAATAGCTTGGAATCTTTTATCTGTGAGTAGATGTCGTTATTTTGCTTGCAAAAGAGCCTGTCACGGATGTTAGTCCGTGAAGGCTCATTTGTGTGTTTCCTTAAATCATCCGCTTTAAGAATCACTGCCCCCACCACCATAGGACCTGCCAACGCTCCCCTACCCACCTCATCAACCCCGGCAATCAGCTCGATTCCCTTTCTCCACAAGAACTCTTCGTATTGTAAATTGTTTAAGTTTGGATTACAGATATTCTGCATATTACATCCGAGTACTTATTCTCTCCAAGGTTGCTTTTATTTCGTCCACGGGTATTTCAAAGCCCGGCATAAACTTTACTTGCTCTCTGTAGTCAATGTCATCAAAATAAGCAATTTGCGATCTGAACAAACGCTCGTTAAACTTGCCCTTGAATACAGTTTTGGCACAGTTGGAAACAGTATCAAGACTATAAGTTTTTAACGCAAAGTAAATGTCAACATAATCTTTCCATTTTGCACGCCGACCTAATGCAAAAGCTTTCATTGCGGTTAGGGTGAGTATATTGGGCATTGAGATCAGATTCCCAAAGTTTTCTGTGGCGGTAACTTTAAAGGGAAAGTCGTAGAAGGTGGTTTTAACCTCATTTATAACCGTAGTGTATTCCTGCTCATCCTCGTAGAGCTTTTGATAATTAGAGTAGAACTTTCCGATTTTTCTGTTGATACTACTTGTAAGGACTCTGCCGAAGCTAAAAAGATCAAAATCAATGGACTTTCTATGACCCAGTTGTAACGCAAGGGCTGTTTCGCCAACTAGATAAAATTGATCGGGGAAAGCCTTAAGCATAGGCAACATTTCGACTTGTTTAGTTGTTAGAATATGCTGGTACATTTGCTTTAAAAAGCTTATCAAAATAAATTTTGCTCATTTTTTTATAATTGCATCGTGGCCTAAAAGCATACTCGTAGAAAGTTTTAGCAATTTCTTCCAACCCCACAGCATTTATTAATTCTTTAAATTCGTCCCAGGTGCCGTAATTTAAGATCGATTCCACAATACTTGCTAGGCTAAAACCATCATAATTTTTGGAATACCAAATTAAACTAGGGTTTTTTCTTATAATATCGCGAGCTTTTTCAATAGGAGATTTGGTTTCCACACATCTATTCTACCATCTTTTAATGGATTTTGCAGAGTGGGGAGACCTTATTTAAGCGTTATGGCGTCGATAACTGCACCCAAAATGCTCCCAAATATTATATGTATAATGTCCCCAATAATGTTCATATTGCATGCTTTTTACCACTTCTTGCTATAATTGTCGATGTAATCATTGACAATTTCAGACGCCGAAGGCGGATGTTAATTGTGTACCATTGACAATTTCAGACGCCGAAGGCGGATGTTAATTGTGTACCATTGACAATTGGGATCTGCCTAACGGCATCTCCTAATAGTCAATAAGAACTTGTGCGCGCCCGTAGTTCAGAGGATAGAACGCGGCGTTGCGAACGCTGAAATCGGGGGTTCGAGTCCCTCCGGGCGCACCATTATGGGGTTTTTGAAAAATCAACGCATGTTTACAGCGTTAGTAAAGAT
>CAZNNN010000050.1:0-2564 GCA_964574405.1 uncultured Candidatus Saccharibacteria bacterium | reverse complement strand
CTTTCCCTGCTCAAGCTGCAAATCCACATTCCCAAACCAAAATCCTTTTAAAATAGCCACATTTTCAAAGCCCCCCCATTTCTTATTAAGAAGGAAAGAATTTTCGGAGGACATTTGATTTATGGTGGAGTTTATAACAGTACCCACATTGGAATAAACAGAATAAATAAAAGGCAAAATCCAAAAGGCGTTTACGGCAAAAATTGTAAAGAGCAAACGCAATAAATATTTAAATCTCCTAAAAGAACTCCCAAGCAAAATAACGGAGAAACAAAAAACATATACAATAAACAAGGTGGGTGTATATGCCATAGGGACGGCTAATACACTTATCCATATAAACCACAACAAATTGCGCCTTGCTGGGTCTTCCAAATAATTAAAACCTGAAAAAAGCAAAAGAGGAAAAAATCCCCAAAAAGTGGTGAACATAGAAATGGGGGCATAAAAATTTTGCAGAGTACCTAAATTTAACAAATAAAAAAGCGCCCCTAAAAACGAGGATTTGTCACCTCCCAAAGTCTTTTTTAGCAGGAAAAAAACGCCCCCGCAACCCAAAAACAGCATTAAAAATTGATATAAGTACCTAACAAACGAGCATGGCAGAAAAAGGGAAAACGCATATAAAATCGTCTGTCTTGGCAAATCGGACGCGTGCGCCATTACTGCCAACAAACCCAAACCTTGATACTCTTGCCAAACAGAAAAAATTGACCTATCTATAATATTTACTTTAAAGTAAAATTCCGGATGCAAATTGTCCCATCCTGTAAGATATGTATCAGGGGTATAATTAAATGCACAAACAGTGAAAACAGCTACCAACAGGATTAGCGGAAAGATTTTTCGCAAATTAAAGACCATAATTAAGCGCGGGTTTAACCAAAGCCCGCTCTATATTATGATACACAGTTTTTGCATTTTTAACAACAGCCCTATCCGTCAGATGAAACATTTTTCTATAAAGCATAAACATAGGATATATGAATGGAGCTGGAAGGAAAAGGGTAAATAAATACTGCATATAACTTAAAATATGACTTTTGAGACTGGGTTTGTAGCCATACTTTTTAACAGCTTCTTTTCTAGCATTGTATGTAACCCTAAAAGTGCTCTTGGGGTCTCGCAATGAAGTGCTTTGCGGGTATTGTCTGTATTCAAGAACAACTGTGGGTAAATTGGCAAATTCCCCAAAACGGATTAACCTAAAGAACAATTTAACTTCTTCGGCGACTCTAACGCCATTGTACCATTCAAAATTTTTAGGAAGCGCCGTTCTTTTTACCAACATAGCCCCCTGTTGAACAGGCATTGCCGTGTAGAGCATTTCGTAAATTTTTTTATGTTCCAAAGGAAACCGTTTGTCGCCCAATTTTTTGCCACTCTCGTCTATTAACTTCACCTGCCCACCCACAACTATTACCCTAGGATTTCGCAATAAAAACCCCGTCTGCCCTCGTATCCTTTCTGGGTACATAATGTCATCAGCGTCCATTCTGGCTATAAACTCCCCTTTTGACTGGGAAACTGCAAAATTTGCGGTTTTGCTTACTCCAAGATTTCGTATATTTTTAAACACTTTGATACGATTATCAAAATTTGCATAATGCTGGAGTATTAAAAAAGAGTTATCGGAAGAAGCGTCGTCCACAGCGATAAGCTCCCAATTTTCATAAGTTTGTTTAAGTACAGAATCTAAAGCGCCAACAAGGAAGCGGCCAGCGTTAAAGACGGGCATTATTATAGAAACCAAAGGGTTTTCAGTATTAAAATTTTGTAAAGATTTATTTTTCTCCATAAAATTGCCTCTAAACCAACAATTCCGATTATTAGCTTAAAAACAACGCCGAGAAAGGAAAAATACTTCTTTCCTAACTCGGCGTGGAGTAAGCAGGAAGCTATTTCCTCACACTGGCAAGGGGCCAATCGCCTTTGTAAAGGCAGATTAGCACCTCTCTCCAATACCGAGAAAAAATTCCCCACTCATCGTAACCTTTCCGATACGCCCCATCGGTGATGAAAACATCACCCCACCGACCGGGTCCATAGAAGGTTACAACAGCACGACCATAAACCTTCTCCCCAACCGTTACATCCGAACCCCACGCCACCGCCACCTCGTCTTGCTTGAGCACGAGGTCGTACTTGGCGCGGGCGCCCCCAGTGGGTACAAAACCGTCGTTCGGGTTTTCTACCCAACCAAGATAGATGTTCGGGTCGCAGAGAGGGGGGCGGAATCTCTGCACCACCAACCACTCCCCCATATCCGCGGCGGGTTTGGACAGTTCCACCTCTCTCACCCTCACCGCAGGCGCGGCAGGAGCGGAGGGGACGGAAACTTCCTTCGTTACCGTTTCCGTTACCCCAACTGTCGGCGTTGGAACGGCCAATGTTGGAGTGGGCGGGACGGGAGTCGGGGTGACAACCTTTGTAGGGGCGGTTGTAGGAGTCGCAACAACCGTCTCCTTAACAACCTGCGGCGCAGGGGTGAGGACCGCAGGGGTGGGGACACGGACAACCTGGTCCCGGTAATCCAGCATCCGTGGCACCCAGGTCCACATAAC
>CAZNNN010000049.1:0-2677 GCA_964574405.1 uncultured Candidatus Saccharibacteria bacterium | reverse complement strand
AAATGTTAAATATTTATCGTTATCTTTTCTATCTAAAACAATCTTTTGTGCAATGTCGGCTTGATTTCCATTCACCCAAACATACTCACTAATCCCCTCAACAATCACCTGATCGTTTTGCCCGTCTAGGTCGGTAAGGTGGAGGCTAGAAGAGTCAAGCCAACTAATTTGATTGGACAGAAGTTTTATGTTTCTTGCCTTACTATTCATAGTTTTTATTAATTTAAGCTGGAAGTTGTTGAGATCGTTTATTTGATAGAGAGCTTCTCCCTGATAATCTAAGTTATTTTCCTCGTTTTCGGTGTATGGCTCTATGATGGCTATTGCGTTGTTGCCACGAATATCAAAATCAAGAATTGAAATTTTGTTATTGGGATTGGGATCATAAACTTTTTTCAGTATTTTTCCAGTACTAGTGTCTGCTTGCCATAACCCGCCCCCATTCATACCGGTTGTTCTGTAATTCCAAAATAATTTCCCGTCACCGGACCAACTGCCTGAGCAACTATTTCCAAAATCGTTAGTTTTAACTCCTGTCTTTATATTATAGAAAATAGTGCTACAAGATTCCCAAGTGGACAAGCTAGTTGAAAGTCTATCTAACTTAGGACTGATGTTAACTGAAGTATACCTACTGTCATCCGTGGGTAAGTCGTCATTGCGGTAATTATTAACCAATAATACTTTCTCTTCCTTGCTTTCAAAGTTTAATTCTTTAATTCCATCACTTGTGTACACTAAAATTACAGGGTTAGTATTAAGAAAATCAAAATCAATAATTTCTTTCTTATAAATATCGTCCCTAGAAACAAAGTTTAATGGACCAATTCCGTCATATGTTATTTTCAAAGTTGTTAAATCTACTAACGAGACAGCGTAACCAGCGCTCCTAGTAATTCCATCTTCAACAATGAAATCTCTCTTTTCTATCCATCCCAAGTACTTTCCATCTTGGGAAACTTTAATGTTGCTGACAGCACGCCCCGAGGTGATCTGTTCAACACCATTTTTATCGGCAAGGAATAAATCGCCGTTTTTAACATAAGCCAATTTGTTATCTCCAAGGGCAGTTAAGTTAACTTCAGAGGGGGTTGGGAGTATTTCTGATTGAGTATCCCCTCTTGGGGTAAATATACCAAAATATAGCCCAAATGAAACTAAACCAATTAAAACCGATGTTATGCCCACTAGCTTAAAATTAAATTTGGGAAAAGATCTGGGAACAACTCTGGCTTCTTTTGAAACTAGATTTAAGGTATATTGACCACTTTCATTTTTACTATAGTTTGCGGTAATGTGGGTAGATTTATCGTAAAAAGTTCCATCCAGCATTTTTTTACCAGCTACCACTGTTTCAATTAGGCAAGCTAGAAGATCGCCCACCTTTATTTCTTTTTCAACGATCAGACCTCTTTTATCAAGACTTCTCAAACCTTGCAGTATCAACTCTGCTTCATAACCATCCTTTAATCCGAAGCGTTCTTTATAAAATTTACCCAGGTTATATTCACAAATGTTACTAGCCACTTTATCAATAGGTATATTTTTGATATCGCCCGTAATAAAGGTGATACAGGCCACTAATTCAGCTTCGGATAGGCTTATTGTATTAATTATAATTTTTTGATCTTTTTCTAAAGTCACATTTTTTGTACCAAGCATAATTTTTTGAAATTTCTTCTCCAGTTTGTATGCTACAACGGCACAGGCTAGAAAAACCCCTTCTACCGCCCCAAAACAAAAAGATCCTATCATGTTAACTTCGTTGTCTGTCAAAATATCGTATTTAAGAAATAATTTAAAGATTAGGTAGATTATTACTCCAAGCGCTCCCGCCATTCCTGCAGATTTAGCCAGTTCAATGGGAAAGTTAGGTGTTTCCTCCCCGATAGCTTCTTGATTTCCCCAATTGAATTTATAAACGACTGCTTTGAAAATATCACCGGACTGTTTTGCCGACAAGGTTTGTACAGTTACCAATACTCCAATAATAACTCCTATAACATATGCAAGCCCCGTTCCTGTTTGGTAGGGGATAAAAAGACCAAGTAAAAACAGGAGAGAAATCAAAAAGAGTTTGAGTGAATATCTCATATCAAGGATTCTATATGTCGTAAATAAAGGTGTCAATGTCACTTCCTGATTTGGAAGTTCAAGTCTCGTTCTTTGCGTAGCTCCTTTAGCCTCCACATAAACAACTTGCCCAAACCCGCCCGTTTTTCCGTATCTAACGCAAAGGCCAGCGCGCCGTCTAACAACCTCCTGTCCTCCTCTTTAGCCAGTTTTATATATAAAGTCCTATGTGCCAAGTCGCCCAATTTTTCCGCCAGCATGTTGCCGTAAGCCTGAAATTCGTGCTTGTTGTGATAGTCCGCTATTACGCCCTTTGCTTTTAAGATGTCGGAAATCGATTGCATTTATATTTCGCTTGCGAAATTGAGGAAATCATAGCTTTAGCCACGATTCGTCACCTGTTCACTTGATCGTGCGCTATCTTGCCCACAAACGGCAGTTGGTATTCCACATTGTTGTACGCTTTCCACATCAGAAAAAACCACAGTGCCACGCCCGCTACGGTAATTAGGGGTGACAGTATAAGACCTACTAACACCACATACAAACTTTGTGCAATGGCGGAAGCTCCCATCCACACAAGTCCAAAAATTATGGACTGAAA
>CAZNNN010000048.1:0-3032 GCA_964574405.1 uncultured Candidatus Saccharibacteria bacterium | reverse complement strand
CCTGGTTTGGTAATAATTCCATGGGCAAATCGGGCAGAAATAGAAAGCACTACATCAAAATCATCAAAATTAAATGATTCAAAAGCCAACGCGTGCAAACCTAAAAGTCCATAAAATCTGTTGAGCGACTTTTTAAACGGTAAGTTTTGCATAAAGGAGGTTTTGAGGTCGATTCGATTATCCGGGCACCTTTTTAACCAGTCGTCACTTGCCACAGAGGTGTAAATAGGCGCATCGGGATAGAGTTCGTGTACTGCTAACAAAAGCCTCTCCGCCCCACCAAACTGTATTAAATCGTCAAAACAAATAGCGATTTTCACTTTACCTTCTTGCAAAAATATTAATTAATCAAAATCGATGTTTCCAAGCTCCTCGTCCGTAAGACCGTATTTCTCTAACATGTCAGAACATTCTAATAACGAACTTCTTTCTTGGTGGAAATCTTCTGGATGATAATTTATAATATTTTCACCCAAACTATCTACAAGCTCCTCTAGGTCTTCTTTTGATATTTTTTTCACATCAACACTCGGACAAAATTCGGAAATGGCTTCCATCAATCCCGCCAATGCTTCTATACGGTCAATTAATAACACCGGTTTGTTGGGATCTATACCTTTTTGTTCTAAAATTTCTTTAGCAGTCATAATTGATTATTTATAAAATCATTATAGCACATAAAGCCCGGTATACCGGCATAGAACGACTCAACATTCCTTTTTGAAACTGCAAATCAAACTACTAATTTCTTGAAATTAACACTACTGTTTTCGTCAACAGAGTAGGTATAACAAGCTAAATTATACAGCCTGTCATATTCACCAATTCTTTTAATAATTTCCTGCTCTCGTTCCCTTTGATTGCCAAAATCCCTACCGATTGCAATACCCTGGATCATCTCTTTCTTAATCCCGGGAAATAGTCTTGCTGTCCATTCAATGTACTCTATTAGCTGATCAAAGGTGTCTGGCTCTAAAACTCCTTTTTTCAATTCAAAAACACCCACGCCAAGTTTAAGCCACATATCAAACAGATTCTTTTCGTAAACAACAATAATATCCACCGCCCCACCTGCAACATAGGTACTCACTTGATTGTAAATGTCGGTAAAATATTGAGATTTATTACCGTTAATGAATTGCGTTAATGAGTTTAACTCGTCCTGATTTTTAAGTAAGTAGGTTTCTAATTGTGCCTCCAAACGAAACTCTTTAAGACCTTCGCCTAAAAATTCCCTTGGATCAAATGGATTTTCTTCTTGCCCGTGACCTTTCTTTGGGCTTTCTTTTACTGCGCCCTGAGAATTTTGCTGGACTAACGATTCAAGAATCAATTTACCCTCGCTCGGTAGCAAATTTATCACACTTTTATTAATTAAAGCGGAACTGTCAATTACCGATTTAATTCTCCCCTCCTCCTTTAGATCGTAGAGTTTCTGCGCAGAAATAGGTTTTTCGCAAATATGCTCACCTGTGGTATCTATTTTAACGCGATAAGGGTATTTATCTTTCCCATCATCTCCTTTTACCCACACAGGTTCGTCATTAAAAAATGATTCCGAAACAACTCTAAAAGGACCGTAGATAAATGGGCGAGTTCTACTTCCTATTTTTTGCGTTGTATAGATAAAAACAAAGTCGCCTTTGTGTACATTGGCAATTTGGTTCATTTGAGTTCTCGCGACCCCAAATAATCCATATTCAAAACTTCTCTCGTAAAAAACGGGCGTTATAAAAAGATGGAATTTATATCGTTGCACGGCTTTATTTTACTCCAAAATTATTACTTTTAAAGCTTTTGATGGTTTCAAGAATGGTTTGGGCGGAAGATTGCCAGGAAAATTCCTGTGCGCGGGCTTTAGCTTTAGTAGCAAAATCTGGCGAGGTTTTTATTAAAGATTTTTTGATAACCTCCGCCATGTTTTCAATGTTTCTAGGATCAAAATAATCCGCCAAATCCCCACCAATCTCCGGCAAAGAGGTAGCATTGGAACAAATAACCTTACACCCACAAGCAAAAGCCTCCAAAGTTTGAATCCCAAAGCCCTCATACAAAGATGGATTAACAAAAGCCTCTGCCCCACTGTACAAAGCCGGCAAATCGGAATCGCTAATAAAGCCTGGGCACACCAATCTCCCACTTACCACTAAAGACGCTGACTCTTTCTCCAATCGGTTGTAAAAAAAGTTTTTCTTACCTCCCAGAACCAAAGTCAATTTAGGAAAATCCTTTAAAACTATTTCAAAAGCTTTAATAAGTAACTCTAAATTCTTATGCGGATACCCGTTTCCCACATAAAAAAGGTACGGTTTGGCAATTTTATACCTCTGCAACACCACATCAACTTCACTATTGGGTCGTGGGTAGAAATTCCCATCTACCGCATTAGGCGTAAGCACAATTTTATCCGGGGCTACTTTAAAAGTTTGCACCAGATCGTTTTTTACAAATTGCGACACGGTAAAAATCTTTTGGGATCTTTTAATTGCCACAAAGTGAGCCAAAAAGGCCGCTAGATACTTGATAGCGTAGATAGGATAGGGCAAAGTAGTTACTCGCCCAGTACGAACGCGCAGGACTGTTAAATCGTGGATAGTGCTAACAAACTTGCCTGGGTAAAATATTGGCACATTAAAATGCGGAACAAACAGCAAATCCAGCTTTTCCCTTAGGTATAAGATTGGAAGAATGAGTTGCTCGGAGAAAGAATGCCAGTAAATAGTGGTTTTAACCTTTTTAAAGTTTGACGGCAGGGTAACGGTATCAAAGTCGCCCGCCATTAAAAAAATTACATACTCGTTTTGGGTGTCCTGCTTTGCCAATTCACCCACAATTTCCCTAATGTACCTACCAATCCCCGTTTGACTCCAAAATCTTGCGTCAATACCTATCTTCATAGTCTTACTCTGCTTCTAACAGTTAAAAACGACACCAAAGCAAGTCCAACAATAGAGGAAATCAATTGAGATAGAGCCAAACCCTTTAGTGATAACATTGGAAGTAATATGAGCGACGCCAGAACAAAGACGGAA
>CAZNNN010000047.1:0-3149 GCA_964574405.1 uncultured Candidatus Saccharibacteria bacterium | reverse complement strand
AGTGGGACAAAATCACTAAGACCTTTGGTAAAGATTTTTAGCTCTTGAGTACACACATTATAATCCCCTACCGCCGTTACATCCAGCAGTCGTGTATACTAGAGTTATGCCCCAAAGTTATAGTGGACTTAGCGAGGTTGATGCGCAAAGTCGACTAGAAAAATATGGTTTAAATCAAATAAAAGAGGGAAACCGCGCTACCCCGCTAAAAATTTTGCTCCGCCAAATTAAGGGGAACTTTATTATTTACCTGCTGGCTGTTTCGGCCATAATTTCCTTTGCGGTAGGCAGGTTTGAAACCATGTACACGCTTTTTGCCGTGGTAGCGGTGGTGATTGTTTTTGGGTTTATTCAGGAATATAAAAGTGAAAAGGCGGTGAGCGCGCTTAAAAACATGCTAACGCAGTTTAGTGTGGTGGTGAGGGACGGGCGGGAACAGCAGGTGGAGAGCGTTAAATTGGTGCCGGGCGATATTTTGGTGTTGAGAAATGGAGAAAAAGTACCGGCAGATTGTACAGTGCTGGAACAAAAGTTGCTCCTGCTAAATGAGTCCATCTTAACTGGCGAAGCTAAAGAAGTGGAAAAGGGTGGGGAAGATACTACAATTAATATGGGTTCGTTTATTGTGGGCGGACATTGCACGGCGGAGGTTGTGAATACAGGCATGAATACCAAGTTTGGCAAGATTGCGTTGTTGATTTCCGGCGCAGATAAAGAACTGACTTTGCAAAAAAGGGTAAACGAGATTGGAAAATACACCGTGATTGTGGGGGTGGCGGTTTCCCTGGCTACGGGAGCGTTAATGCTTGCCAGAAATCCATCTTTAGACTGGGTGAATCTAACGGAGATTTTGATTTTGGTAGTGGCTTTGGCGGTTTCTACTTTTCCGGAGGGGTTGCCGGTGGTTTTAACTACAACTTTGGCGGTGGGGGCGGCCAAGATGGCAAAACAAAACGCTATTGTAAACAGAATGGGTGTAATTGAAACTTTGGGAGAAACTACAGTAATTTGTAGCGACAAGACAGGAACCATTACTACCGGGCAGATGACGGTGAAGCAAATTTTTTGTGGAAATGAGGTTTACGATGTAAGTGGGGCGGGGTTTGATATTGAGGGCAAGATTACCTTGAGACGAGATGGGGAAAACGCCGAGGGTAGCGGATTGGTAGCTAGAACAACAAAGGAGTTGGAGATGGCATTAAAATGCGCAGTTATCTGCAACGACGCCAAAATTGACCGCCAGAATCAAGGGTCGGCGGTTAAGGTTATTGGCTCGCCAACAGAGGGGGCACTTTTGGTAATGGGGGCAAAAGCGGGAATTTATAAAGATGGTTTAGAGGTTGTGAGGTTGGAGGAAATTCCTTTTAGTTCCGAGCGGAAAATGATGTCGGTTTTGACTGGTGGTGGAATGGTCTACGCCAAGGGAGCGCCGGAGGTAATTTTGGAAAAATGTGCTTTTTTGGCAAAAGATGGGCAGGAAATGCCTCTTTCAGGGTCGAATAAAACTATTATTAGAACGCTAGTAAATGAAATGTCTCAAAACTGTTATAGAACGCTGGCACTGGCTTACAAACGGACAGATAGCATGGATTCCAAGAGTTTATTGTATCAAGAGGAGGGCTTGGTGTTTTTGGGAGTTTTGGGGTTGGAAGATCCGCCACGGGAGGAAGTGGCGCTGGCGATAAAAACAGCAAAAATAGCTGGCATTGAGGTAAAAATGGTTACAGGCGACAATATTGAAACCGCAATTTCTATTGGTAAACAAATTGGTCTTGTGGGCCAGGCTTTGGAGGGTTCGCAGATTGACGGTTTAAGTGATGCGGAATTGGCGCAGGCGGTGGAGTCGGTGGCTATCTTTGCGCGGGTGCGTCCTGAACACAAGATTAGAATTGTAAGGGCGTTAAAACACAATGGCGAGGTGGTAGCGATGACGGGAGACGGGGTGAATGACGCACCCGCGCTAAAAGAGTCGCACATAGGAATTGCCATGGGAAAAAACGGTACGGATGTGTCCCGCGCGGTGGCCGATATAACACTAAAAGACGATAACTTTGCCACCATAATATCCGCTATTAAAGAGGGACGAGCGGTTTTTAACAATATTCAAAAGTTTGTGGCTTTTCAATTGGCGTGCAATTTGGCTGAGCTTATAATTTTATTTGTGGGCGTACTTCTTGCCTCCGTTTTTGGCTGGCAAGTTCCCATAATTACTGCCATTCAAATTTTATTTATGAACTTGGTAACCGATAGCATCCCTGCCATAACTTTGGGCTTTAACCCTACCTCGCCGGATATTATGCTTGCTAAACCTCGTGGCTCCGGTGGTGGGAACGAGATTCTAAATAAATTTACTGTGAGAACGCTAGTTTTTGCCGGCATTTTAATGACGTTTTTTAGCCTTCTTGCTAATTACTTTAGTTTTAACTTGTGGGGACAAAACCAAACCCAAGCTGCCACAACCACCGTGGCCACCCTCATTTGCGTGGAAGTAATTTCCGCCTTTACTTTTAGGTCGTTTAGAAAACCCGTTCTTTCTAGGTCGCCTTTTGTAAACATGCCACTCTTGTGGGCGGCTGTAGGTTCCGTACTGGTAACGCTGGCGATTATATACACTCCCCTAAGTGGTTTTTTTGAAACCACCATAATTTCCGCAAGAAATTGGCTAATGATTGTTGGACTTTGTTTGGGAATTTCTGTTATATACGACCTGGCAAAATTATTAAAACCCCAAACCCAGCACGCTTAACCTTGTTACCACGCATCAACAGATCATCATGGCGACAACATAGACAGAGAAGGAATTCTGTTAAAATGTTTTATATTTTGTGTAACCAAGGTTAAATTATTAGTTAAACATGTTGCAGCAATAAAAACATCAAAATCATCTAACGGCTGACCGTTGTTTCTCAACACGCCAACCAACTCGCCAAATTGCTTGGAGATAGCCAAATCCAAACCCAGAATAAAATCTAAACCCAAAGCATAACCTGTCATCTTTGCCTCCTCCTCTTTAGGTCTCTTTGATCTGTAGACACCAACATAAAGTTCTGAGATGCAAAATAGACTAGTACCAACCTCGCCGTTAAGCGCATCCACAAAATCTTTAACACCGTTCTTATTCCTCATGCAATCTATGAGTATAGATGTAT
>CAZNNN010000046.1:0-3762 GCA_964574405.1 uncultured Candidatus Saccharibacteria bacterium | reverse complement strand
ATAATTTGACATCGTTATCACTCATGTGCTAAAAGTGATAACATGGGATTTGATTTAACAGATAGACAAGTAAAATTACTGGAAGCCGTTATCAACGAGTACCTAGAAAGCTCGGAGGCGGTGGGATCGCAAACTATTGTGGACAGATACAAAATCCCCTGCTCGGCGGCAACTATTAGAAACGAAATGGCGGATCTCATGGAGCGGGGCTTCCTTTTAATGTCGCACACATCTTCCGGCAGAAAGCCCACGCCTCTAGCTTACCGCTTTTTTATTCAGGAACTCCTACAGGAGGATGATATTCCAGTCCTCCAAGAGGTAGCGATAAAACAGCGCATGTGGCCAGTTAGATTTGAAACGGAAAAACTTTTAAAGCAAGCTTCTTTAGCTCTTTCTGACACCACCCACGAACTAGCCTTTGCCACTACTAATGACGGCTTTTCCCTGTACACGGGTGTGGCCAATATTTTAGATTACGCGGAGTTTTGGGATATTAACATTGCTAAAAGCGCCCTAGCTATTTTAGATAGGTTTGAAATTATGAATGAGATTTTAACTAAGGCTTCCTACGGGGAAAAAGAGGTAAGCATTTTAATGGGTGACGAGGCGGGCATGGAGGGTCTAGAGGAGTCCTCGTTTGTGTTTAGTAAATACATTACACGAGGTAAAGGTGGGTTCATTGGTATTTTAGGACCTTCCCGAATGAAATATAACAATGTAATTCCTAATGTTAGGTATGTAAAAAATTTAGTGGAGGAATTAACCTCCGGATGGTGATTATATGGACGACAATAAAGATCAAACACAACTAAATACACCGGTAGATGATGTTGATCAAGTAAAAAAGCTTGAAGAAAAGATCTCCGAATTGGAAAACAATTGGAAACGCGCGTTAGCAGACTATAAAAATCTGGAACGGCGTACGGCAGAGGAAAAACAGGAATTTGCAGAATTTTCCAATATGTTGTTACTTCAACGCCTGCTTCCCGTAGTCGACAATCTAGAAATGCTAAAAAAACATATTGGTGACACGGGGCTAATAATGATTATTAAAGAATTTAAACAGGTTTTAGAGGATAACGGGGCGGTGTCTTTAGAGTCGCACAATAAAGATTTTGACGCCAGCACCATGGATTGCGTAGAGACGGTAGACTGTGAGGTAAATAGCGACGGTAAAGTAGTAGAAGTAATTTCAGAAGGTTATAAATTTAGGAATAAAATTTTACGCCCGGCAAAAGTTCGGGTGGGAAAGGCAAAATAATATGGCAAAAATATTAGGTATTGATTTAGGTACAACCAATAGTTGCATGGCGGTAATGGAGGCCGGCACGGCAAAAGTTATTCCAAACGCGGAGGGCATGAATACTACACCCTCCATTGTAGCGTTTACCGGCTCGCAGGAGTTAGTAGGCGTAACAGCCAAGCGTCAGCAGGTGGTAAATCCCAAAAATACGGTTTTTTCTATCAAACGGCTTATGGGGCGGCGTTTTACGGATCCGGAAGTGCAAAAGTTAAAAAAGGAGTACTCATACAACATTGTGGAGGGAAAAAACGGCTTGGCGTGCGTGGAAATTGATGGCAAAACCTATACCCCGCAGGAAATTTCCGCCAAAATTTTGCTCAAACTTAAAATTGACGCGGAAAAGTTTCTTGGTCAACCAATTAAAGATGCAGTTATTACGGTTCCAGCTTATTTTGACGACTCCCAAAGAAACGCCACCAAAGAGGCGGGGCAAATTGCCAGCTTTGAGGTAAAAAGAATTATTAACGAGCCCACGGCTGCTTCTCTGGCTTATGGTTTGGACAAGCAAGAAAATGAAAAAATTGCGGTGTACGACTTGGGGGGCGGAACTTATGATGTATCTATTTTGGAGATAGGGGACGGGGTTTTTGAAGTTAAAGCTACCAACGGTGATACTCACTTGGGGGGCGACGACTTTGATTCCGTATTAATACACTGGCTTATTGACGAGTTTAAAAAAGAGCAGGGTGTGGATTTAAGTACCGATAGACAAGCCATGCAACGTCTTAAGGATGCCGCCGAGAAAGCCAAAATAGAGCTTTCTAGCGCCACAGATACGGAAATTGGCATTCCGTTTGTTACGGCGGACGCTAGCGGTCCAAAACACTTGAGCATCAAGCTTTCACGGGCAAAAATGGAGCAGTTGTTTGACGAACTTCTGAAGAAAACCATTAAACCTATGGAAAACGCCCTGTCGGATGCCAAACTTACCAAATCTGATTTAAATGAGGTGGTTATGGTAGGCGGAATGACGCGTATGCCCAAAGTCATCCAGTTAGTAAAGGACTTTTTTGGTAAAGAACCACATCAGGGTGTAAATCCAGATGAGGTTGTGGCTGTGGGAGCCGCTATTCAGGGCGGGGTTTTGGGTGGTGATGTTAAGGATGTTTTGCTTTTGGATGTTACGCCACTTACCCTTGGCATAGAAACTTTGGGCGGAGTAAGCACACCAATAATTAAACGCAATACCACCATCCCAACTTCCGCATCACAAACCTTTTCTACCGCGGGGGACAATCAAACGCAGGTTGAGATAAATATTTTGCAAGGCGAACGAGAAATGGCCGGTGATAACAAATCGCTTGGCAGATTCATTTTGGACGGTATCCCACCCGCGCCTAGAGGAGTCCCACAAGTAGAAGTAAAGTTTGATATTAATGCGGATGGACTTCTTAATGTTACCGCCAAAGATAAAACCAGCAGTAAGGAGCAAAAAATTACTATTCAAGGCGGAACGGGCTTGGCAAAGGATGAGGTGGAAAAAATGGTTAAAGAGGCAGCCACGCACGCAGAGGAGGATAAAAAGAAAAAAGAGCTAATTGACGCTAAAAATCTGGCCGACGCTATGATCTACACGGCAGAAAAAAGTTTGCGCGATGCGGGCGAAAAAGTTACTGTGGAATTAAAAACTTCTGTGGAAGCCAAAGTTAAAGCGCTTAAAGATGCTTTGCCTAATGGAAGTTTGGACGAGATAAAGAGCAAAACGCAAGAGGTGTCCTTGGAGATTCAAAAGATAGGTACAACTATGTATGGACAGCCTGGGCAACAAGGATCGGGAGACAGTGGCACAGCAGGTCCACAACCGCAAAATCCGTTTGGTGCAGGCGGACCTTTTGGCGGACAAGCTGGACCACAAGGAACTCCAAATAACAACTCTCAAGGCGGAGGTTCACAAAATCCCACCGGAGGTGGCGGACAGAGTGATAAAGGACCAGTTGAGGGTGAGGTTGTAAACTAGCTAGTCATCGATTGCTTTAACCATGCAGTATATTAAATTCCCGCTTCTTTAGGCGGGGATTTTTTTATAACTTTGGCCAAGTAGAGATAATCAGCGGTCCATCAGTTTTTTTAGGTAAGTGACCCCAAATTTCCTCCGTAATAAACGGCATAAAGGGGTGGAGGAGCTTTAGACAAGTTAAAAAGATGTAACGGAAAACGGACAGGGCAATATCTTTGTCCTCGCGCGATTTCAATTCCTCCAGATACTTACTAGCCAGCTCGTCCCACATAAAGTGGTAAATCCCCTCCGCCGCGTCGGCAAAGCGATATTTAGCCAGATTCTCGTCCACGGATTTTATAAGCGTATTCAAGTTGTCAATAATTTTTTTGTCGGACTCTGGCAAGATAACATACTGATCCTGCGAATAAAAGTCCAGCTCTTTACCTGTTGACTCTTTAAACTTATCAAGCTCCAGTAAGAAAAATCTCGCCATATTCCAAATTTTATTAGCAAAATTCCT
>CAZNNN010000045.1:0-3865 GCA_964574405.1 uncultured Candidatus Saccharibacteria bacterium | reverse complement strand
TTTATTTTAAGTGGGGCTTCACAACATCCAAAACTGCTTTAAAACTGTCCATATCAGAATAAGCAAGTTCGGATAAAGATTTTCTGTCTAGCAAAATACTTGCCTTTTTAAGTCCGGCAATAAATCTGCTGTACATAATATTTTCCGCGTATAATGCTCCGTTAAGTCTGGCAATCCAAAGTTGTCTAAAATCTCGGCGTCTAATTTTTCTACCAGCAAAGGCATGCTCTCCTGCCCTAACCACCGCTTCGCTGGCTTTTTTAAGAAGTTTGCTTCGCGCACCTCTATAACCACGCGCTAATCCCAACAATTTAACTTTTCTTCTGTGACCTCGCGGTCCGCCTTTAATCCTCATAATTTATTAATTAGAGGATCGAAGATCCTCATAACTTTTTCCCGTACTTTCCTAGCATTTTTTTAAATCTGCCAATTACTTTTTTATTAGTAAACGCGCTGGCTTTATTGCTCCTCTGTTTTTGCGCCACACTCTTGTTAACCTTTAAGTGTTTTAACCCCACTTTTCTTTTGGTTATTTTACCATTTCTACTAATTTTTATTCGTCTTAACAATGTTTTTCTTGTCTTCAGTTTAGGCATATATTTATTTCTTAACTGTTGTTGCTTCTTATTTTAAGAAGAACCCTTTGCAACTAATACTACCGAAAAAGTGTTTCCTACCCTCTTTGGCTCTGATTCCACTTTAGCAAAAGGTGTCATTTGGGCAACAAAGCCCCTAATTTTTTCCTCTGCTACCTTGGGAAACATAGCTTGACGACCTTTCATCATTAAGCTTACCTTAACTACATTTCCCGCTTCTAAAAACTCCACTGCCCTGTTTACCCTTTGTTGCACATCGCCGGCGCTAATGGTGGTACTTAATCTTAACTCTTTAAGCTCCGTTTGCTTCGACTTTCCTCTAGTGTCGCTTGCCTTTTTATGTTCCGCATACAAAAATTTGTTAAAATCAACAATCTTTGCTACCGGCGGATTGGCACTTTCCGTTACAACTACCACATCCAAGTCTTTTTCTTCTGCAATCTGCAAAGCTTGCCGAGTATCCATTACCCCAAGATTTTCACCCGTTGCCAGAATCACCCTTAGTTGCGGGCATCTTATTCTATGATTAATTTGGTAATTTCTCTCTATAGAGCGTAAGTTACCATAAATCTAGGGCTTTGGTCAAATATTTCTGTACGACTCTTTGAGCAAACTCCTCTGTTTTTATCATGCCCACCGTTTTTCCGTCTCTTAAGCGCACATTTACGGACTCTTCCGATTCTTCTTTACTGCCCAATACCAACATATAAGGCACTTTTTGCATTTGTGCGTCTCGTATTTTGGCTTGCATGGTTTCATCCCTCTCGTCCACTTCTACTCTGAGATTAACTGATCGCATCATACCCCCCGAAAAAAACGCTTCGCGGATTTTTTCTTGTGGGTATGATTGCTTGTTACCTCTCAATAAGTTGGCTACTTTTTGGGCGTATGGGTTATTTTTCTCCGAAATAGGAATTATAACCACTTGCACCGGCGCTAGCCACACCGGAAACGCTCCAGCCACATGTTCGATTAATGTCCCAACAAATCTTTCCATAGACCCTAACAGCGTTCTGTGTAACATAATTGGCGTTACTTCTTTTCCGTTTTGATCCACATAAACCATGCCAAAACGCGCAGGCAGATTCATGTCAAGCTGAATTGTTGTACCCTGCCACTCTCTACCTAGGGAGTCAACAGCCTTAAGGTCTATAGCAGGTCCGTAAAATTTGGCACCCCCAACATCCTTTTTAAAGTCCACATTTCGCTTTACAAGAATTTCTTCCAGGGCTTTTTCGGCCAATTGCCACACTCTATCCTCGCCCACATATTTTGTTTTGTTTTCAGGGTTACGTACCGATAAATACACATTTAATTTATCAAAACCTAGGGTTTTATTCATTTCAAGAGCAAAGTCCAAAATAGAGTTTACTTCTTCTACAAACTGATCCTCCCTACAGATTATATGGGCGTCATCTTGAGTAAAACCTCTCACTCTTAGCATGCCGTGCAAAACGCCTGATTCTTCGTACCGATACACATTTCCCAGTTCGCACCATCTTATAGGTAATTCTTTGTAACTTCTTGGTCTCGACTTGTAAATGCGTACATGAAATGGGCAACTCATAGGTTTAACATAGTAACTTGTTTGCTCATCTTCCGATTTTGATTCCATGGACATTTGTGGGTACATACCCTCTTTAAAAAAATCCAGATGACCTGATGTTTGCCATAGATTGGAAAGTCCTACATGCGGGGTGTAAACATATTCGTACCCGCGTTTTCTATGTTCTTGACGCCAATAAAGCTCAATCTCTTCCCTTACAACGGAAAGTTTTGGATGCCAAAGAATTAACCCCGGACCTACATAGTCATCAACGGAGAATAAATCAAGGTCTTTTCCCAACTTTCTATGATCGCGCTTTTTGGCTTCTTCTATGTTGTTGAGATGTTCGTTCAAGGCTTCTTTAGAATCAAAAGCCGTACCGTAAATGCGTTGGAGCATTTTATTTTTTTCGTTGCCCTTGTAATAAGCTCCAGCAATAGAAAGTAGTTTAAAAGCCTTTATTTTGCCTGTTGATTCAACATGCGGACCGGCGCACAAATCCACATCATAATACGGACTTTGGGGATTTCCAGTTGTATAAATTGACACTTTTTCCCCGCGCAATTCAATTTCCGCTACATTATCCGTTTTGTACTGATTGTTAGCAAACAACTTTTTGGCTTCATCGGACGATACCTCTTTGCGTACTATCGGGAGATTAGCGTCAATCATTTTTTGCATTTCCGACTCTATTTTAGGCAGATCTTCAGGGGTAATTTTATAGTCCAGATCAAAATCAAAGTAGAAACCGTCCTCAATAGGTGGCCCCATTACTTTTTTTAATTCCGGATACAGGCGTTGCATTACGCAATGCAGAACATGCTCTGCGCTGTGTCGTAACGGCATTAACGGATCATTTTTTAATTCATTTTTAACTTTAGACATAAACTATTTTTGTGAAATGCCTCACGCTTGAGTATTTTAGGACAATAACGTACTGAAAGCCTGTGGCTTCTTCATCTCACAGGGACATTTTAGCAAAACTAGAAAAATATGCCAAATTTTTGTTTTAGCCACAAGAGTTAATATCAGGAAATAGTTCTTTATACTTCCCGTATAACCTCAAACCCTTTGTAACTTCCAACAATGGCAAATCCGATAATGCTTTCCGCCGACCCTTCGCCAATAAGCTTTTTGGCAGTTTCGTTTAAAGAAGACCCCGAACCTACCGCGTCATCTATCAAAAGTACTTTTTTATATTTAGTGGTGTCTTTTACAAAAATAGTCCTACTGGCATTTTCCACCCATTCCTCAAGTCTGCTTAAGGTTTTTTGTGCCACCGGAATATTCCCTACATAGGCTTTACTTAAATCGATTTTTGGTAAATTCAAGTTTAAAATCTTCTCAAATTCCTTCATAAACTGTAGGTTTCTTGGAACGGTGGGAGGTATAAATGAAACGGCGCCAATATTTTCCAGCATTATCAACTCGTCTATTTTTGGTTTTACTTGTACGGAAAGTGATTTTATAAGGTCATACTTTTGTGCCTGTTTAGAGTATAGAACTAACTGACCGAGCTTGGTTTTGCCAAATTTGGGAAGCGCGTAAAAGTCCAAGTAGTATGCTTTCTCCAAATAAACATCCGCAAAGGTTTGTTTTAGTTTTTGCGTAGCATCAATAAATCCAAACTCATTAAAGTACCTTTTAGCGTCGTCCAAGATTTTTTTATATTCAAGCGATAGTGCTCCAAGGTGTTTTTGCTCGTTTATGGAGCCAACCCACT
>CAZNNN010000044.1:0-4208 GCA_964574405.1 uncultured Candidatus Saccharibacteria bacterium | reverse complement strand
AAATTTACGGGGCATTCCTTTGCCCACATGCTCTTTTTAATTTTTGCCATTGGTGCGGTGTATTTTTCTTTAGGACCAGGGAGGATTATCTAGATGGATAAAAGCACGCATCTATATCACTACCTATTTCTAGTTTTTGGACTTCTTGCCAGCTTATTCTTTTTCCTGTATTTTAAAAATCCCGCCTATCAAACGGTGAGCGCGCTTGCCGGCTGTGTTTTTTATAGTGCTTGGGGTATAATCCATGGGCTTTTAGAACAAAGACTAAACAAACATGTGGCGTTTGAATATATTTCACTTTCGGTTTTTGTCTTTGCCCTGCTGTTTGTGAGCCTATCATTAATATGAAAATATAACTATATGAAAGTTCTTGTTGTTATACCAACTTATAATGAAGTGGACAATGTTAAAAAAATTGTGCCCGCTACTCTTATGGCGTTTAATCAAATGCCCCATCATGAGTGCCATATTTTAGTGGTGGACGGCAATTCGCCAGATGGAACCGGTGAGGCGGTAAGGAAACTTACGCGAGATTACCACAATGTACATTTGTTAATGGAAAAGGAAAAAACAGGGTTGGGCGGAGCTTATATTTTTGCCTTTAAATACGCCATGCAAAACTTGTACCCCGATGTAGTAGTAGAAATGGACGCTGATTTTCAACATAATCCTGCCGATCTTCCCCGCTTAGTAGCCAAAATTGACCAAGGCTACGATTATGTAATAGGTTCCCGCTTTGCCAAAGGTGGCTCTATCCCCAAAGAATGGGGGTTAACCAGAAAGTTTTGGAGTGTGGGGGGCAATATTTTTTCCAAAGTTGTTTTGGGTATTTACAGCGTTTCTGATTTCACATCCGGCTTTAAAGCCTCCCGCGTTAAAAATTATTTAGATCGACTTGATTTAGATTCGGTAAGATCCAAAGGTTTTGCCTATAAAATTGACCTTTTATACAAAATGTACAAATTAAACGCCAAAATTGCAGAAGTGCCTATAGAGTTTGGTTTGCGGGACAGAGGCAACTCCAAGATGCAGGGCAACAACGCTATGGACTCCCTAAAAGTCGTCCTAACAATTAGGCTAAATGAAAACAAAAACTTTGTTAAATTTTTGTGCGTGGGAACGGCTGGGTTTGTAACGGACTCCATCCTCTTTAATATTTTTAGAGTTACACTTTTTGACTCTACTTTTTCTGCCGTGGTATCGGGATTTATTGCCATGGCGGTTACTTTTACTTTAAATAATCTTTGGTCGTTTGGGGAAAGAAAAATTAACGGAGTAGGAAAATTGATGGCTACTTTTGCCGTGTATAGTACATTATCTATTATACCAATATTGTTTAGGAGTCAACTGGTGGATTTGTTTGTTAAAGGTTTGGGCAATAATTTTGTAGTGGCTAACCTTGGTTTTATTATTGGTGTGGCATTTGGCTTGGTGTGGAATTATGTGATATACAGTAAACTTATCTGGCGTAAAAATGCCCACAAGGAATAATATGATTGACTATTCAATAGTAATTTCTGCCTACAACGAGGAACCGCGCATCACAAAGACCTTAACGCAAACGCTATCGTTTATGAATCAGTTTGCCCCCGCGTTTGAAATCATTGTGGTGGATGACGGATCAGTAGATAAAACTGCCGATTCTGTTGAACAGTACGCTAAAGATCACCCAGAAATAAAACTCATAAGAAATGTTCACAAAGGCAAAGCTGGGGGAATAAGAACCGGCATGCTAAAGTCAACTGGAAAATTGGTTTTAATGATGGACGCCGATATGGCAACTCCGTTGGAAGAATTAAAACGCCTTGCCACTTGGCTAACCGATAACGACTTTGATATTACCATAGCTTCGCGCGAGGGTATTGGCGCAGAAAGACAAGACGAACCCTTTTATCGTCACCTCATGGGACGTGTTTTTAATCTGTTAATCCGCACCGTCCTAGGTTTAGAATTTCAAGACACCCAATGCGGATTTAAACTATTTAAGGGTGATGTGGCTAGGAAAGTTTTTAGTCATTTACTGGTTTATGGCGATAATCTACCCCAAATAACCAAGCCGTTTTTTGGTGCTTTTGATGTGGAGGTTTTGTATTGTGCCAAGCAAATGGGTTACAAAATCAAGGCTGTACCAGTAAAGTGGAACTATGTACCCACCACGCGCTTGAATGCACTAGCAAACTCGTATAAAATGGCGCGGGATGTGGTGCGCATTAAAATTTTGGGCTTAAAGGGAGCCTATACTGTAATGAATACATTATGAAAATTTGTGTTATTGGAACTGGATATGTTGGACTTGTGGGGGCAGCAATTTTTGCCGACACGGGAAACACGGTTATAGGTGTGGATAAAGATCAAGAAAAGATTGGTAAAATTCTACATGGCGAGATGCCCATTTATGAACCTGGGCTTAATGAAATTGTTTTAAAAAATATTAAGGAGGGTCGTCTTAAATTTTCCACTTCTACCCCAGACGGTGTCAAGGAGTCGGATGTAATTTTTATTTGCGTAGGAACGCCTCAAGGGGACACGGGTGCGGCAGATCTTACAGCGGTTATGGCGGTGGCCAAAGAGATTGCCCAAAATCTTAACGGTTATAAGGTAATTGTTACCAAAAGCACCGTGCCGGTAGGCACCAACGAGCGCATCTTACATGCGATGGAAGAAAACATGCCCGCCGGCACAGAGTTTGATGTAGTCTCCAATCCGGAATTCCTGCGCGAAGGGACCGCTATTGAAGACATGAGAAACACTAACAGAACCGTAGTGGGAACAAAAAGCGAGCGCGCCCTTAAGGTTATGCAGGAACTGTATAAGGATTTTAATGCCCCCATGGTAGCGTGCGACTTGCGAAGCGCAGAAATGATTAAATACGCCTCCAACGCCTTGTTGGCAACTAAAATCTCCTTTATTAATGAAATCGGTCAGCTATGCGAGCGCGCGGGTGCTAATGTGCAAACTGTGGCGGAGGGTATGGGTTTAGATAAGCGCATCGGGCAGGCTTTCCTTAATGCTACGGGCGTAGGCTATGGCGGGAGCTGTTTCCCTAAGGATGTAGCCGCCTTGTATAAAACTTCCACGGATCAAGCGTACGACTTTAAACTTTTGCGCTCGGTTATGGAGGTAAACGAGCTTCAAAAATACAATTTTATGAAAAAAATCACTAAAGCCATGGGAGAAAACCTATCAGGTTGCACTATTGGTGTGCTTGGTTTGGCCTTTAAAGGTGATACAGACGACATTAGGGAGTCAGGCGCTATTAAAATGATTCGCATGCTCCGTGGTCAAGGGGCAAAGCTACGCGTGTATGACCCGGCTGCCGTAGAAAATACTAAAAAAGTTTTGGGGACAGACGCCGTTTATTACGCCACAGATATGTATAACGCTTTAGAGGGCGTAGACGCTTTGTGTATTTTTACGGAGTGGAATGAGTTTAAAGCACTGGATCTTGCCAAGTCCAAAAAACTTATGAAAGGGCAGTTGCTGTTTGACGCTAGAAATCTGCTGGATCAGAAGACGGTAGAAGCCGCGGGTTTCATTTACATTGCAGTGGGCAAACGCACCAACGGCTATACCGAAGACGGCGACATTGTGTCAACAGCCATTTTACGAAACGGAAAATAAGATGGACAACGAAAAAGGGCATACACCAAGTTCTAATTTGCATACCGATGAGCAACTGCAGGCAATGGAAGTCTCGGTGAGAGAGAGAGTGGATGCTTTTGTAGCTCACTTGGACGAAGCACGACAAATGCACCCCGATGTTGACATATCTCCCCAAGCCCAAGAACCAAGTTGGAATGTTCACGACTATGAGACGGGTGCTGATCTTGCCATGGAGGAGGCAGATGTAGATACCGCATTAGGTCTTATGACCCTAGCGTCCGATGAAAGACGAGACCCACATGTGGATTTTTGGGTATACGCCAGAGGTAATGATAAAACACATATAGTTAGAGCATCTGAAACCGTAGACCTCCTTGCCCAAATGCACGGTGCACACCAACTAACAAGATCTCCTGTAAATGAAAACGGTCTAAAGAAGTTCTTTAAACAAATCGGTCGACCGGCAAATGGAATTCCGGATCTAGAGCAAACAAGCATTTATAGGTTTATATAGCTAACTCAAAACAAAATGTCAGATTTTGTATTTGAATATTCTGGAGTTTATTATACCCGAAAAACCGTTTTTAATCTTTTGAAAATCCCCT
>CAZNNN010000043.1:0-4589 GCA_964574405.1 uncultured Candidatus Saccharibacteria bacterium | reverse complement strand
GTTATCCAATCTCCAACCAGTGTGTCGTTTAAGAATCCAGGTAGGTTTAAAGCAGATCTTTGAGGATAAAAAATACACCTACGACATGGTATACAACATCTTAAGAAGAGAAAGCCAATGGAAAGGTGTATGTAAATAGAAGTCAGAAAAGGTGGTTTTGTACTCCATCTGTTGAGATCAGTAATTAAACTCGTAACAGAACACAGTACGAATTAAACACGAATACAGCAAGACTTTTTCGTATTATTCGGTTCTGTTATCTTTAGTAATTAACATACCAACAGGGTATCGATGGGATGCTATAACCCAAGCAACTCGTGTTCATCCTGCATGGTCTTTAGGGTAAGTGCCACAAAATCGTTTACAGAAATCCCTAACTTTTGCTCGCATTGTGTTATTTGCTCCCTATTTACCGCCTTAGCAAAGTCTTTTTTAGCAAACTTTTTAATTACACTTTCCGTTGTAACTTCTGCCAATTTTTTGGAAGGCATCATAAGCGCCACGGCAACAATAAATCCGGTAAGTTCGTCTAAACACTCCAATGTCCATTCTAATAAACTTTGGGGTTCGCGCAGTCCGGTAATTTTGTTATTATGCGACTTAAAAACATTTAGCATTCCTTCTGGCAAACCAGCGTCTTTTACCCAATCCAGCAACATTATGGTGTGATTATTTTCATCGTGGGCGGTAATCTCCCAATCCGCGTCGTGCAAAATTCCCACCATCTCCCATTCCTCTTTACTCAAGCTTCCCATGTCCGCAAAATTTGCTGGCACGCCCTTTTCCTCGTAGCGATCGTGCAAAATAGCTAAAACTTTTCCCACCGCGTAACAGTGTCTTTTTAAATTTTGATTTTGCATTTTTTCATGCAATAAATCTAAAGCGTTTTGTTTGGTAAACATATTTTCTTTTCTTAACTTATTTGTATGGTTCAATCACCTTAACATCTTTGCAGAAAGAAAGGTGTTTGATGTTACGAGTCCCTAGTGATAAATTTCTAATACTCGCTGTAGCAAGAATTATTGCATCTATATAGCTTAAACGAATTACATGGAAATTGTTTTTGTAGAGCTCAAGCGCCTTAAGGGACATTTCCTTAGTGATGTGAATAATTTCCACAGATCTTTTGTTAAGAAATTCCTCAAACTTATTTGCCTCAGCGATGTTTTTTGTACCCCTTATATATTCCATTAGACAAACAGCCGATGTCTCTAAATTAATTTGAGTATTGTAGATAAAATCTTTGGCGGGCTGGTAACCTCGATTAAAATCGATAAAGATATTTGTATCTAGTAGCATTTATAATCCAAGCTCCAACTCTCTCCTTAATTTTCTCCCGTAACTTACGGAATCCTTTATACCTTTCCAACTACCGAATATCTCGTCGCCCAAAGCCCTCCAACTTAAATCTTTGTTAGCGGCATACTTCACCATCTCGTTAGGTACGACTCTTTCTATCCTCACCATGGGGATATTACTTTTGCTAACAAAGTAGGTGTAATTATTCATGTAGACATCGCCAATTATGGAAGATAGGTTCTGTCTTGCTTGTGTTAAGTTCACTTGTTTGTACATAATTGCACCTAACTGTACACCCCCAAAACGCTTATGTCAACCCGTAAATTTCTTTGGTCGACTCATCTAGCTCAAATTTTAATTGAGGAAACGGTACACCCTCTTTGGCGGTAACATCCTCAAAAAACCAAAACACGCGCTCGCTGTGTCCGTAACCAAAGGTGGGGGGCATGCCGTATTCCAGCATCTCCACAAAGTCAATATCCAAAAATTGTGCTTCCGTGTCCCCTGACTCCCGCATTAACTGTTGCTCCCTAAACCGTGCCAATTGATCCACAGGATCATTAAGCTCGGAAAAAGCGTTACCCTGCTCGCTACCGGCAAGTATGGGATGAAACCGTTGGGTAATAAGTGGATTTTGCGGATCGCTTTTGGCTAGGGGCGACAAAGCTTTTGGCTCGCCCACAATAAACGCCGGACCGGCAATGTCTTTTCTTAATTCCTTCCAAACATGATCAATGGCGCGAGAAGTTGAGTAAGCAGGAAGCCTAATTTTGTACAACTTTAAAACCTCTTTTATCTTTTCGTCATCGGGATGTAAAACATCCAAACCAGTTTTTTCCCTCATCAGCTTTACATAGTCAATCTTTTCCCACTCTTTAGATAAGTCCACCTCAAAACCTCGCATCTTAAATTTTTGTGTGCCGTAAACTTCCTGCGCCACAAATCTAAAAAGCTCTTTAATAAACTCCATCCCGTCGTTGTAATCTGCGTATGCCCAATAAAATTCCATGGCAATGTGTTCTGGCAAATGTTCGTCAGAAATCCCCTCGTTTCTAAAGCGCGGTCCAATCTCGTAAACCTTTTCATATCCGCCCCCAATAAGTCGTTTTAAATACAGTTCCTGGGAAATCCGTAAATAAAAATCCTGGTCAATAGCATCCATGTGCGTTACAAAAGGCTTGGCATCGGCTCCACCGGGCACTAATTCCAAAACCGGAATGTTGATTTCATAAAAGCCGTGCTTCCTAAAAAATTCTCGGTGCGCTTCCCAAAACTTGGCTCGGCGTAAAAATCTTTGATAAACCTCCGGATTAATATTAGTATCTAAATATCGCCGTCTTAATCTAGTCTCTTTATCCTTTAAACCATCCCACGCACCAGGCATAGGTCTTATGGACTTAGTTAAAATCCGCACAGATTTGGCGTCAATGGATATTTCCCCTCGCTGGCTTTTTAAAACTATCCCATTCGACTCTATAAAGTCACCCTCGTCCAACAGGCTTAAATCGTTAAAAGAAAGCTCGGAGTTCCTATGATTAGCACTAGTTAAACCATCCTTTTTTACCAAAACCTGAATTTTCCCACTGGCGTCTTTTAAATCAACAAAAACAATAGAACCGTGGCTTCTTAATGAAACCACCCTACCCGCCACTACCACTTCCTTACCCTCGTGTTGAGCAAAATCGCCAACTATTACACCAACTAATGTATCTCTATGCGACTTTGCCGGATAACAATCCACGCCTAAACTTTTGAGCTTTTCCAACTTTTCAAGCCGGGAATTTCGCAATTCTTTTAGTGATGACATGTGCTGATTTTAGCTTACCGCAAGGATAGTGTAAACAAGCTTGCCCACGGGAGCGTCAATTTCCACTTTGTCGCCAATTTTTTTACCCATTAAAGCCTTACCCAGGGGCGACTCGTGAGAAATCTTTTTTTCTTTAGGATCGGCTTCTGGACCACCCACCATGCTAAATTCCTCTTCCACACCGTCCACATGCACTCTAATTTTGCACCCCACGGAAACCACGCCCTTGGGATGCACGCTACTTGCCACCACCGCATTTTTAATAATTTCTTCTAACTCGGAAATTCTGCCCTCCGTAAAAGCTTGATCATCCCTAGCAGAAACATAGGCCGCGTTTTCAGAAAGGTCGCCCATTTCACGCGCAATAGCAATTTTTTGCACCACTTCTGGTCGCTTAATATCTATTAAATTTTTGAGCTCGGCTTTAAGCTCCACCAAGCCCTCCTTGGTTAGTAAAACTTTGGTATCGTTGGTATCTGCATGAATCATTTTTTTCTCCTTGTCCGCCTATGGTGGACTAAAAAACCCCGCCTATTCAGGGGTTCGATATCCAAAACATTAGCACATTGCGTGTGAGGTGTCAAAAAAATTTACGCGCGTGATAGAATATATCCTAATGCCTATAAAACACCTAAAACATCACATTCTTCCGCACCCAGTCCACAAAAAGAGAGCTACCTTATTACAAAGCAAAGCGATGCTTTTTTACTCCTTAACCCTCCTTACTTTTTTTACTTTTTTTAAGCAAATTCCTACTGTTTTACCGGGCGTTTTAAGTTATACCAGCAATATTACAGTAAGCGACTTATTAAGATACACTAATGCAAAAAGGGCTAATGCGGAGGTTAATGATTTGATTATTAACGCTAAACTCACTGCTGCCGCGCAAAAAAAAGCGGAGTACATGTTTAAACATAATTATTGGGCGCATATTGCCCCAGACGGCACAGATCCGTGGAGTTTTATTATGGGGCAAGATTACGACTATTTATATGCGGGAGAAAATTTGGCTAAAAACTTTGGTGGGTCAAAAGAGGTGGTAGAAGCGTGGTATAAGTCGCCATCACATAGAGAAAATTTACTAAGCGCCAAATACAATGATGTGGGTTTTGCGGTGGTTAATGGAGTTTTGGACGGTTATGAAACCACTTTGGTGGTGCAGATGTTTGGTAAAACGCGTAATGCCCCCGCACAAGTGGCGGTTAAAGGCGCGGATCAACAAAATTCCACGATTCGTCCTGCCACAGAGCCTGCGTTTGTATCAAAGGTTGAGGCTGTACCCACGGTTGAGATTATACCCACCGCGCCATCAATCCCCACCGTCAACATTCAATCCACCACCAAAACATTTTTGGTAAGTTTTGCCTCCACCATTTTTGGTTTATTTGCGTTAGACATGTGGTATTCAAAAAAACATGGCATTTTAAAGTTTACGGGGCATTCCTTTGCCCACATGCTCTTTTTAATTTTTGCCATTGGTGCG
>CAZNNN010000042.1:0-4735 GCA_964574405.1 uncultured Candidatus Saccharibacteria bacterium | reverse complement strand
GGCATCTTAAGGGCGCGGGAATTGATGGAAAAAACATATGTTAGAGTCTAAATCCTTGTACTTTATAGATACAAACATCTTTCTGCGTATCTTTGTAAAAGAACGCGACTCTCAATACCATGAGTGCAGTAGCCTATTTGATTATATAAAAAGGGCAGGAACGAACTCCAGTTTTTATACGGGTAGCGTGGTAATGGCTGAATTAGTTTGGACTTTAACCTCTTACTACAAAGATACAAAAGACAGCATCGGCGATACTCTGGATCTAATAACAAAAACAAGGGGAATAAACATGATTGATAATTATAATCTTCCAAAAGCTATAGAGATATTTAAAAACAAAAATGTAAAATTTGTAGATGCGTTGATCGCCTCGATCCCACAGATCCAGTCAAAAGATTGGACTGTAATATCGTACGACCGAGATTTTGACAAACTTGGGGTTAGACGAAAAGAACCGATGGGAGTGAAGGAGGCTTAAAACAACCTACTTGAATAGATTCTTTCGTCCAAAACCTCTAAAACATATTCCTTAATAACCGCATCCCCGGCTTTGTGAGAACTTTGCAACAATTTAAAGTCGCCAAAACTCTGCCCACTTTTTAACGATCTCAAGTATTCCACCTCGCCTTCACCCAACTCCAACCTATTGAGCAAAAAATTATCCAAACTCATCTCATAACCCAAAATTCGCATTAGCCTGGCCTCAAAAATATTCATAATTCGCACGGGCACAAAGTTAAAACTGCCTTCCGGATATTTAGCGTAAAATTTATTTAAACTTTGAAGCGACTTGATAAGAAGCGCGTAAACCTCCGGAGCCGATTCGTGCGCGTAAGTATCGTGATAAAAAAACCTATGCACCAGCTCCGCCATGTAAAGCCCTTTGGCTATCCCGGACATGGCCTTTTTTAAGTTTTTGTGCGACTCCACAAGTTGCGCCTGATGGATGATTTTTATTCCTCTGTACGATTGGGAAAAGCTAATTTGCACCCTATTTAAGGTATCAAGACTACCCAATCTTTTGGAATTAATGCGTCTCACGCCTTTAGCGGCGGCGGTAAACTTGCCGTACTGCGGGGAAAAAAGCGTGTACAACTTATCCGCGTCTTTATAATTGGAATTTTTTAACACCAGACACTCTGTACTAAACCTTTTGTTCACTTATTTAGTATACCAACAAAGCTAAATCTTAGTAACAAACTTGTAGTCGGTGTCTGTTTCTACCGTGCTCTGTTTGCCGTTTACGCTTAGGTTGTATGTTTCCTTGGGCATGCCGGCTTGCTTTTGGATATACAATTTGTAATCCCCATTTTTAACCACGCCATCCGGCAAAGTATATTTAAAGGAAATTTCTTTAGTAGCGCCAGGTCCCAGCGTAATAAAGCCATTAAAAACGGTTTTGGCTAACTCTTCGGCAGTGCCAGAACCATCCTCACTACCTTCCACACTAATAAGCGTTGATCCCTTTGGCACATAGATTCTTAAATAATCCTTATACAATTTGGCAAAAAGGGAATATTCTCCCTCCGCCGGTCCGTAGGTATATTTAACTTTAACCGTTCTATCCCACTTTCCACCGTTGTTAGTAGTAGAGCTAGTAATCTCCCTAGTAATAAATAAATTAGTTTTATCACCACCCAAGTTACTAGTTATCACTGCCAGATAGTCACCCTCTGGAACATCCACTAACCGCCCTGCAAAGTTGTATTTTGATAGTAGTGCTTGAATCTCCGGGTCGTTCATAAAAGCCACCACATGCTTGCGATTCATTAAATCCACCGCTTTGTTAATAAGTTTAGGCCACAAATTTTTGTCCGACTCAAAAACATTAATTAACATGCGTTCCATTAAGTCGCCCAAAACTTTTTTACGATTAGACTGTTCTTTTAAAGCGAGAGAAGCAATTTTTTCTAGCTCCAAAACCACATTATCTTTATTATAAGTAACACCATTAATGGTGGCTGGACCGGTAACATCCAAGAGTTCGCTCACCACCTGTGTATCCATAGCAAAAATGCCATCCACCGGTTTTATTTCCAGCGGATTTAGACGCATAGCCAAGTTGTACGACTTCATAAAATTAGCAATAGAGGTTGGGAAATCCGGCGAGAAATTGGCATCCCTAGCAAACCAGCGCTCTACCAAAAGATATTTTCTAAAAGGCGCGGGAAGCCCTACGGAAAAATCCGTATAAGGATCGGCAATATCCAGCGTGTAATCAATGCTGTACATGTCCTTGGATGAAAAATCGGAATTTAAGAGAGCGTTTTTAATTTTAAAGGTAGAATAGTTAGTCCAAAAACCGCCGGTGGGTCGCATTTCTGCATTATTTTGCATAATAATCATGTAGCGTTTTTCTGTAACTCCCACACCCAAAAGCCGTGGCACTAAAACTAAAGCTTTTTTAAGATCGGGGGCGTAATCACTTAAACTAGAGAGCGTGACTTGAGCGTACACTATGTTTGATCTAATGGGCGTTCCTCTAAAGCTTTCCGGATACTTACTGGCATCAACTTTAGAAAGCTCTGTACCAATTTTATCCACCTTAACTAAAAGCGGATCAATATCATTAGCTACTTTAGGCATTAAAGAAACCCAATCAGAAAAAGCGTCGGCAAAACTTTTTTGAGCCACTTCCTGATCTGCTTTAACCTTTAAACCCGCGGCATCGGCAAAAGGCGTAATAATTTTGGTAAATTCCCTAGCCGCATCAATAGCGTACAGTCCGCTGTTTAAAAAATACTCTGTATCCGTGTAATAGTCTTTAACCCTTGGCAAATCCTTTGCCCAAGCAAACTTTTGATCTCTATCGTCCCGTAAACCTTTTATGTCCGACTCTGTTTGAGTTAAAACTTGTTCCAACAGCACTAAATCACGACCTTGAAAAGCTACACTCGCCTGCACGCCGTCCTCCTTTAATTTGTCCACTCTAATTTTTAGTGCTAGGGCGGGATCAATAACAAACTTGTAAGCCAAAATGCCCGCGATACCTAAAAGAACCAAAAGCACCACCAAACCAATGCCAAAAACTTTTCCTGCTTGCTTGGGACTTTTTACACCTCCGTTTTTTACTTCCTTAAAGGTAGGTTTCCAAAATTTCTGTTCCATTTAGTAAGCTCCTTTCATGCTAAGTACCGCGTACGGCGTTTTTAAAATTAGCAAAATATCGTACAAAATTGATTTCTTACCTGCATAGTCTGCATCAAGTGCTATCCTTTTGTCAAAACTAATAAGCGATCTACCTCCTACTTGCCAAGGACCGGTAATCCCGGGATTTACGGAAATCACTTTTGCTATCACTTCCGCTGGGATATTAAACTTTACCGCTTGATCTTTAATTTCAAAAGGATAATATGCGCGCGGACCTACAATACTCATTTCTCCCTGAAGAACATTAATAAATTGGGGGAGTTCGTCTATGCTGGTTTTGCGCATAAAATTTATATAATCGTCTTTAATCATGCGCGGGTCTTCTTTAGGATCTATTTTATAATTATTGGCTTTGTATTTTTCCATCCAATCCGGATGTTGCTCAAGCCAGGTGTGCGCGCCGGGTATCATAGACCTAAACTTTAAAAATCTAAACTCTTTACCGTTTTTGCCCACCCTAAGAGGAATATCTGCAAAGATAGGACCTCCCGGCGATTTAATTCTTATGTAAATGGCAGTAAAAATAATTATGGGGGAAAAAAGTACCAGAGCTATTAGTGAGCCTACTATGTCCAAAAGCCTTTTTAGTACCTGATAAATCATAGGTTGTGATGCTTATCATAAACTGTTTTTACAAACTCGTCCAATTGGTGCATAAATTTTTGTTTGGAAAACTTGGCGACTTGGCTTTTGCAACTTTCAGGTTTATAGATCAACGGGTTAAACTGCGCTAGTGTTTTAACAAGACCTTCCGCCTCCTGCGCATTAAAAAACTCCCCTGTTGCGCCCTCTATTACTGTTTCCAACGCACCCCCCGCCCTATACGCAATTACAGGTTTCCCAAGCGCCATAGCCTCCAAAGCCGTAATCCCAAAATCCTCTTTTTGGGTTACTATCAAAGCCTTGCAACCAAGTATCGCCGATATTTTTTCCTGTTCGCTTACATAGCCTAAAAATTCCACTTGTCCGTCCGTCACACCACCATCGTTGCGACCTTTCTCGTCGTTGGGCGGGACAAGAGCGTAGCGAAGCAATCTAGCTTTATCCGATCCCTCACCGATTATTTTTAAACCCACACCAATTTTTTTACACGCTTCAATAGCAATGTCCACCCGCTTCCAAGCATTCAATCTTGTTATTACAAGGTAATAATCGTCGCCGCGAGGTGTAACCAAAGCAGTTCCGTTGTTAGATTGCTTCACTCGCATGCGCTCGTTCGCAATGACATGGCTGTTGGTCTCGTCCAGCCCAATAACAGACTCATCCACAAACGGGTAAATTACAGTTGACTCGCGCCGGTAATATTTTTTAATGCGTTTCTTTGGCGTTAACGCGTTGGCGATAAAATAATCCACTCTTTGCGCGCAAGCGTAATCACAAAGTCGTCTAAAGGATAGCAGTGGTACGGAGAAAAGTTGGAACAACCTTTTAATAAGGTCGTTACTCAAAAACCCTTCTCGCTCAAAATAATCGCACTGCTCCCAAAACATCCTACCGGGCGAGTTCATATAGCAAACATGGATAGTACCTGGTTTGGTAATAATTCCATGGGCAAATCGGGCAGAAATAGAAAGCACTACAT
>CAZNNN010000041.1:2067-4843 GCA_964574405.1 uncultured Candidatus Saccharibacteria bacterium | reverse complement strand
TAATCCTGGAATGTTTGAGAGTAAAAAGGATATCTTTGACTCTAAAATTAGAATTCGCCCAGGCGATGCTACAGGATTTATAAATAATGCAGTATTACAAGAACTGGGCATGCGCGATGTAAAAGGCTGGAGTAATTTTAGTGTTGACGACGAGCTATCCGGGTTTAATCCCCACCTTCCATTAACACTAAGGACAGCCGAATTACACACTGTAGGAAGAATATTAGCAGATAATATCGGTATTCCAACGGACACCTTTAGGCGAGCTTTTACAACTTTTGAACCCCAAGAAAGGAGGTTAGTTTCCGTCCAATATGAGAGAGCTCGGGTGTTTTTCGACGGAGAAGTAACAGTTGGTGCGCGTCAATGGAGCTGGTTCGAAACCTTGGATGGAAGAGTTCCTACCCTCATGGTTGACCATATACATTTTGGCGACGAAGATCCTAATGGCTATATAAAAATGCTAAGAGAAATCTTTGCAAGTCCTGAAACTTATGTGTTAGATACGGAATCCAATAGACAATCACTACCAGTAAGCGCAAACTTTGTCGATGAACAAAAATTCGGAAGCGTATTTAAAAAAGCTCTGGGTGGGTATGTTGTGTATCACAAGGCAATGTCAACAAGGGATCCTAATTTTGACCCAGAAACTTATCTGCACCAAAGATGGAATTAGTTGACGAGCAAACCGCCTTAATAGAATCGCCTTTGGGTCAAGATTACGCCGCTTATTCTATAAAATAGTATAATTCCCGTATGGACAGACAGATCAAGGTTTGCACGGATAACAGGCTCATTAAACCCGGCGATTATTTTGTGGCTATCAAAGGAGAAAATTTTGACGGACATAATTTTATCGACTCGGCACTGCAAAAAGGTGCCAAGGGGGTTTTGGAGGAAAAAGAGCTCTACGAGCTTGCTAAAGATAAAATTAACCGCGTAAAACCTGTGATTATTGGCGTAACTGGATCTTCCGGCAAAACTACAGTAACAAATTTTTTGGTTCAAATCTTGTCGACTAAATATAGTGTTTGTTTAGGATCGTTAAACACAAAACTGGGTCTTTCTGTAAATGTAATTAACGATATGGAGGAAGATTGCCGGTTTTTTGTGGCAGAAATGGGGATGGATAAAACGGGTGAACTTACTGACACCACTAAATTATTTCCGCCCGATATTGCGGTTATTACTACTATTAATCATGTACATTTGGAAAAACTTGGCTCTATGGAGGCAATAGCGCAGGCAAAAGCGGAAATTTTGGATGGACTTAAAAAACACGGGATAGCAGTATTAAATAATCAAAATGCTTGGGTAAAAAAGATTGGAATGGTGTTTATTAAGACTGGTGGCAAAGTGGTTTGGTACTCGTCGCATAATAAAAAAAACGGCGATTAATATACCCCAACATTTACTTGGGATTCATAATGTTAGAAATGCTGTTTGTGCCGGTGTAGTTTGCGCGCAACTGGGTATAGAGACCGATGTTATTAATAAAGGACTTCAAAAGCTTAAACTTCCAAAAGGTCGGCTTAATATCGTGGCAGGTTTAAACGGCTCAATAATTATTGACGACACCTACAACGCCAACCCGGAGTCAACAAAATATGCGCTGGAGGTTTTGGAGGACTACAAAGGAATACGCAAAATTGCCATTTTGGGCGACATGCTAGAGCTGGGAGAGTATTCCGTTCGGGATCATAGAAGTATAGGAAAAATGTTCGACAGGTTAAAAATCCACATGCTTATCGCCGTGGGAAAAAAAGCCCTTGATATTAAAAACGCGTCAAAACAAACAAAATCTTACTGGATGGAAACATCCAACGACACGGCTAAAATCATCGGTATTATTAAACCCACCCAAGGCGATATAATCTTAGTAAAAGGATCGCAAGGTGCGCGCATGGAAAAGGTAGTAAAGGCTTTACTGCAAAATCCGGAAAAGGCGATAGATTTACTTATCCGCCAAGACGCTAGATGGGTTTAATATTACAACTACGGTATAATTCTTTATTATGGAAAACTTATTACAAAACTTAAAAGAATATCAGGAAATTTGCACTGTACCATTTAATACTAGTGGGGTAAGAATGTTCCTTCGCGACAAAATCATTAACAAGCAAAATATCACAGAAAACGCCTATTGTCTGTATTACAACAATGGCAAAAATATAGGCAAAAGAAAACTTATAATTATGTGTCACACCGATCACCCCGGAATAACTTTAAAGTCAAATAAAACAGGAATTTTCTGGGGAACCCCCGGGTACACAAGACTCCAAAAGATGTTGCAAAAAATGCCGATTTCACTTGCAATATTTGATAGCGAAGGAAACAGAGTTGGAAAAGGCGCACTCTTGGAAATCAACGATCCTATTAAACAGATGGTAACAATACAAACCGATGTTGAAATTAAAGATAATTTTTCTGCCCAATACGATATCGCTGGATTTACATTAATAAACGATTCTGTACATCTATATAATGCGGATGACGGTGTAAATGTATCGATTATGCTCGAGTTAGTAAATCAGAACATTGAAACCGCTTTGGATATTTACTATGTTTTTAACCTCCACGAAGAGGTTTATCAAATAACTTCGTGGCGTAACGCTAAAAGTAACTACTTTGATGTAAACAAAAGTGACATAATAATAAATTTGGAATGTCTTAAAATAGACAATGTAAACCCCGCCAAATACCCGGTGGCTAATTACGACAATGGGGTGGTTTTGCAATTAAGCAATGTGGGGTGTTTGTTTGGATATAAAAACCC
>CAZNNN010000041.1:0-1967 GCA_964574405.1 uncultured Candidatus Saccharibacteria bacterium | reverse complement strand
TAACGAAAACGATTTAAACGCGGCTAACAACGTCCAACCAAGCCTGGCGGGTAAAATAAAATCTAAAGACGATGTTACCGACCATAGTTTGATGAGAGCAAAAAACCGACTAAATAACCGCATAGATGTTGCGTATCGCAATATTGTAAAAAGAGGCTACTATTATCCGATAACGCTGAGGGATAAAACAATGGATACAGTTTATAAACTACTATCTTATATTGACTACTTAATCCAGAAATTAACGAAACAATAAAAATATAAGTAAAGCTCCTATGCATAATATATGTTGAATAAGCTGAGCTCTCTGTACGATTTTAGTATCCACCCAGCCCTTGTTTAGTAGTAACAAATGGAACGGTGCAATTACAAAGACTTTCTTCTTAAATAGCCCGATCGCTAGTAGCTGTAGCGCGCTGGAAAAACCTTCAAAGATTATTAGAAACGAGATCGGAAGAGTTACATAGAACGGATACCTCAAAAAACATATTCCAAAAATCAACCCTAGTGGCAACGCACCGGCGTCACCAAGCCAGACTCTAGCAGGTTTAATATTAAAGTAATGGAAAACTACTAGAAACCCTAAAATAGTTGCGTATAGTAATGAGAAGCCCGTAAATCCAAATGTCACATATTCAATAACGGAAAATGCAAGAAACGCTGGAATACTTATACCACCTATTAATCCATCTAAACCGTCAGTTATGTTATAGGCATTCAAGACAAATACTAGAGCCAATAAAATAAATGGCGTTAAATAGCTTGCACCGTAGGTAAAAAACACATATAAACCCACAGCAAAAAATTGCAAAGCCAGCTTATGCCTAATCCGTAATCCCCAACGCTTATTTTTTAAATAGAGAAAATATTTCTCACAATCATCCCACAGTCCAGATAAGAGAAGTATTAAAAAAGCTACTAATAAAATGGTAAAACTATTGCTATATTCGTATATAAAGCTGGAAATACCGAACAATAACATACTTACCACCAGTAAAACACCGAAACTCGATGGCGTATTTAAAGTATTGCCTAGATGATCATACCAAAGATTATTTCTTCTAGATGTGTCAACATTACCAGTCTCTTTTGTCTTATAAAACCGGTGATTGTATAGAAAATTAATTAGCGGTACTGCCAAAAAGGCATTTACTATCAGGGTAAAACAGCAGTAGATTACAAACTCGTTCGTTAGCATGTTACTTTAGGCAGAAACTTCCTCAATATTTGCACCAAACCGTCTATATAAATCAAAAATATCTGTGTACCTACGGCTTAAAATCTCTACCCCCTGGATTGTTGTGGTAGTATCGTCACACAAACTGGCTAAAAACACCGCTTTAGCGCCTTCAATAATACCCGGTACAGTAATTTTTCCGCCCTTAAACTTGCAAGGTCCACTCACAATAATTCTTTGCGGATCACTCATAAAAATATTTGCGCCCAAGGCAGAAAGTTCCCTAGTATAATCTAAACCCGTTTCATACATCCAATTTTGCACTAATATCCGTCCTTTTGTTTTACAAGCCAAAACAACTATCGCTGGCAGGGCATCTATGGGAAAGCCCGGCCACGGCTTGGGTACAAATTTGGGCAAATCATCCGCCGCCAAAGGAAAACCCGCCTCTTTTAAGTCAATAGCTAGCTCCCCCGATCCTTTAACCACAAGATCTTCACCGTCCTCCGCAATATCCACCCCAAACTTTTTAATAGTATCCACAATCCCGCCGGAAATGCGCTTTATATTGGCGCCTTTAATTCTTATACTGCCACCCGTAATAGCAGAAGCTACACACAGTCCGGCAATATCAATAGGGTCAGAGCCAGGCGTAAAATGCGCACCTTTTAACTTACGCACCCCACTAACCACCACTCTATTTGACCCTGCACCTTCAATTTTTGCCCCCATAGTGGCTAAAAGATTTTCCAACTCGTAAACATGCGGTTCACATGCACAACTTACAATT
>CAZNNN010000040.1:0-4968 GCA_964574405.1 uncultured Candidatus Saccharibacteria bacterium | reverse complement strand
TTGAATTAATATCTAACAAATGGGTCTTCGATGACAAACAATACTATCTAATGCGCTTAATTTCACTTAAAGCGAAACTCGTGATATCATAGTTCTATTCTTGGACTCGAGAGGTAGTGAGCCAAAGGCTTACTCCGAAGCAATTAATCCGCCTAACGGCGGGTTTTTTGTTGGGTTTGTTTGTCTTAACACAATCAGGCGACTCTTTAAGGGCTGTAAACAGCGTGGAATTTGCTTCCCAAGGTAATGTAAACGGACTCTATAGTTCGATTTTCAATTCGTTATCGTTCAGGCTGTATATTGGATGCCTAAATTGCACATCAATCATTCTTCCCGGTTTTCCCATAAAAATGGGTACAATTAGCCCATCCGTGTACTGTAACATGGTTCTCTTAGACCAGATGTCCATAAATTTAGTACGATAGAAAAACAGCAGTATGTCGTGATGTACCAAAGGAAATAAATGCATACCCAACACCCCTCCGGGAAAAGCATCGAGATCGTCGACATCAAAAGATGTTGTAAAACTTAACTTCAATCCCGCACGGGGTATTGCAAACGCTACGATAACGAAGGGTTTTAACGACTGACTTGATTTAACAACCTGATCGCCTTTTCGGTTATAAGCTTCGGATATAAGACTAGTAGTAATTCCCGTAGTTGTATTGGTAACCAGAGTCCCACGAGGAGTAGGATTTGTTGTTATATGTAGAGTTACTGTAACTAGAGGGGGTGCTGTAATAGCTAGGAGTACTCCACCCGCTACTGTAGGTGTAGTTGCTTCGTGGTGTGGTGTAAGACTTATTGTAAGTGGGTTGAGAGGGTTTGTAGGTATAATTGTCCGTTTTATAGTAATTTGGTGAGGTTCTGTAATAGCTGTTTACATAAGTCCCATTTTTCTTGGTATACCCGCTCACCTTGTATGAATAAGCAAAGCTTTGAGTGGCAATCGTTATAAAAAAGGTAAATATTGCTGTAAAGCCCAAAAATTTTTTAATCACGCCGTAATATAAGACCGTCTTGCCCGAGATGTCAAATTTTGTACACCTGTTCGATGCGGTTTAACAGTGAGGGGGCTCTGTGACAACATCCGATTGCTTCGCTACGCTCGCAATGACGAAAGATTATCTTCGATTAAAACTTCTAGAACGGTCTCGGTCGTTACCAAAGTCGCGAGAGCCTCCTCTATTCATGGGTCTACTACTTCGTCTGCCTCTTCCACCGTCGTCCCTATTATAAGTACTTGGCTGATAACCGGGTTCTAAAGCTTTTTTAGATAGCGAAACTTTACCGTCGTTACCCACGGCAATAACCTTAACCTTAACCACATCGCCTTCTTTAATAACATCTCTGGGGTCGCTAATAAACTCATTGGACATTTCACTCACATGCAAAAGCCCGTCTTTACCCGGCAAAATATTAACAAACGCGCCAAAATCCACCACTTCCCTAACCGTGCCGTCGTAAATTTCTCCTACCTCAACTTCTTTAACAATCCCCAAAATCATGTCTACGGCTTTTTTAACCATCTCCTCATCATTACCAGAAACCGCAATATCTCCCGTATCTTCAATACCCAAAACACAGCCCGTTTTTGCTTCAATTTCCTTAATAGTTTTTCCACCGCCCCCAATAACCATGCCAATTTTTGCGGGATCAATTTTTACCGACATTACTTTAGGTGCGTACTTGCTAACTACCTCTCTGGGTTTAGCCATGGTTTGTTCCAGTACATCTATTACTTTAAGCCGAGCTTCATACGATTGTTCAAAAATCTTGGGCAAAAGGTGCATGGGGATACCGGGCAATTTCATATCGCTTTGAATCGCCGTTACTCCAGTTCTTGTACCAGCCATCTTAAAGTCTAAAAAGCCAAAAGCGTCTTCCATATAAGCAAGATCGGTTAGAATAACATGTTTAGTAAAATCATCATTAGTAATAAGTCCCACACCCACACCCCCTACAATGTCTTTAATAGGAACACCGGCGTCCATTAACGCCAAAGTGGAGCTACAAGTGGACGCCATGGAACTGGATCCGCTGGAAGAAAGCGTTTCCGAAACCAAAATTATCATGTACGGAAAAGCGTCTTGTTCAGGAATTACTGGTCGCAGGGCTTTTTCTGCCAACATGCCGTGACCTATCTCACGAGAACCAGCTCCACCCATTTTGCCCGTTTCACCCACGGAAAAGGGCGGAAAATTATAATAATGAATAAATCTTTTAGTGCGTTCGCCGTACATATTTTGAATAAACAACTCCAATGAAGTAGAACCCAAGGTAGCTACGGTTAAAGTTTGTGTAACCCCGCGAGAGAAAAGCGCGCTCCCGTGAGTTCTAGGCAAAATACCCACTCCCGCGCTTAATGGTCTAATTTCCAAAGGACCTCTGCCATCTGGCCGTTTATGCTTTTCTAAAATAGTTTCCTGCAAAATGGTTTTTTCCACCTCTTCAAAAGCTCTGGCTAAGTCGCTTTTTTTATACTTGCCGGCAAACTTTTCAAACATTTCCGCTTTAAGCAAATCTTGGCGCTCTTTAATCCTTAACTTGTCAAAAGAAGAGTCCATCATCTCTAAAACGGGTTCCTTAACTAACGCCACCACCTCTTTAAACATAGTTGGGTCAATCTTTTTAGACACATAAACATACTTATCTGCATTGGGATTAACTGCTTTGGCAAAATCGTTTATTAAGTTAACCACGGACTCCAAATTTTCTCTGGCAAAGTCAATAGCCCCCAAAACCTTTTCTTCCGGCAAAAGATCCACTTCCGCCTCCATAGCTAAAAACTTTCTATCCTCACCGGCAAAAGAAACCATCATATCTATTTTAGTATCTGGTCGACTCTCATACACAGGTGGACACAATACATACGCATTGTTTACATAATCAACCCGGGCGGAAACCATAGGACCGTTCCAAGGAATTTTTGACGCGTGCAAACAGGCAGAAACCGCAATCATGCTTAAAAACTCCGGATCGGACGCGGGGTCAAGGGATAGCACCGTACAAGCCACCTGAACTTCATCCATGTAATCTGTGGGAAAGAGCGGTCGAATAGCGTGATCAATAAGTCGCTTAACAATAACCGCATCATCTGTAGGTCTGCCGTCTCGTTTTACAAATCTAGACGACTTTATTTGTCCGCTGGCGTAAAGTTTTTCTTCATAATTAACGGTTAAGGGAAAATAATCTAAATCCGGATTGGCAACACCACTTACCGCCGTAGCCAAAACAACCGTGTCGCCAAAGGAGGCTTTAACGGCAAGAGTAGCCTGTACCGCTAACTCGCCGGTTTCTAAAACCAACTTTTTGCCCGCAAATTCAAGTTCTTTTCTAACGATGGAAGCCATAACTACTTTTTAAGTTTCTTAGCGGTTTTTTCAAACCTTTCGGGGTCTTTCTTTTTTAAATATGACAACAGCCTACGCCTCTTACCAACCATCTGTAAAAGTCCGCGTCTGGAAGAATTATCCTTTTTGTGGATCTTAAGATGCTCAGAAAGTCCGTCTATTTTTTGCGTTAACAGTGCCACTTGAATTTCTGGAGATCCCGTGTCTTTCTCGTGCAGGGCGTTTTTCTTTATTAAGGCTTTTTTTGTTTCTTTTTTTAGTGCCATAGCTGTTGTTGTACCCAACTAGACTTGTAGTGTATCAGAAGCTTAAATATTTTGCAATGCTTTTGTTATGCTCGTCTAAGGTTTTGGCAAAGTGGGAAACACCCTGCGCATCTGTTAAATAGTAGTAGTATGGCGTGTTTTCCAACTCAATTACCGCCTTAATGGAACTTAAGCCTGGGCTACAAATGGGCGTGGGCGGAAGACCAGCTACCTTACGGGTGTTGTATACGCTTTGGCTATTTAAATCGTCCACGGTTAAATTCTTTGGCCACCAAGTGTTACCCTTGGGTGCTACTGCATATTGGGTTGTGGCATCAGCTCCCAAAGTTATGCCTTCTTTAAGTCGCTTAAGTAAAATGCCCGCTACAATTTTTCTATCGTTTTCCGTGATAACCTCGCGCTCCACAATGGAAGCTAAAATTAATACTTGCTCCTTGGTTAATTGTACTTTTGCTAAATTTGCGTCGGTTAGCAGATCTTGAGTTCTGGTGGCAAAGTTGGCTTTCATGGCGTCTATGATAGTTTCCTCGTTGGCATTACTACTAAACTCGTAGGTATCTGGAAAAAGCGAGCCTTCATAATCTTTTGCCAAATCCACAAAACTCTGATAGTTTACATTGCTAAATTTGGATGAGGCTTCTTGGGCTACTTCTTCCACGCGCCAGCCTTCTAAAAAAGTTATTTTAGTGTCGCTCCGCCCCTGCTGAAATAATTGCGACAAGTTTTTTACGCTACATCCCGCCGGAATAGTATAAGTTCCCGCTTGTAGTTTGGCTTGTAGACTGTTGGCGAGTAGATAAAAGTTAAACAGGACTTTAGAATTAACCAGCCCATTATCATACAACCTTTGAGATATTGACGACGCACTCTCGCCCTTTTCTATTACAAAAGCCTTTTCCACCTCAGATTGAGCCGGACGGTTAAGGGCGGTAGTGTAGTAAAGATACAAAAGCGCGGGTAAAACAATTGCCACCATAACTATTCCGATGGCTAGATAAAGCGGTTTTTTCTTGGGATCTAGCTTATGAAACTTTTTTTCGTCTACTGTTGATTGATTTTCTTCCATGCGGAACATTATATCCTATTTTTTGTTTGCGATACTCGAATCATTAAGACATTTAACACCGAACCTATCTAGGATGTGTACGATATTACTTAGATTACGCGTCTTTTTGTTCCAATACCCCAGTAGGCTCGCTCTTTCCTCTTCCGTAAGTCTGGAAAAATTTGCGTCGAATTTTACAAAAAGCTCCTCCGCGCTATCAGAGATGTTTAATTCTAATTTATGACACAAATACATGCCTCTGCACCCAAGCCCAGCCATTGCTCTAAAATAAGTCCTTTCTCTA
>CAZNNN010000039.1:0-5017 GCA_964574405.1 uncultured Candidatus Saccharibacteria bacterium | reverse complement strand
AAAATTATAAAACTTTTGGGACTACAAAAATTCTTCATCAATACAACTGCCGGATACGAATATTACAAAATGGCTGATAAGGGACTATTTAGATATTGTATTTTTACAGGAAGTAAGCCTGAATAATTTCTAAACGAGGAGGTTGTCAAGGTTCAACTTGGTCAAAAAACTTTTGCAGACTAAAACAATTTTTAAGTGATTTTACAAGGTCGCGCAAACGAGCCGCCTGTTCAAAGTTAAGGTTTTCTGCCTGATATTTCATTTCCTGCTCCAACCGCTTGATTTCCTTTTTAAGCTCGTTGGGGGGAAGGGACCTGTAGTCTACTTCTAGTTTGCTTCGCTTCGCTCCTCCCAATGACGATAATTGCTCCTCAATTATTTCGTCAATAAGCTTTTCTCTAATGGGTTTAGTAATTTGCACGGGTACAATATTGTGGGCTTTGTTGTAAGCCTCTTGGGTAGCACGCCTACGCGTTACTTCTTCTATGGCGCGCTTCATACTTCCCGTAATATTATCGGCGTACATCACCACTTCCCCGTTAATGTGTCTGGCGGCTCTTCCCATGGTTTGCACTAAACTAGTTTGACTTCTCAAAAAGCCTTCTTTATCGGCATCCAAAATTGCCACCAGAGAAACCTCCGGCAAATCCAAACCCTCTCGTAACAGGTTAATTCCCACCAAAACATCATACTGTCCCCTACGCAAATTATCCAAAATGTCTGTGCGTTCTAAAGTTTTAATGTCGCTATGCAGATAAGTAACTTTAATCTTTTTTTCTACCAAATAAGTGGAAAGTTCCTCCGCCATACGCTTAGTTAAAGTTGTTACTAAAACTCGCTCGCCTCGTTTAACACATACGGCAATGCGGGCAATCAAGTCGTCCACCTGACCTTTGGAAGGCAGAATGGTTACCGGTGGATCTAAAATGCCCGTGGGTCTAATAAGTTGCTCCGCCACTCTTCCCTCGCTCTTGGTAATTTCCCACTCATCGGGCGTAGCGCTGGTATAAACCACCTGACCAACTTTTTGCAAAAACTCCTCAAAATTTAGCGGACGATTATCCAGCGCAGACGGAAGCCTAAAACCGTAATCAATTAGCGTTTGCTTGCGCGATCTATCTCCGTTGTACATCCCTCTAATTTGCGGAACACTTATGTGCGACTCATCAATCACCGTTAAGTAATCTTTAGGAAAAAAGTCCAAAAGCGGGTAAGGTGCATCCCCTGGTGCACGACCATCAAAATACCTGGAATAATTTTCTATCCCCTTGCAATAACCTATCTCCTGCACCATTTCCAAATCATACCGTGTGCGTTGCTCTAATCTGTAAGCTTCAATGTTTTTACCCGCATCCTTTAACTCCTTTAACCGCTTTTCTAGGTCAACTTCTATCTGCTTAATCCCCTCTCCCCGCCGTTCTTCGTTAGTTACATAATGCTTGGCGGGATAAATCATAGTAAAACCCCCTTGACGCGCCTGCATTTTATTGTAATCGCCCTCGTTTTGCGTAGCGGATTTGGTATGTGAGCCACGCCTTTCTTCCAGCAGTCCGGTATAGCTTAACGAGTCGCCTGTAAGAGGGTCAAAAAAATCTATCGCCATTAAAACACCGTCCAAAACCTCCAGTCGCACCCCATAATCAACATACGCCGGATAAACATCCACACTCTCGCCTCTAACTCTGTAAGTACCGCGTTTAAACTCAAACTCATTGCGCTCGTAATAAATTTGGGCAAGTCTAAGCAGTAAATCCGTTAGCCGTATCTTCATCCCCACCCGCAGTTCCAAAGCCACTTTGGAGTATTCTGCCGGCGACCCCAAATTGTAAATACAAGAAACGGAAGCCACCACAATAACATCTTTACGAGTCATCAGAGAGGTAGTGGCAGAAAGGCGGAGCTTGTCTATTTCCTCATTAATATCCGCGTCTTTTTCAATATAAGTATCCGTTTGAGGAATATAGCTTTCTGGCTGATAATAATCGTAATAACTAACAAAATACTCCACGGCATTTTCTGGAAAATAATCCCTAAATTCTTGGTACAACTGGGCTGCCAAAGTTTTGTTGTGCAACATTATTAAAGTAGGCTTTTGCACATTTTGAATTAAGTTTGCTACAGAAAAAGTTTTGCCAGATCCAGTAACTCCCAGCAAAGTTTGGTGCGGCTGCCCCTCTTTAACCCACTGCGTAAGCTTTTTTATAGCTTGGGGCTGATCCCCGGTTGGTTTATAGGTGGACTTTAAGTTAAACACTTGCAAATTCTAGCACAAAACCCCTTGACATTTGTCTTTTATTCGGTATTATATGATGTGGATAAGCAAATTTTGTGTAATTTGAGAAATGGGATAGCAAAAGGACCCGTTTCGAAAAGGACACAAAATTTGCTAAATAACATATATTTGTGAAAAGGAGGAAAAAATGGTAGCAGTAACTTTATACAGAAGGCAAAAAGAAATAGTGGAGTTTATTTCCCAATACATCCAAAAAAACGCCACTTCGCCCACTTTGCAGGAAATTGCCAACGCCATGGGGCTATCCTCCCTTGCCACCGTCCACGAACATATTCAAACTTTAGTCCGAAAAGGCGTTATTAGGCGGTTTGAAGGCGCGGTTAGAGGCATTGAGCTGTTGGATGAAAAACTATCCACCGCCGTTTCCGGCATTCAGTTACCGCTTGTAGGCTACATTGCCGCGGGCAAACCCATTGAAGCCATAGAAAATCCACTTGCCACAGTTATGGTGTCGTCAGATCTTGTGTCCAAAACCAAGCGATGTTTTGTCTTACAGGTTGTGGGCGATTCTATGATAGAGGAAGGCATTCTAGATGGCGACTATGTAGTAATTCAACAACAAGAAACCGCCTTAGACGGGGAAATTGTAGTAGCCTTGCTAGACAATGAATTTGCTACCCTCAAAAAGTTTTATAAAGAAGCTGGAGGCAAAATTAGATTGCAGCCCGCCAACGCCAAAATGGATCCCATTATTGTAAACGCGGACTCCGTAACTATTCAGGGCAAAGTTACCGGCATTGTTAGACGCTACACCAGTTAAGTAAATTCTGATATAGTGGAGTTATGGAACTAATACCAGGCGTTTTTAGTTTTATCCTCCACATAGATAAATATTTGGGCGATATTATTACAACCTACGGGGCGTTGTCCTACCTAATTTTATTTTTAATACTGTTTGCAGAAACTGGCTTGGTTTTTACACCCTTTTTGCCCGGCGATTCGCTTCTTTTTGCTGCGGGAGCTTTTTCCGCTCTTGGCTCGTTTAATATAGTGGCACTTCTTCTTGTGCTATGGCTGGCAGCTTTTTTAGGCGACACGGCAAACTACTGGATAGGGCATTTCTTTGGTCAAAAGCTAGTAAATAACCCCAAGATTCCTATTAATCAAGAGCATATAGATAAAACCCAAAAATTTTACGCTAAATATGGAGGTAAAGCTATCTTTTTGGCGCGCTTTATACCTGTTATAAGAACCATGGCGCCGTTTGTGGTGGGCATTGGCAAGATGGACTACAAAAAGTTTGTTTTTTATAATATTACCGGTGGATTGGTGTGGGTTTTTGGCTTTACGCTGGCTGGTCGCTTTTTTGGTAATATTCCAGCGGTTAAAGATAACTTTTCAATGGTAGTTATTGCAATAATTGTACTATCTATTTTACCTGTTGTGCTGGAATTTGTTAAAACGCGCTTAAAGAAATGCGCTAGAGCATAAAAATAAATATGAACCTTGCTGCCTTTTATCAAAAATATTCCAAAGAAGAGGTAGACAAAGCAGTTGCATATCTAAGCTATCACGACGCTAAACCTCTACCTAAAGATGAAAACCCCGCTTACCTGATTTTATATGTTTTTAGACACGGTCAGACCACAGATAACGCCGATTTTCTTTTTAGTGGCTGGCGTAACCCCGATTTAACAGACAAGGGCGTAGAGCAAGCAAAAATTCTGGCAGAAAAGTTGCGCGACAAAAAACTGCACATGTTGGTGGCGTCCGACCAATCGCGGGCAATAAAAACTATGGAGCTTGCGGTAACACTTAACGACTTTGCCAGCAAGTTGGAAATTCATCAGGATGCGCGACTCAAAGAACGAAGCTACGGAGACTTACAAGGAACCAGTAAGCTGGAAATGCAACTTATTGACCCCAAGCTTTTATTGGAATATCGGAGGTCGTACGATAAAAAACCTCCTAATGGCGAAAGTATTGCCGATGTGGTGGCACGGGTTAAAAGTTTTATTGACGAAATTGTCCCGCTGATGAAAATGTACAAGATGAATGTGGCGGTTTCTTGTCATGGTAACTCTATTAGGGGTTTTAGACAAGTTTTTGAAGGTCTAACCAACCAACAAACTGCTTTAATTGAGTCCCCTTTGGGTCAAGATTACGCCGCTTATTCCATCGTATAAGATAACGAATGCAAATTTGTGGTAAAATTCGCGTATGAATACTGAAGCGATACTTATTCACGGATGGGATCCTAAATACTACAACTCTAAGACTCCAGAAACACAAGATGAAAGCTTGGCGTGGTCACACAGACCTGAACTAGTGAATCTATTGTCAGAAAGATTTGATTTGCGCTATTATAACCTACCGGGATTTGTGGGAAAACCAGAACCAGAAACGGAATTTTATGACATAGAAGATTTTGCAAATAGTTTTAAGGTATGGAAAGATACCGAATGTCCCAATCCTGCTTTAATTATTGGCTATTCTTTTGGCGGTGCCGTTGCATTAGTTCATGAAGCACTAACACAAGACCCCACTCCCACAGTTCTAATATCTCCAGCAATATTTAGAGGTGAGGGTCTACGCTCTGGAGTTGCGCACAGGGTAAAAGGCATGGTTCCAGAAATGTGGACAAATCATTTTAGACACTTATACCAAACTATTGCTAGCAAGTACTACAGGGAGGGAACGCCTTTTCTGAGGAAAAGCTACAACACAATAGTTAGGAGAGACATAAGACCATTATTAAACCAGACGGATCCTGGAGGAATATTA
>CAZNNN010000038.1:0-5246 GCA_964574405.1 uncultured Candidatus Saccharibacteria bacterium | reverse complement strand
CGAGGACTTTACAATTTATCCATCAAAGGCTTTAGTTTACGCTAAGGCAGATTACAACGGATCCCATCCCTATCCCATAGTAGAAGTTAGTACTACGGGGGCTTTGTTGGACTATTTAGACCAAGAAATAGCACTACAAAAGGCAGAAGGCTATGTACAGGAAGCGTGTAATATAGCGTCAATACAGGATATTGCCCGCAGTGGTTCAATAAAGGTTTTTACGCGACTTAGTTCCCCAGTTGAATTAGCAGTTAAAAAGTATAAGGTTTTACTTTAACTCGCCTCTAATTAGCTTCTTTGCGTTTGAATATTCTGGAGTTTATTATACCCGAAAAACCATTTCTAATCTTTTGAGAGTCTCCTTTATCTATAACGGAGAAATACCATAACCCTTCTCTGCATCCCAGTGCCGGCGAACTTGTTTACCTTCAAAAAGAGCTATGAATTTTGTTTGCGGGATATGTGCGGTCATTACAATTTATAATAGCACAACCTTTATACTAATCAATATGACAAGGTGTGAAAATTATTATTTTTAGTCAATGGTCGGGGTGACAGGACTCGAACCTGCGACCTCATCGTCCCAAACGATGCGCGCTAGCCAACTGCGCCACACCCCGATACTCGCTCTTTGTCCAACGGAAAAAACGCTCCGCGGATTTTTCCTTGTGGACAATATCGCTCGTTTTTTCTACGGACATGCTTCGCTCACTTCATGGATTGTTGTGATTTTAACAGATTTGGGTGGTTATTTATAGTTTGGAGATAAGTTGGGTGAGGTTGGCGGTAAAAGGCTTTGATTCGTAAACTAACCGCGAGTTTTTGTTAAGATCCACTAAATGAATTTTTATAGTGTAGGTACAGGTATCAGTTGGTGCGCACACCGGGATATTTTCCGCGCGTTTATCAAGGTTTCTGGAAATTTCTGACACCACAAAAACATCATTATCCAAAAAGTAGGCGCGGTCAAAGTAACAATTTAAACTCGTGGGGCAGTCTAAGAGACGCGCGTCCACCAACTTATCATCCCTCAAACCGTAATAATGTATTTGGTTAGCGTTGTAATCAATATACTGCCTATCACTAGGTGAATACACCACCTTTTTTGTATCAACATATTTTAGTATATTAGCGTAGTACTGGGTTTTAACCGCCGTATCATCAATGTTATATACCGTCATCCACTGGCTATTATAAATTTCGTTCTCCTCTATTAGCCTAAATTCGTCCGCCTCAATAATTAAATCCTTATTTTTTAAATTAGTAATCCATTTTTGAAAAGACTTGCTAAGTTCCAATTTAGATGGAATTTTGGTGCGATCCACATCTTTATCTTGCTTATAATTTACTGCCGTTGCCCCGGCAATAGTAAGCACAAGAAAAAGTGTGGATATCACAAAGAGCGTTTTTTTAGGAAACATCTTCATAGAGTTAGTCTAGCAAAATCTGGTATGCTTTGCAGATGTTGTTTTGGGTGCGACGGAAAAAGAGAGCAATAAAGAAAGAACCAGCAAAGAGTTATTTGGATAACAAGGAAAAGGCTCGAGAGCTGGTTTTAGCGCGACTTGAATATTTTAATAAGTTTTATAGTTTTACCTGGCATCGTGTAAGTATAAAAAATACTAGGCGTCGTTGGGGTAGCTGTTCCAGAAAAGGTAATTTGAATTTCTGCTATAAAGTAGCGTTTTTACCGCAGGGTTTGGCTGACTATATTGTGGTGCACGAGCTGTGTCATCTGGGGCAATTTAACCACTCTAAGGATTTCTGGTATTTAGTGACGCGCACCGTCCCCAATTACAAAGTGGTACGAGATAAGCTAAAAACCATTAAACTACCGTAATTGGAATTAAACAAAAGTTAGCGCCGTTCCGCCCTTGCCTATTCTACCGGTACGCCCAATGCGGTGAATGTAGTCATCATAAGTGGCGGGTTCGTCGTAGTTTATAACATGGGAAATATCTGGAATATCAATGCCACGAGAAGCCACATCTGTTGCCACTAAAATGTTAATCTGATCCCGTTTAAACATGGATAAAATCCTCATCCGCTGACCCAACGATTTATTTCCATGCAAAGAGTCCACTTTATGACCCCTAATACTTAAAGCGGAGGCAATATCGTCCGCACCGTGCTTGGTGCGTGAAAAAACCAGTACTTTTTGAAAAGCGGTGTTAATTAAGAGTTCGTGTAGGGTGTTAATTTTTCCTACAGCGGAGTTAACTTTAATAATATTTTGCTCCACATTTTTAATGGCGGTTTGCTCCGTTAATTCCACGGTTACGGGGTTTTTAGACAAAGAAGTAGCAACATCTCTGATTTTTGGACTCATGGTGGCAGAGAAAAAAAGCGACTGTCTTACAGGTTTAAGTTTAGAAATTATAAGCTTAATATCGCGGATAAAGCCCATATCCAACATTTGATCCACTTCATCCAGCACAATAATATCAAAAGTGTCCAGTTCAAGGTAGCGTTGGTTGTACAGGTCAATTAACCTTCCAGGCGTAGCAATTACAAATTGAGGATTGCGTTTTAAAAGTCTTATTTGAGTTGAATAGCTTGCCCCACCCATAATTAGTACATCCGTAATCCAAGTGTTTTGCGCAAAAGTATTAAATTCGTCCTGAATTTGGTTAGCAAGTTCGCGAGAAGGCACAACCACCAGACATCGTTTTTTTGGGTCGACCAGCAAAGAGTTGATAATGGGAATTAAAAAAGCTGCTGTTTTGCCTGAACCCGTAGCAGAAAGTCCAATAAGATCACGATTTTCTAAAATGGGGGTAATTACCTTGGCTTGAATTTTTGTAGGGTGAAAATAGTCCCTAGAAGCAATGTTTTTTAGGAGTTTAGGATGGAGCGGAAAGTCACTAAAGGCCATTTGTTTTTCATATACGCTATCTTGGCGCGCGCTGGTATCCAGGGCTTTGAAAATGTATTTATCGTGAGTTACCGCACTTCCCCGGTATGGGTTTCTCCGCTGATTTTTAAAGCCACTGCGGAAACCACCTCTATTAGCACTTTTGTTTCTCATAGTCATCATAATATTTTTCTTTAATGGACGAGCAAAACGGATAAAGGGTTACTTACATCAATTTCGATCAATCACAACTTTAGTAGTATAGCACACTTTGTGTTTTTGTGGTGGGCGAGGAGGGACTTGAACCCTCACGACCTTGCGGCCAGCAGATTTTAAGTCTGCCGCGTATGCCATTCCGCCACTCGCCCTTAACTGGGATATTATACAACCAAATCCGCAGTTGAGGAATTCTTTTGATTTTGTTAAAATAGAGGCATGATATACGCAAACAAAAGTTCAAAAATATCAAAAATATTCAGTAATCCCAAGTATAGAGGTAGGCATGTTGTTGTAGCGGGCGACAGAGTTTACTCGTCGGCAACTGGTAATGGCGTGGTTAAAATTTTAGACCGACTTAATAAAGATCACCCAAAAATTATTCCTGAAATTTCCTACATTCCCAAACCCCGCACTTTAATTTTATGGATGTAATTTTTGACTATCAGGACGCGGGACTCTGCCGTTTTGGTAAACTGTATCGTCCTGTGGCAGAGGTCTTTTTATATTCTAATAGCTACAATAAGTGGCTAAAGGTTTGGATGGTTGTAGACACAGGAGCAGATCACAGCATACTACCTAAGTATTTTTCAAATTCTTTAGGAATTTCATTAAATCAGGATTGTAATAAAGAATGGACAACGGGAATAGGAGGAGATCAGAAAATATTTATGTTAAAGAAGCTTTTAAGGATAAAACTAGGGGAAGTGGAACACTATGTCCCCATGGCAATATCCGAAAACGATAACATACCTCCAATTATGGGGCGACTTGGTTTCATCGACTCTTTTAACGTGGAGTTTTTGATAAAAAGAAAAGTAGTTTTTAAGACTTAATGGTGCCCCCGGTGCGACTTGAACGCACGACCTCTTCCTTAGAAGGGAATTGCTCTATCCACTGAGCTACGAGGGCAAAATGGAGCGACGGACCGGGCTCGAACCGGCGACCTTCTCCTTGGAAGGGAGACATTCTACCACTGAACTACCGCCGCACGCTTGGTATCACCGTAACGCCTATTATACACAAACTTTAGCCTTGTGTCAGTTGCAAAACCGCCCCAGAAAACTATAATACCACCCATGTTTGAAGCTACTGGCTTAACAATAGACGAAGTTCGCAATCAGGTAGATCCCAACTCCTTTTTTAAAGGCAAAGACTATTTTACTCAAGGTCGTGTTCAGAACATTGAATGTTTCAAGTGGGCTTTTGGGAAGAACTTAAAAAACTGGGCATAATATCCAAACAAGCTAGGCAGTGGGAAGAAACCGTTACCAAACTTAACAATATTAAAGAAATTACCCCGCAAGTCCCCGCTAAAACTTTTTTAGGTAACCTGCGATCATACCAACAAGACGGGCTTTCTTGGTTATATTTTTTACGAAATTACAGTTTAGGTGGTATTTTGGTCGACGATATGGGGCTGGGGAAAACTGTGCAAACCATGTTTTTGGAAATGATGCCAGAACATAAAAAAATTTACGATTTGCATTTAGCCAGAGAGCGCCAGCGCGTTTTGGGTCTTATGGCGGAGGGTGGGCTTACTAAAAACCGCTTTGATATTTTAAAATCCCTTACTATTATGCGCCAACTATGCTTGCACCCTCAACTGGTGGATGCCAAACACAAAAATGTGCCATCCGCTAAAATAGAAGCCTTAACCGAACACATCGAGCTGTTGGTGGCTCAAAACCACAAGGTGCTTATTTTTAGTCAGTTTACTTCCTTTTTGGCGCTTGCCAAGGAGGTGTTGGATAAAGCAAAGCTAGCGTATTTATATTTGGACGGTGGCACTAAAGATCGTGGAAAACTGGTAAAGGATTTTCAAAACGGCGGGGCGCAGGTGTTTTTAATTAGCCTTAAAGCTGGTGGTTTTGGCCTAAATTTAACGGAGGCAGATTTTTGCATGAATAATGTTAGCCTTTTAAGTGTTTTTGCAACAAGTCGCTATATTCCTTTTTTGAAATTCGCCCTTGGTTTAGCAGATCTTTGTACCTAACCAGAGTTTTGGTATCAAACACCTGTTCCGTGCCTGCGGGTCTAGCGTCCGCGCTTCCTCCCTGTCCCCCATACGGTGCGTATGCCCCATGGGTACTATGAATTTTAGCGTCAATAATTTTTTTAGCCTCACTCCCCTTCCTCTTGCCCACATACCTAATTAAAATATTTTCAAACCCGC
>CAZNNN010000037.1:0-5409 GCA_964574405.1 uncultured Candidatus Saccharibacteria bacterium | reverse complement strand
ATGCTGGACGCAAAATTTATAAGAGAAAATCCGGAAAAGGTAAAAGAGAATATAAAAAATCGCATGGTATCAGGTCCGCAGTTTGAGGTGGACGACTTTTTAAGAGTCGACGAAAAAAAGCGTTTGGTAATAACGGAAATTGAGAGTTTACGAGCGTTGAGAAATAAACTTTCCGGTGCTACAGGTAAACCATCCCCGGAAGTGATTGAGGAAGTAAAAAAAACCAAAGAGCAAATAAAGCTTTTGGAGGTGGATCTAGGGGAACTAGATAAAAAGTGGCAATGGCACATGGATTGGTTTCCCAACATGCTGGATGAATCTGTACCAGTGGGGAAAAACGAATCCGACAATGTGGAAATTAAGGCGTGGTCGCCAGAGCGGGGGTACTTTGGTGCAGAGGAATTAGGTAAAAAAAACTTTTCTAAAAAATGGATGCCAAAATTGGCTTTTGAAGGTAAGGATCACTTGGATTTAGGAGAGTCACTGGGTATTATCGATAATAAACAAAGTGCGGTGGTTTCTGGAAGTCGTTTTACCTACCTTAAAGGAACAGCTACATTATTACAATATGCATTACTAGACCATTTAAAAGAAAGATTACTGGCAGAAGGTTTTACTCCCATGGTAGTGCCACTGATGGTTAAAAAGGAGGCGCTTTTTGGGAGTTCACATTTTCCGGGGGACGAGGAGCAGGTTTATAGGATCGACAGCAAGGGGGTGGAGGAGGGGACGGGGCTATATTTGGTGGGATCTTCAGAGCCCGCGCTTTTTGCCTACTACATGGGAAAAACTGTACGAGAAGAGGATTTGCCCCAAAAGTTTTTTGCTACTACCACCTGCTTTAGAACGGAAGTTGGGTCGTGGGGGAAGGATGTGCGGGGGATTAAGCGGGTACATCAGTTTGACAAATTAGAGATGGATTTAATATGTCATCCCAGTAAGTCGCAAGAAATGCACGACTACCTTTTGTCGCTAAATGAATGGTTTTTGCAATCGCTGGAGATTCCCTACCACATAATTTTAATGTGTAGTGGCGATGCGGGCTATTTTGCTACCTCTAAAAAGTACGACTTTGAAGCCTGGTTGCCCAAAAGTGGTGAGTTTATAGAGCTGGGGAGCGATACTAACGCCAAGGAGTACCAAGCCCGTAGGTACAACACTAAATGGAAAACGCGTACAGGGGAAACGGACTTTGTGCATACGGTTAACGATACGGGTTGCGCGGTGGGTAGAACCATTGTGGCAATACTTGAAAACTATCAACAACAGAACGGAAGCGTGGTAGTGCCAAAAGTTTTGCGTCCGTATCTAAATGGTCTTGAAGTCATCAAGTGAAAATTGTAATATGTAAGCACATGAATATCTTTGACGGTATTAAAATGCCAAAAACTATCTACGAGGTTGATTCCGAGATTAATGGCAAAATAAGTGTAGTTGAAATTGGTTCCACCAGAAAATTATATGTAGATGGGATGACACAATCCGTTAATTGGGATTCACCTAATGCGAGTAAACAAGTTTGGGGGCGATTAGTAGAAAACCTACATGACCAACAACCAGATTTAGTAAAAGTAATGGTCTTGGGCTTGGGTGGAGGTTCCATGCAACATTTAATGGCAAAAAAGTTTCCAGGGATTCACATTACTAGCGTGGAAATTGATAAAACCATGGTTGAGGTAGCCAAAAAATACTTTGCTTTGGATGACATTAAAGATCACAGAATTATTGTGGCCGATGCACTAAAAGTGATTGCTGTGCCGGAGGAGTTTGGCATTCCACCGCAGAGCTTTCAGGCGGTGGTGGTGGACATTTATTGTGGGCAAAAATACCCGGATTTAGGCACCAGTGGTAACTTTTTTGCCGGAGTTAAAAACTTGGTAGTGCCGGGGGGTCTGGTGGTTTTTAACCGACTATATTTGGAGCATCATCAAGAGCAGGTTAATTTGTTTATTGACTCGTTAGAAGGCGTTTTTAGTAGTGTAAAATCCGTAATTATTGCCAGAAGAACTAATTCTGATAATGTGATTGTATTTTGTCGCGTTTAGTAAAACGCGCTGTCTGTGACAGTACGGTCTAACGATAAGCGTTTGACACTATGGGTTATTTAGGGTAGAATTACCCGTTGTTATAGTATATTTCCCCTGTCCAACTAGTTATGCAAAGGTTTTTTCTATGCAAATAGACTTACAAACAAACGATCAAATAACCAATTTGCTCCATAGTGCAGAAAATGTGGCTATATTGCCCGCCGTAGGTGGGGGCGTAGACGCGTTTTGTGCCGGAGTAGCCCTGCATTTAATGCTTAAAGCGTTGGAGAAAAACTCCAAACTTTTGTACCCAGGAGTCGTACCAGAAAGCTGTAAAGGGCTTATCCAGGAGCAGGATATTATTACTACTTTTTCTCAAAGACAACTTACGGTTTCTATTGACTACGCGGGCGAGCATAACGCTAAAGCTTGGTACGAGCCGGAGGGTGAAACGCTAAAAGTTAAGTTGGCGCCCGTGAGTAAAGATTTTGACCCAGCTTTAAAAGTTAGAGCTAAACTGGATGCGGGCTTTGATTTTGATACCGCTATTATTTTAGGTGCTAACGAGCTTACGGATTTGGGCTATGTGTACACGGAAATTCAGCGCGACTTGGCTAAAGCTACTATTATAAATATTGCTAATTCCAGTAAGAATAATCGTTTTGGGAGCGTTAATGTAATTGATCCCATGTGCGACTCGGCGAGTCAACTTATTATTAAAAAAGCTCCGCTGTGGGAACTAAACATTACCACCCAAGCCGCCCAGGCTTTGCTTTTGGGGATTACGCAAAAATAGTGGTACAATAGCTTTATGGCAAGATTAAGAGCTTTAACTCAATTAGAGACTGCAGTTTTAACTAGGCGAACAGTGTTAGACGCTGGTATTTTTGCGCTTGCTGGGATGTTTAGGTTAAAAAAAGGGTTAAATAAACTCGATATAGAAAAAGCCCTTCTTAACTACAATTAGTATGGGCAGATATTATCTTGACACCAGCTTTTTAATAACATTTTTGCTAGCAGATCAGATAAATCACGATAAGGCAGTGTCAATCCGATTAAGTAAAACCGATCTCGGGCAATTTTCAGGCGTGCTAAAATAAGTATATGAAAATTCTTGTTACAGGATGTGCGGGGTTTATTGGTTCCGATTTAACCGAATATTTTTTAAACAAGGGCTATGAAGTAGTAGGAATAGACAATTTTAACAATTTTTACGACCCAAAAATTAAGGAATTTAATATTTCCGAGTTTAAAGAACACTCAAAGTTTAAACTTTGTAGAACAGATATAACAGATAGGGTGGCTCTTTGGAAAGTTTTTGAGGAAAATGAAATTGAGGGCATAGCCCATTTTGCAGCGTATGCGGGAGTAACTCAATCCAATGCGGATCCCAATACTTGGGTTTACAACAATATAGACGGTACTAGTAATTTAGCAGAGTTTGCTGTTAAAAAAGGTGTTAAGAGCTTTGTGTTTTCTTCTACCTCCTCAGTATACGGTGCAAACACGGTTCCGTACAAAGAGGAAATGAGTACAGATGGTCCTTTGGGGATTTATCCTGCCAGTAAAAAGGCTGGGGAAGTGCTTCTTTACGCTTATTCTTCTTGTTTTAACCTAAATGTAACGATTTTACGGTTTTTTAACCCAATTGGACCTAGGCTTAGACCCGATATGGCCATTCCAAAACTGATTAGAGCAGCGGAGTATGGTTATACTTTTACTCTCTATCAGGGGACGGAATCTTCGCGCGATTATACATACATTCAACATATGATGGAGGCGGTGGAAGCAGGTTTAACTAAGCCTTTTAAGTATGAAGTGCTTAACATTGGAAGTTCTAACCCCGTTACCCTTAAAGATCTACTAGAGTCGGCAGAAAGAGTTACAGGAAAAAAGATAAAGACGGTTAGAGAGGATCGTCCTGGGCAGATGCAAGTTACTTGTGCGGACACCGGCAAGGCTAAAAGACTTATTGGTTACAGTCCAACCATTACCTTGGATCAAATGATGGAAAAGTATTACGACTGGTTTTTAAAGCAACCGGAATGGTATAAGAAAGGAGAAAAATCGTGGACGGTGTAAAGCTAATATCTATCGTTATCCCTTGCTACAATGAAGAGAATAATATTAATAGAACTTTGGACGGGCTGTTGGAACTTTTTAAGACCGACTCAAGATTGTCGCTCTATAAAAGCCAGATTATTACGGTGGACGATGGGAGTAAAGATGGCACTTGGAAAATAATTGAGGATTACGCCCAAAAAGATGCCACTATTAAAGGTGTGCGACTGATGGGGAACTTTGGGCAAAGCTGTGCGTACCAAGCTGGGTTTGATGCGTCAAACGGGGATTATGTAATAACGGTGTCCGCTGATTTAGAAATCCCCTTGGAGAATATAGCAAAAGTGGTGGAGCTTTTGGAGCAAGGTTATGATTTTGTAAACACCAATAGAAAAAACCGCTGGGGCGGGGAGAAAAAGGCTAAAAGTGGTTTGGCTAATAAAATAATTAGCAGAGTTTCTGGTGTTACCATGCAGGATAGAGGTTCTGGCATGAAAGGTTTTGCTCGCGTTTTGGTGGATAATTTAAAATTTTACGGCGACATGCACAGGTTTATTCCGGACTATCTAACCGTTTACCGCGCTAAAATGATAGAGTTTGAAGTGGACTTTAAGGATAGGGACTTTGGGGTTTCTGCTTACAAGGGGAGCAAGCGCACGGTACAGGTTTTGCTGGACATTATAACTTTAGCGTTTATGCTTAAATTTGCTCGCAAGCCGTTTAGTATGATGCCGGGACGACTTTTTGGCTTTACGGGGGCGATAATTTCTGGCATTGGCAGTTTGGGAATGGTTTATTTGGCGATTTTAAAGCTTTTGGGGCAGAGCATTGGCGATAGACCGTTGTTAATAGCTTCCGTGTTGATGTTAGTGGTGGGGGTTCAGCTTATTATGACGGGCTTATTAGGCGAGCTCATGATGCGTGTGTACTTTGAGGCTTCCGGTAGAAAAACCTACGCGGTTAGACAAACTGCAATCTGATTTGCTAAATACCCGGCAACTTGATAGAATAATATTTCTGCCCTTTAAATAGTGGCTCTTTAACAATAATTTTTACGACTAAGTTTGGATGGACTGATTCAGCTACTGCCGGTTGACTTGGTCCATTCAGACCAAGCCCGAAGCGCTCTTGCCACGGGCTAACCATTCATCCGCCCAGAAAGGCGGAAGGAGAGTTTCCCATGTTTCTTCGCGTAGTCATCGCGATTTTCGTCCTGGTCAGCGCCCTGCTGACCACCATGGCGACACCCGTCGCCAATGCCTCGGTCGCCCCGACCGAACCCTCTCATGTCGCCGTGGCATGGAATCCCTGCGCCGGCAAA
>CAZNNN010000036.1:0-5519 GCA_964574405.1 uncultured Candidatus Saccharibacteria bacterium | reverse complement strand
AAAACTATGCGTTCATTCTGCTGAACCTTGTGATCCATATAAGTTTCCAGACCAAACAAACTGCCAAAAGGTGGAACTCCGCCCACCAGCACGCCCCCTGTAACCTTGCCCACTTCCTCCTCCGTGGCAAAACGCATATCCTTAGCGTCAAACAATTTTTTGACTTTTTTTCCGTCAAACCTGGCGTCACCCGGCACTACCAACATTACAAACTTCTCCTGCCCACCTCGCAAATAAAGTTTAACTAGTAACGCTTTTGCACCTTGTTTTAAGGTGTAGTCGGATCTGATTTTAGAAGCCTCCTCGCTGGTTCTTACAGGTTCGTGTTCAAAATAGTCGTACTTAATTTGGCGATTATTCAGAAGCTCTTTAATTATTTGGACAACAGGGTGAAATTCCATAAACTATGGTTGTAACATTATATCAATTATTTTTTGCAAATCAACTTTAAACAGCTCTTTATCAGGACTTTTTTCCTCAATCCAAATTACTTTATCCAAAAGTTCCAATGGAAATGTTTCCAACCTTTCTGCAATTTTTGGGGGAAAAATCCCCACCGCTTTAGATGAAACATCCACAAATATCTGCTTCCAATCAACCTTTTGTGACCTGGCAATAGTCCAGATGTCCACCACATCTTTTGGCTCGTCTCTACTCACCAAGGCACTAATCTTGTTTGACAAAATATTTTGGAGATTATCCACTTTTGAGTAAATATCAAAAGTATTAAAACCTCCAATATGGGACGGAATATCGTTAACTAGGTCAACCTTTAATAAATCGGCTACCTTAAAAGATGAAAAAGTGTCAAATTTCCTAAGTTCAGCAATCCCCAAATTTGTGAGTCCATCTATAATTTTTGCCACACAAACTTGATAATTGGCATCTTTATTAACAAAAAAATCCAGGTCATCGGAGTATCGATGATTAAAATAGCACCGAGACAACGCAGTTCCTCCCGTTAAATAAAACGGCGTACCTAAAGCGTTAATAATTTTTAAAACTTTATCTTGTAGCGGATAAAGCTTGTCTTTGTAATAAATAGTTGTATCCATGTGCAAGCTCCTTATTAAAAATTCTACTTTCTACACTCGACCAGCGTGCATGAAGAGTAGGCAAACTTACCAGCCCCATAGCGTCGTAATAATTGGTATGTTCCAAAACCCTGCCTATTGCCCAATCCTGATTGAAATTACCCAAAACCCGTTTATTCTCCAAAATGTCAAAAAATTCCTGGGGCAACATTTTGTAGTCCCACACCAAATTCCCAAACATGGTGGGATCTAGGTATTTTTGTTTGACTTTTGTATCTGACAAACTTTGCATGCGGATATTATACCAACAAATCGATTAGCGAGCATTTTTAGTTGGTGTCTAGAGCACTTCCCACCTGTTTCTTTTTGGTCGTAAGAACAACCGCTAGCGCCAACAGAGCAATAACTAACTTAGTTTGGAAAATCGGGTCAACAACACTAATCTGCATTGATGATTTTCCCCCACAGTAAATAGCCCTCGTCGGAAGGATGAAAGTGATCGGAGGCGTAATACTTAGAGTCCACCAAAAAGGGTTGACACATTGGGGAATACAAATCTATTATTTTAACTCGTCCGCCTAGCCCACCACCCTGTCCAACCTCTAAAATAATCTTATTAAACTGCCTGGTTCGCATGTCCAAAGCATTATTAAAAGGAAATGGGACAACATTGGAAGCTCCCAAATATGGCAGGTTAATTAAAATTATTTGAGCGTTTGTTTTGGTTAGCAACTGGTTAACAATGTAATATACTGCGGTTTTTCCTGTGCGACTTGGGGTAACTGCCCCACTATAAGATCCTGGCTGGTTGCCCCAGATACACCCAAATTAACCACCCCAACCTTGCCAAACTGCTGGGATAACTTCTTTGCCACTTGATAAACAAAGGTGGACTTTACATCGTTACTACCAACTCCCGCAGTTAAGCTATCACCCAAAGCTCATATTTTACAACGCCCTCTTTTTGGGAATTTTCTAACGCAAATTGCTTTTGTTGATACAGACTTGGCAAGTTTTTTTCTCCAATAATGTTATAAAACCGCCCATACATAAAAGCTAGATATGCGCCGGCTAAAAATATAGACGCTATAACTACTGCAATAACGGGTTTAAATACGGTTTTTCGACTCATTTTTCCGATCAATTGACGGGTTTAAAAGGAAAATCGCTAAACATGGAACCTAAATAGCTATTTTCTGTGGTGCCTGTGTAGGTGTGTGGAAAAAGCTTGTCCCCAAGATCCCCGTCAGGATAAAAATAGATTTTGTAGACATAACGACCATCCGGCATAACTTTATTCTTAGCCAGATGTCTATAATTAAAATGAACCATTACAGCAGTCTCGTCCTGTAAACCCCATGCGGGAGAGTCAGATTCCAAAATAACTGGGTCAAAGCCATCAGTAGGACTGTCGACAGGTTGCAGAGTTCCCCTCAATACATAAGTACCCGTCATCTTTACACTAACAAAACAATCAATCCTAATCACGGGATTTTTAGAAAACTGCCTATCTAAAGTGTCACGACAATTACTAACATTATAATTCCCGGGAGTATTTGCTTCTTTATGTCTCTCTACATCCTCTAATCTCTTCTCCTGCTCTATTTTAGTAGTTTGTTCCCTAGCAATAATGTTAGTCCTTTCCTGCTCGTGAAAATAGGAGAAGGAAGATAATATACCCCAAATAATAATAAATGTTAATGAGGTTATTAAATTCCTTTTTAGCCACTTTTTATACCAAGAAAAAAGAAGACCTAATAAGGTTACACTAGCCCACACAAGATCGAAAAAACCAGTTGCCAATGCGTAACCAACACTACACCCAAACATATAGTCTCCATAAACCCCCCAAAAAATGAAATCTGGAATACCTTGGGAGTTGTAAAAAGGAAGGCTTTCACAAGCGTATATGCCAACAAAGTTGTATAAGAAGATAGCCAGACAAACTAGGTTTATAATTAGCCAAAGATGTTTCTTAATCATTTTGTCTCAATTGTAACAAAATAATGGTCGGGGTGACAGGGCTCGAACCTGCGGCCTCCAGTACCCCATACTGGCGCGCTACCAACTGCGCCACACCCCGCTACTCACTCTCAAGTCCTGCGAAAAAACGCTTCGCGGATTTTTCTGCGGACTTGAATCGCTCGCTACAACATCGTCAACAACCAACCCGCTCATTATACACGAGCCTTGCCAAAGTCGCTTAAACAATGTAACCTATCCACATGGAAACTGGCGTAATTCAAAAACGACTCAAAATCCTAGATGATCTAGTGCACGAAATCACCAAACTTAAGGCTAGCTTGGAGGATGCGCTCATGGACGATCCCAATTACGGCAAAATGGTGGAAGAAGAGGAAGAAACCAAGAAAATCAAAAAGGAGAAAAAAGATCGCATTATGAGTACGGCAACCATTAAGGGCTATCAGGAGGAAATTAAAGAAAAAATGGAAGAGCTTAAGGACACGCGCGAGATTCTCTCACAAGAATTGGTTGACTATTACAAGGAAAACGGTACATTAGAGATAATAGATGCGGACGGCAATGTTAAACGCATGAAGTTTTCCGTTAAGCTGGTTAGTTAGGAAGTTATGGCATTAAAAAAGAAAAAGCGCGACGCGCAAAAAAGAAAAAATATTAGACGCCGAGTTCAAAAACGCAAGCGCGTTACGGGCTAACAAACCCCGCATTTACCCTGCGCACTTCCTCAAAATATTCCTGGGCTTTTTCCGTATTCCCCTGCTTTAATTCTATTTGCCCCAATTTTTCCAAAGCCTGATAAAGTCGCCCATTTTTTTGGTACGACTCTAAAAGATACTTTTTGGCGTTTTCGTAATCCCCCATTAGCATGTAAGTAAAACCTAAATTATGAATAGCGTCGGCGTAATTTGGGGCTAAAGCAATTGACTCCTTAAAGCTCGCCACCGCCATATCCCAATCCTGTTCGCTAGAATATACATCACCTAGATTATTATAAACTCTATAACTAGTTGGCGCGGTTTTTTGGGTGGCTAACCACAAGGTTTTGCTAGTTCTAAAATCGCCCGCGCGGGTAACAAGTCGCACAGAGTAGAAAATAAGCAGTACTGCTAAAATATAATTAGCGAGATTTTTAAGGCTGTATCTATGGTCCACCTTGATAAGAAGAAGCGAAACCAGCATAGCAAAAAAAGCCCCACCAAGGTACAAATAGCGTTCTGCCATAAACCACGCCACCTGCACGGGACTTAAGGTGGGCAAAATGGACGCCAAAATAACCAAAAGTAGGCCATCATATTTGGACTTTTTAAATAGCAGGTAGGCAATTATACTAATTATCGTTATAGTTGCCGCCACCATCAAGGCGTAAACGGTTGGGGTAAGAGCCTCTTCATGAAAAAAACTTAGTCGCCAAGGGAAAATATATAGCTCCACCGCCTTATAAATAGTGTAAGGCGCGCGTTTAAGAAGAGCGGTGGACTCGGCGGGATTAAAATAGTAGTCCGTTACCAAAGCCGTGGCTCGGTGGGCAAACGCGCCTTTCATTAAAATTGCCCAAAACGCCCCCGCGGAAAAAAAGTACACCAAATAGTACCCGCGGGCTTTTAATTCGCTTACAGGATTAGGTCGACACGGGAGGGGGTAAGCAACAAATAAATCAAGTGCAACAATTATAAACGGTACAGTAAGCATCCACGGCGTTTGGAGAAAAATTAACGCAAAAGCGTAAATTAGCGTTGACGCCACAAGAAAGCGCCAATTTTTGGTCGACCTAAAAAGAAGATATAAATTTATACAAAGTAAGCTAAAAAAAGCTTGAAAAACATAACCCATGCCGGCAATCCAAAAAACCGCCTCGCTGCCACTTGGTAACAGGCAAAAAATGAGACACGCATAAAGAGCTACGCGCTTGCCAAAAAGTTGGTAGGCTAAAAGCAATACCAGGTAGGTGTTAAGAATGTGAAAAACTAGCGTGCCCATGTGAAAAGCCACAGGACTGCCGTTAAAAATAATAAAAACGACGGAGGTGTAGATGGACACAATATTTAGCGTCGTTACCACTTCCCCAAACTGGCGGATTTTGGGATTTTGCACAATACCTGGGATATCGTCGGCAGAAAGAAATTGCCCGCCTAACCCGTTGGCGTAGGTAATGGTTGTTACCACAGCAATGAGTAGAAGTATTGTCCAGTTGAGTCGATAAAAATTTATAATATCTTTTAAGCTTTTTAGCGCAACCTGCTGGGGCGGTTTTACCTCTTGTGATTGAAAATGCTTTTTTGCTTTGTTTTTCACGACTCTAGTATATAACATGGGGTATAATAATCTCACCAAAGCGGGGAGGGTTAGCCAAGTGGTTACGGCAACGGTTTGCTAAACCGTCGCGGTGTAAAAGTCGCGCGTGGGTTCGAATCCCACACCCTCCGCCAAAATTGAAAATCGGAATCGGTAAGGCGAAACAATCTGTCTGGGGTTTTGGATTCGCCCTGCCTCGGCTGATTTCCC
>CAZNNN010000035.1:0-5555 GCA_964574405.1 uncultured Candidatus Saccharibacteria bacterium | reverse complement strand
CTCCATGTCGCCAAAAAGTATGATAAAATTACACGGCTAAAGGAGAATATTATGGCTAAAAAAACAAATCGAGTGTTAATAGGGCTTCAGTGCGGAGTTTGCAAGTCGTCTAATTATGTTACTTCTAAAAACAAGGTTAACGACGCAGAAAAGCTGGAAATTAAAAAGTTTTGCAAAAAGTGTCAAAAAACTACCGCGCACAAAGAAAAACAGAAGTTAAAGTGAACACGGGGGCGTCGTACAGTGGTAGTATTTTGGTCTCCAAAACCAAAAACGAGGGTTCGATTCCTTCCGCCCCTGCCAAAACCAATTTATTTAGAGCTTTCTATCCTATCCCAAGCACCCGGTTTATAGCGTTTTAAGGCGTGGTTACAATAGATTCTTACCCAAAGAAAAAGTCGCAGAGGGTATAGCAGGAGCGACCAGAAAAACTCTTTGAGCGACTTGGCAAAAAGTAAAGGAAAAAACAGCATTTGCAGATCTTGAGTAATAGATCGCACGGATGTACTTACCTGAACATTGCCACCTAAAGACCTTGTTTTTTGCTTGTACCAGTCGCCCAAATTTTTGGGAAACTTTACATAAGCCAAAACATCGGGAGCATAAGCGATTTTATAACCCAAGTCGGCAAGTTTTTGAGAAATATAGGCATCCTCCGCGCGAATTTCTGGCGGAATAGGAAATATCCCTTCCACAGGCTGGATGGCATAGAGATAGCCACTCATGGAAACCATATCCTTGTTCTTCAAAGTTGGGTGGCGTACCTTTTGACCCAATGCGTCCACGCTGTTTTTGTCAGGATCTTGTATCAAATCGACTGTGGGATTTGCTGATAGGCGTTTTTGATGCGCGGCCTCACAAAAAAGATGGGAGTAATAACCAAACATGGTTGTACGACTGTCCAAAGAAACCGGGCGACCTCCTACCCCGCCGAGTATAGATTGCTTCGTGGAGTCTGTCTCGACACAGGCGAGACTCGCAACGGCTTTGAGTAAATTTTTTATAGCGTCATCCGCTACATACATATCGCCATCGGTGAGAATTAGCAGATCTTCTTCTTGACTGACAACATGATACTTTGTGATTGTCTCAATAGCTAAATTTATCGCGCACGCTTTCCCCTGCCCCGCATCCTGGATTAATCGAAAATTGGTAAACCCAACACTTTGGCATACTTCTTCTGCTTTTTTCAGGGTAGGTCCGTCTGGGGATGTAATAAAAAGTCGTAAATCAGACGATAGATCCTTATTTGGACAAATAATCTGCTCAATCGCTTTTCCGATAGTGGTAGGTTCGTTAAAAGATGTAATCACCACAAAAACTTTCATTTAGATAGTATAGACTTTGTTGCGTAGTATACAAATTATCCCTCTTGTAATGTGTTAATATCTTTGCTACGATTCCCTCAAATGAAAGGGTCTTTCTAAAAACCTTGGCTAAGATGTCTATCTGGTCTATTTATAGATATATCTGCTGCTTGGTTTGCAACAGTTTTTATTACCCCCAACTTTATTTCAGGCTCAAGCCTCTTTTGGTTGTTGACAAAATATATCTTGTCGGGTACATTGTGTTTGCTGGTTTCGGTTAAAATTGAGGAGAAATTAGAAACATGAACATTATTAAAATCTTTGATACCGCTCAAATTGGAACTGTTCTTTTGGTAATTGCTTTCCTGCTTTTGTATATTGCTTTTGGTAAAAGACATTCTCGTAATAAGGACACAAACTAAAAAGCGGAGTATAGGTCGCAAAGCTATTGTTCCTTGCTAAACTTTTTCCAACTAGCTTGCAACCGCATGGCTTTTCCCCTTATTACCAACGCCTCTTTAATTTTCTCCTCAAAAAACGCGGGCTCAATTTCCCCCGGTACAAGAAAACCTTGAAATTGTTCCAAATAAACACATACTAGATTGCAACTTAGCATGGCTTTTTCCAAAATCTTAATTCCCCCACCCGAATCGCTAAACCTTATGGAGTGTGCCGTGGCAATGTTTTGCGACATTTCCAGAGCAGTTTGACATAATTTGTCAGCCACGGAAGCTTTAAGAGGGGAAGCACCACCTTTCTCAAGGTTTTTTTGCACTTCCTTACACACCGCCACCCCTAAAAACAGGGCTTTTTGATAGGTTTCTAAATCTCTAAAGGATTTTACCGGGGACTTGGGGGTAAACGCTCTAAACGACGAGCCGTAAGACTTTTGCGCGTAATTTTTTGGCGAATTTGTTACATTTGAATTTGTATAAGTATAACTCACAGTTTCACCTCATTTCCAACATTTTTTGCTTTTGCCGGGGCAAACGAGTCAATTTTATCTACCCGGCTATTAATTTTATACATGCCTTCTTTGGTCTCCACCTGTTTTCTTCTTTTCACCTTTTTAGGCTTATATAACACATGTAGGGGGAAAAATTCAAAGTAATTATTTTCATCAAACCACGCACACTTAAACTCAAAAAGGCGTAAACCCGTAAGGCGGGAAAGAGCCATGGCGTAAAGGGTAAGTTGGTCTATGGGTTGCTCTTTTTGCGCATTGGGTTTGTAATCCATAATATGTACTTGACCGTTTCTAATTTGAACAAGGTCAATGTGACCCGTAATGATTTTGGGTAACGGTTCGGGAGACAATTGATTTGAAGTAGCCACAAGATCGGCATCGGGACGGCTGTATTCAAATCCCAATTTAACTCTAAAATGCTCTAAATCCTCTTTGGTAATATAAACCGGTACTTCCGTAGCCACTGTTACGGAATCGTTATACAAAAAGAACTTTTCCAATAAATCGTGCCGATCTTTTCTTTGCTTTGCCCCCTGCAAAAAGAAGCTTGTTAATCTTGTGGCGTAATTTTGCTTGGAACGCACAATCATATTGGTTTTGGAAAATGTTAGGGACGACTCGGAGGCTCGCTCCCCTTCTTGAAAAAACTGGTGCGGACACTCCGCCGGCACCATCTGTAAATATTCCATGAGCGGAATAAAATTTCTGTTTGAATAGTCGCTCTTTATTATCAATTTACACTTTGCCCAGTGGAAGCGATACCGGTAAAGCTGTTGATGCGCCAAGGTAGCTGTTTGCACCACATCCTTGGGTTTAGCTAGTTGCACAGCATAAGGTCGCATTTTTAGGTACGGAATGTTTTCTTTAAACTCTTCTACCCAATCAGAAATTGTGGATGGACTTAAAGAAATGTCTCCAAGCTTTTTAGCGTTTATTATTTTAGCTACATCTTCAAACGAATAACCCATGTTGTAAATGGAAATGGCTTCAAAGATGGTTTCTAGGGGATAATGTCGTCCTTTTACAGCTCTTGGCGTAAAGGTTTTGGCACAAACACTGCATAGGTACAGCTGAACTTCTTCTAGTTTATTTTTTCTCACTCCCCTTTTTACAAATTTTTTTGACTGGCAATACGGGCAACACAGTGAGTCTACCACAGGTTTTTGCGATAAGTATATCTTTACCGGTTCTATTAATTTGTTTGGCGTGGGCGGATTTTCCCGCTCGGGCAGGGCGCTTTCTTTTTTGTCGCCCATTTTATCTGGAATGTTACAACACATTGTTTAAAATGACAATAATTACTCTTGCACCATGTTAGCATCTTTGCTATTATTCCCTCAAATGAAATTCGACTCAAAACTCGCTAAACTACTATCGGAATTCTGCCTAAATGTTGCTGTGGCTTCTTTTATTGCTGGATTTATTACACCCACCGCAGTTGGTTCGATTTCAGGGTTCCTATTATTATTGACAAAGTATGTTCTTATTGCTACGCTATTTTTATTCTCTTCCTGGAAATTTGCCAAGTTAGAAAGGAAAACACAATTATGACAAATACTGAACTTTTTAATATCTTGAATTCCGCCTCTACTGTTGGCTTGCTTATGGCAATTGGTGTTGGGGTTCTTGCTATCTTGATCAAACAGAATATCCAAGCCTCCAACAAAAAAAATCCTCGCGAGAAAACTTCTAACTAAGCACTTTTATCTGCCTTATAATAAAGATGTTACCAAATGGCAATCCAGTAGAGGGTTTCTTCTTTGTCTGACTCTGAATCCACCTGGATTTCAAAACCGGTAGCATTTACGTGCTCCACCCAAACCTTGGTGTTATAAGACGGGGTTACCGCCACGGAGGTAGGCACGCTTTCCCACTCTTTAGCCACCTCAATTGTTGTTTCCCCTGCCGTTAGCTTTACCGCATCTCTAAACGATTTGTTTCCCATTATTATTCCCTCATTCATAGCCAAATTACCCTTTGTATCCATGGCTATTTTGTCCCCCATAAACCTTAACAACCCACTTGATGCGGGCATAATGTAAAGATCACCACTTACGGTTCCGATGCTAGCTTCCCTGCTCTCTCCAATCTTTTGCATTCCGTCAATCTGGAGTAATCCCAAGGTTAATTTGCCAGTGATGTTAAGATCTATGAGGGTGGCTTCTCCCAACACGCTTAGCGAGTTTTGCATAATCAACCCCCCGTCTTCTCCTTTTATTATGCCTAAAGCTTCTAAGGTTGACTTGAATTCGTTATATATGTTCTCAATGGCTATTAGTATACTGGACGGGGTTGCACTTGCGGAGGATTCACTTGACTGCGTGCTTTCTCCCATTTTATCAAGTTGGGCTTTTACTGCATCTAGGTCACTTTGTATAAGATCTATTCTGCTTGATTCAGCTAATTTAGCGGTCTCCAAGTCGCTCAACTTAAGGTTTAGTGAGGCAAGGTAATCTTGCGTGGATTGATACATCTCACGAGTAAAGAGGAACGCGGTCTCACTAGTTGGTTCGTTCTGGGGGGTGTCAGGCAAAGTCGTGAGATTTTCCACCTGCGTAGCCAGATCCTCAATTTTAAGTTCCTGCTCTTGAATCGCGCGAGTCAACACCGCGGAAAACACATCGTATTTTATTCCTTTAAAGCCGTCCGGGTTGGTTCTTACCACTTGCGGGAAGATTTTTTCCATTTCTTGGGCAATGAAACCCACTTCACGAGCAGAGCCACGCCCCTGCTTGTCGATCCAGTCAAAGGAAACTGGGGAGAGATCCAGTACACCCAACAAAGCGCTTGCTAAGGGTTGAATGTTCTCTTTGAGGGCAATATCGGAGCCTGCACAGGCTGTGGCGCTTTCAAAGAGATCTCCGTTTGCATCTACACAGACATAATAATTGGCGCTTGCAAGACCTGAAATCCGAGCTTCGCCAATCACATGTAATTTTTGGAGGGGGTTCGTCGTCCCGATGCCGACGTTGCCGCTCGCTTGAATTGTGACCGCATCCACCGCTGTCCCAGCTGTTTTTGTTTTGAAGCGAATATCACCAGCGGCGTTATTGTAAGTGTTGGTAATGTAGAAAACTCCATTTGTGTTGTAAAGCTCAGCAAAATCAGTAGCATGACCTCCGATTTGAATTTGACCGCCCGTTGTATTTGCCCCTAAAACCCTATCCCAACCGTAGACCCTGAGTTGGGCAGCTGAAGTGTCGTATACATCCAATCTCTTCCCTGGTCCCGTCGTCCCGATGCCGACGTTGCCCGCATTTATAAAACTATTCGTACTACCG
>CAZNNN010000034.1:0-5828 GCA_964574405.1 uncultured Candidatus Saccharibacteria bacterium | reverse complement strand
AAGCTGGGAGGAGCGAGTTACTCCGAATTTCTCTTCCGATATAATAACCTAGTGAAGTATAGAAAACAAACAAACTGTGTTTACCACTGCGATTATCATGTACTTCCAACCAAATACCGAAAGGACGGGTATCCTGTAATCTAGACGGCTAGTGTACGCCAGTCATACGACCAATCAAAAAATATCTTAAAAAGTGCAGAAAAGCTGTCTACAGTTGTTAACAAGGAACTGGTACTTGAATAGGTCTCTTGTGTCTTTTGGATATTATAATAATTCCAATAATCATGACTATTAAACCAATTGTGGATGTAAATAGTATTTCAACACTAATATATAAAGTTCCGATGGTAAATAAAGGCGTCTTATCCTGTCCAGTCTTTATTTTTTCATTTGCTGAAGCCATCAATGGGTCAAGAATTTCCTCTACTTGCGGAAAACTCTTTACAGCACTTTCCCAATCCCTTAGAGCCCATTTGAAGTAGCCTTTTTCATAATTTGTTCCGCCTTTAGCTATATACAAACCTACAGGGCTGTCCAAATTTCCCACCCCCTTCTCTTTTATTAGTTTCTGCACTTCCTCGGAAGAAATTCCTACATTAAAATCCGCCGAACCCTGCTCGCTTAGTCCGTATGTTGCAACGCCAACAACCTTTCCATCGTTGTTAATTATCGGTCCTCCACTATTTCCATGCGAAATGGATGCGTCAATCTGAATCATTTTAAATGTACCGTCAAAGTTAGTCTTTATCGCACTAATAGTTCCTTTGGTAAGGGTGGGTGTAGCCGAACTCGCCTCACTAAAAATAGCGGTATTATCAGCTAAACCAGGAAAGCCTACAGCACTAATCTCCTGTCCAGGCATTACGGTAGACCAATTTTCTATCACTAGCGATGGGGTGTTTGTAAGACCTGTTTTTAATAGAGTAATATCAGGTTTTAGTATTCCAGCCTGGATATTTTTAGATAGTTTATGGGTAATATCGTACAGCGAGTCTATATCTCTTCCTGCAACAATATGTGCTTCGGTATATTTTTCAGGATCGGTTGGATTTAATGTACTACTGTCAACTACAAATGGTTTCGATACAGAAACATAGTTGGTGTATTTTGGCGTTAGGGTAATTACACCCGTTCTGTTTATCGAGAAGACACTAGAGTTAATTTGCGATAATTTTATAAACGAAGCGATAAGGGTAGCTACAAACTGTTCGTCGGTTGTGGATATACCCTTACTAACGAGTATAGTATTTATATCCCTGCCATAATCACCCCAGAAACTTTCCCGTGCGTAATCGTTATTATAAAACAGACCATTTAATGCTACATCAAGTGCGTTAGGTTTAGACACATGCGAGTTAGTTATCACATATCCATTACCGTTCACAAACCAACCTGTTCCGAATCCACCTGTACACACCAAGTAGGCTTTTCCGCCACTAAGAGGCAAGTCGTTATCTGCCTTAACATCAATGTTCACACAGCTTTTATTAAAGATGTGGACTACAGAACTTAGCCCAAGTAAGGATGCTACGTTTATTTGGTTTGTGCTTGTACCTAATACTTTACTAGTATTTTCTATACCCTGTATTTGTTCCTTGACATCGCCAAATTCAATAGAGTGTATAACGCTTATTCCATCTTTGTATCCAGAGGTGTTTTGATTGTCGCTACTAAGTACCATGGTTATCAGATAACCGGTCTTTTCGTTATAGACAAAGTATTTCGTGACCAGGTACCTGTTACCTAAGCTTTTTCTCGTGAACGAATATTTAGCAAAGGTTAGTTTGCCGTACTGTTCTTGAGATCCTGGATCAACTATTACTACAGCCGTGGGGTTATTGTTAGACTTGAGGGATGATATTTCCTCGGAAATAGTAGATTTAATCCTATCTAAAGTTACATTCCTTTCTTGTACGGCCACAATATCCAAGTTGGTGAAACTATCTGATTGCAAGCTTTCTGAGAGTGATTTGGTATCTCGATAGGTTAAATAGTGAGACAAAACATTCTGTCCGGCAAAATTCCACCTTTTTCTGTCAAGGCTGTAACTAACCTCCGCGTCCTCAATACCCAATCTGATGATTGGTGAAAAGCCTGCCGGTGGTGTTTTAATGCTGTTTAAAACCTTGCTGTAATCGTTGATTTCGTTTGCGGAAAGGTAATTTTCCTTGCATCCGATACAGTTAGATTTTGTATAGATATACCTATCATCCAATTTTCTTATTAAATATGTAGCTCTGGATACCACCTTAATCTTTGTATCGGTTAGGTCTGGTGAGGTGTAAGAGACTTCGATCTGGGTAATCCCGCCTCTGATGTTTTCTTGCTTATCTATATTTACAGCACCATATGTAGTTTCTAAATTTGAAACAATGTACTTGATAACATCTTTTTCTGTGGGTTTAACAACGGTATATATTCCGGTGAGATACCTTATTGGTAGCTGTCGTGCTGAATGAATGCTCACATAACCCGTGGAATCATCAGAGACAGTGTATTTTAAAGGCGAGTAGCTAATTACTAAATCTAGGTTGGGTGAGTAGTACTCTTTAAGTTTACCGTCATCTTTAAAAGACGGTAATTCCATATAACTTGGTTTTAATGTCGTGTTACTCCTGGTTACAAAAAAAATGGACATCAATAAACACAAAAACCCAATAGAAAAGGCTATTATTCCAATGTAAGTAGATATTTTGTTATGTTTCATAAATTGACGAACTACATTTTTTATATTACAGGGTGCGTATCTGATTTGCAAGCGAAATCTAAGATAATATTAACTGTTATGCTATTGGCTTTTCGCTATTTTACTGATTAACAGTGTATTTCTAATCTCGAGTGCAGATTCTGGTTATATTGCAAATGATCCCAGGTGTAGGTGAATGGTGTGTTTGAAAAATATAATGTTGTTTCTGCTCTAGGAGTATGGTTGATAAGTATTGATGTTTTCAAAGGAGTTGCAACCTTAGTACTTTTCATTGTATGCGATATTTTTCTTATTATAACTTTAATACCTAACTCTGCCTACTTACAAATATCCAAGGAAGGGTTTAGAATACGCTCACTTTTTATAGATCGATTTACGGGTTGGGAAGAAGTAGACCAATTTAGGGGCGAAAGCAATACGATAGTTAAGTACAACTTTAATCAGAAGCATCATTTAAACAATTTTGATGAGAAAATGTCAAAGTTAGTGTTAGCTAAAAAATCAGGATCTAGGTTTACTAGAGAATCTCAAGTGAGGTTTGTTGCACCAGAAGAAGACATTCGTAAATGGTTAAAAAGTTCACTGGGAACTTCTCAAGTAACTCCCAAAATCGATGGAAGCATTGAAAAATATTCAATCAAGCCAACCAACGATGTACAATTCGCGGAAGTAATATATGATGTTCAAACAAACGAGGTTTATATAAGAGTTTACTGGAATTGATCGTTAAATTCATTAAAAGTGCTGTACTTCAAAACTTCAAATAAAAACTAAAAATTATACCCACTGATAACATTAACTGTCGTGCCTATTGGTTTTTCGCTGTATCCCGTGGCATTATCATAGCTTTTCATCTCCAAATAAAGATCTCTATCGTTACCACTAAAATCCCCCTTATATACTTCTACCCCATTTTCTTTAACAACTTTACTTAATGATCCGGACCATCCACGAGCATTTAATTCTGTTTGATAGTAATCTTTGATACTTTCTAAAGAACCAACTTCTTCGTTTTGAAAAACTTGAGTATCAGAAAAACTGTACTTGGTTTTATACAGTTCTTTCTTGTCGTAATCGATATCCGGAAACCAAGCTTGAACATTTTGTAGTCTACTACTGCAAGGAAGTTTTCCTGGTTTTAAACTATCAATAGTGATTCGCAAGTAATCAAGCACCCACTTCACTCGTTGGGCGTCAAACCGGTAATCACAAGTAGCCACAACCCCAGCTACCGCTTCCGCCATATCCTCTACTATAGCGGTTTTCCCATACTCAGTTGTTTTGGCATCTTCTGGACTAGATAATTGATACTTTAAAATCTTTCCTCCATAAGAATCAGCTTCTGATTTTTCCCAATTAGAGATTTTTGCAAAATCTGCAACGAAGGTTGAACCCATTGCTACTTCTGTCCAATATACCGGATTTTTGGAGTCTTGTTCAGTCATTGTGTTATATATGTCGTTCAAGCTTTCGTTAAATTGAGCAATATGAACAAGTTCGTGTTCGAAAGACATGTATGCTTGGTCAGATGAATCCGCCTTGAGAGAGCGTCCAGTAAAAGACTCCTCATTAAAAAAGATATACGGACCACTGGCAAAGGCCACCGTGTCTATGTTAATCCCAAAAGGACCAGCCTCAACTTCTTCTGGTTTAAACATAACGATGGCTGCCGGACCGGGGCTTAATAGTTTCTGGGGTGTAAGACTTAGATAATAATGTAAAAGCTTTAACTGAGGCTCGCTAAAGCTCGCCTTGGGGCTTCTCATCAGCTTTATACCCTTATATTCTTCTTGAACAGTGAAACCTATAGGCAAACTGACAACGCCCAAGGTCGAGAGCTCATCTTTTGTAAAGTTGGTTGAAGTATCTGGTTGAAATGTTCTACCAAGCGCTGGTTTCTTATTTTGATTGCTGGGCTGATTGCCCAGCTGAACTTCCTTGGTAAGGTTGGTTTCTTTATCTGCATAGTCGGTGTTTTCTTTTTGATTCAGTACTAAAAAGACTACTCCTCCAGCTAGAAGAAGAGTTGCCAACAACAATGCGATAATTACAAACGGCTTGCTTCTAGGTTTTTCTGGTGAAACTGCTGGTACTGCAACTGGAGCCGATGGAGTCGAATTGAGTATAACTGGATCAGCCATCATGCTACTATTAAGCCCAGTCGCCTGTTCGTTCTGGACTGGCAAGTTAGTTTGTGGCAAATTATTCACTGGCAATGGGTTGTTTAGTTCGTTTTCCATAAATTCACCTTATCACGAAACTATTGATAATAGAATTATTCAACTCTTCCCCTATTTTAATTTGATCTTTAACTTTCGGATCAACCACAACAGCTAAGCTCAATACCTCGCCAGTATTCAACAAAAGAAAATTCTCAATAATCAGGAATCCTTCGGCAGAAGCATATCTATCAGAAATAATATTAACATTGTTTTTAGTTATTTCTGTAATCGAATAGTCTTTCACTAACTCAATCCAACCAGTGTAATGTTTACGATCCATATACCACTCTTTAATGCTATCGTAACTACTTATGTTCTCTAATATTTCTCCATTTATCAGCATGTCGTTTGTTCTATCAGAAAAATAAAAGATAAATCCGCTTTTATTCGATGAGCCGTAGTCTGAAGGATACTCAAAGGAAAAACCATACTTGTTGTTGGTGTAGACACCACCCTCTAATAAATGATCCGTTAATAAATAGTCCTTGGCTTTTGGGCTGAATTTGATTGATTGCAGTATGGAATTAATTACACCACTAGTCTTAGTATCATTCTTACAGTACGTAGTATCAATAGTAAACTCGTTGTAACCACGAGATTCGGCATCAATTGCAAATGACGCAACCACCTTAGGATAATATGTTGATCTACAACCAACCTCTCCATTAAGGGCATTTCCTCTTTCGAGAACAAACGAGATATCGTCAATGTTTAGATTCCCCGCTGGACTTCTTTCACCACCACCTTGAAGTGAAAAACGGATGATTTCATGTCCAGTTGAATCTTCAATCTGTCCAAGAAGATATCCATCACCCTTTTTGAAGCGATATGTGCTGGGTAGATTAAATGTTAAATATTTATCGTTATCTTTTCTATCTAAAACAATCTTTTGTGCAATG
>CAZNNN010000033.1:0-6733 GCA_964574405.1 uncultured Candidatus Saccharibacteria bacterium | reverse complement strand
GCACCATTATGGGGTTTTTGAAAAATCAACGCATGTTTACAGCGTTAGTAAAGATAACATACTCCTACATATTGCATTGTTTATTGATCCGTGTTAAATTAAATTTATGACTAAAAAAGGCGACAATAACTATCCGGAAAATTTTGAGACCTTTGTTGTAAATAAGCTAATTGAGCATGACGGCAGGTTTGCAGGTATAGACGAAAAGTTTGCAGGTATAGAAAAAAGGTTTAACGGCATAGAAGAAAAGTTTGTTAGCATAGACGAAAGGTTTGGCAAAATAGAGAAAGAGTTGGCACGGCACACTGAGATCTTAACCGACCACGGCAGGCAACTTCTAAAATTAACTGAAAAAGTGGATCGGATTGACGAAAGAACGGTTTTTTTGCCCAAATTGTACGATGCAGTGGATGCCTTTATGAAGGAGATTCGGGAAAGCAGGGATGAGCGCATAGTTGGAGGCAGAAAAGTTAGCGATCACGAGGAAAGACTTGTGGTTGTGGAAGACGCGCTTGCCATTACGCCCGCAGAGAGGATCATTTTTTAAGATATTTGGTTTCCCGTGTTGCTTTCTGTTTATGTTCAACAGCTATCCTCAGGCTCTCAAAATTAAGGAACAGGAATATCTATTGAATCAGCTAGATAGGGGTGAAATAGATAACTACGAGTTTATAGTTCAGCTGTTAAATTTACGGCGACATGAGCCCGAGATAATAATTACCAAAAAAGAAATTGAAAAGAACTTTGATTTTATTCCGTTATTTAGGAGCATGGTAGATGTGGCAAATTGCATGATAAGTTACCAAGAGGAATCTTTAGCAAAAGATAAGGGTGGCAATAAACGGGAATAACATCGACTAATTCTCAGGATAGCTGGATTTTTCCTTTTCCTGTGCCACTTGCCATATTTTTTCTACCACCTCTTCCACGGTTTTTGCTTGGGAAAACGGAATCGAGCACCCCGCTGCCACTTTATGCCCTCCCCCGCCAAAATGTTGCGCAATTCTTAACACATCGTAGTTCATATCGTGCGACCTTAAACTTACCCGCCAATGTTCCGGAAAAGATCTGTCGGTCTCAAGAATAAAGACGAAGTTCACACCCTTCAGGTTTTTAATAGTATCGGCAGATATAGTTCCGTGTTCCTGTATGTTTTTATCGTCTGCTTCTTCTTTGAGGAGTGTTGAATAAGCAAAACGCTTATCTGGGTTCATTTTTAGATTTGAGTAAATGATGCCTTTTATTACCATTTCATCACGGCTTTCATTTGAGATTAGAAACCGTACAAAGTCATTATATCTTCCACCCTTTTCTATGAGATCTGCAATTATCCTAAGTTCCAGGGGCGTTACATTGTCGGGCTGCAACAAGCCTGTATCTGTTACTAATGTGGCTAATATGTAGTTGACTACATCGGAATTTATTGTAATACCCCATTCATCGAATAAGTCATACAGAATACTGCCTGTTGAAGCTCTCTGTAGTACATAATTTAAAGTTCCGTAAAGCGTGTTACCGAGATGATGGTCGATGTTTAAAGTAGTTACACCATCCGGCGTTGTATAATCGGTAGCTTTTGTGTGGTGTTCCAAAGTTCCACTGTCCAAAAAAACAATTAAATCGAAAGGTGAATAATCCAAATTTTTTAAGTCGACATTTTCTTCTATGCGATTGGTGTCAAAATATTCCTTTGGTTTTGAGGGAATTTCATAGCCGTATATACACCTGTGGTCAATACGAAGTTGTTTAAGAGCGTCGCTAAAAGCTAGAACTGAACCCAGAGCGTCGTAATCAAACCGCGAATCCATAATTATAAGAATATTTTTGGACGATTTAATCGCCTTTAAAATTTCCTGTGGCGAATCATTCTTTTTCATTGCCGTTTTCCTGTTTGTCGTTCTCATTTAAAAAGGCAATGGAGGATACGGAGTCGCTCTCATCTAGTTTAATTACTCTCACGCCTTGGGTGGCGCGTCCTAGAGTAGGAATTTTATTGGCGTCCACTCTAATGATGATGCCGTTTTTAGTGGAAATTAACATGTCGTAATGAGGTTTCTTCTCTATAATTCTGGCTACGGAAACTTTGCCCACCCTCTCTGTAACTTTATAGGTTAAAACTCCGCTTCCCGCCCTATTTTGAATTTTGTATTCACTAATGGAGGTTTTTTTGCCGTAGCCTTTTTCCGTAAGCACTAAAAGGTCGTACTGCTTTGAATCTTTATTTAGAACCTCCATGCCCACAACCTGATCATCTTTTTTACCTAACCGTACGCCAGTAACGCCTGATGCCTGCCTGCCCATGCTTCTTACATCCGACTCTTTAAATCTGATAGATTGACCTTTGGTCGTTACTAAAAGTACATCATCTGCGCCGGAGGAAAAGTTTACGCGTAATAGGGTGTCGTCGCTACCTAGATTTACCGCCATAATGCCGTTGGTTCTAATGTTGGAAAACTCTGTTACCGCGGTTTTTTTAATAATTCCCCTGGTGGTGGCAAAAACTATATAACCTTGGCTTTTGGCAAGCGATTCTTCATCTATGGTTAAAAAGGCTTCCACGGTTTCGCCTTGTGCTACCGATAAAAAGTTGGCAAGAGAAGTTCCTCTGGTGGTTCTTTGCACTTCTGGAATTTCCCATACGCGCATCTTGTAAACTTTGCCCTTGCTGGTAAAAAGTAAGGCGTAATCGTGGGTGTTGCAGGTTCGTATGGTGGTAACTACATCATCTTCTTTGAGCGACTGGCCGGAAACACCTCTCCCTCCCCTCCCCTGTTTTCTGTAAGTATCCTTTTTCATTCTTTTGATATAGCCACTTTGGGAAATAGTAACAATACACTGTTCTTCTGTAACCAAATCTTCGTCATTTAACTCCCCTACCGCGCTTTTTATGATCTTGGTTTTTCTGGGATCGGTGTACTTTTCTGCCAATTGAGTAATTTCTTCCCTCACTTTGGTTAAAATTCTTTGAGGTGAGTACAGAAATGCCTCATAATTTTTAATTGTTCTAACTATTTCCTCAAGTTCGTCTTCTATCTTTTTGCGCTCAAGCGCGGCTAGCTTTCTTAATTGCAGATCTAAAATGGCTTGGGACTGGATTTCAGACAGCTCAAACTTTTCCATTAAGCCAGTTTTGGCGGTTTCTGCGTCTTTGCTGGCTCTAATGAGTTTTATAACTTCGTCCAAATGATCCAAGGCGATTTTTAACCCCAGTAAAATATGTTCTCGTTCTTTAGCTTTTTTGAGTAAATAAATGGTTCGTTTAACCACAACTTTTTGTCTATGAATAACAAATTCCTCCAAAATAGACTTTAAGGTCATAAGTTTAGGCTCGCCGTCCAAAAGCGCCACCATGTTGGCATTAAAAGTGGACTGCAAGGCGGTGTATTTAAACAGTTGATTAAGGACTTTTTGGGGAATGGCATCTCGTTTAAGCTCTATCATAATGCGCATGCCCTCCCTATTTGACTCGTCTCGCAAGTCGTAAATGCCCACTATCTTTTTATCTCGCACTAAATCCGCAATTTTTTCTACCAAAGTGGCTTTATTTACCTGATACGGAATTTCTGTAACAATAATTTTTGTTTTGCCACCTTTGTCCTCCTCAATCTCCGTTTTTGCCCGCGTGACTACTCTTCCCCTCCCTGTGGCATAAACCTGGGTTAGTTCTTTTTGACCGTAAATAATGCCACCCGTAGGAAAATCTGGCCCTTTAATGATTTTAACTAAGTCTTCTGTAGTGGCGTTACTGGAAAAAGCCGTATCAGCAATTTTAGTTTCTTTGTTTTCTGTACCAATGGCATCGGGATTATCAATCATGTATAAAAGTCCAGCTAAAACCTCTCCAATGTTATGAGGTGGGATGTTGGTAGCCATACCCACGGCAATGCCGGAAGAGCCGTTAAGCAAGATATTTGGCAAAAGTGAGGGTAAAATAACTGGTTCGTAATTTTGTAGATCGTTTAAAGCAAAGTCCACGGTGTCTTTATCAATGTCGGCATAAAGTTGCTCGGCAATTTGGGCAAGTTTACATTCTGTATACCGCATGGCGGCGGGCGGGTCGCCATCAACAGACCCAAAATTTCCTTGGGGAGCAATAAGCGGATAGCGCAAAGAAAAATCCTGACCCATGCGCACCAAAGAGTCGTACACCGCAATATCCCCATGCGGATGATACTTTTTAAGCACCTCGCCCACCACGGCGGCGCATTTGTGGAATTTGCTAGTGTGACTCATGCCTTGGTCGTACATGGCATAAATTATGCGACGGTGTACGGGTTTTAAGCCGTCTCGCACATCCGGCAAGGCGCGCGAAACAATAACGCTCATGGCATAATCCAGGTACGATTTTTGCATTTCTTGGGTGATTTCTGCTTTAACTATCCCCTTGGGGAGTATTTCCTGTGTGGACTGGGTACTTTGATCGACTGTGGGAGTATCCTCTACGGGTGTTTCCTCTGCAAGGGTTGCCAGCTCTTCGTTCAGTTTGTTTTTTATTGCCATAACCTACGAATGTTATCAGTTTTGAGTTTATATTTCAATAGAAAACTACATGCCAAACACAGCGATGATGGCGGGGGCGATAAGAAGCGCTACAATTTGCACTATTTTCATCATGGGATTAAGCGCGGGACCTGCGGTGTCTTTAAGTGGATCACCTACGGTATCCCCTACCACGGCGGCTTTGTGAGTGTTCCCACCTTTACCGCCAAAATTGCCGTCCTCTATATATTTTTTAGCGTTGTCCCAAGCTCCGCCCGTGTTGCACATAAAAAAAGCCATTAAAAGTCCAACCACTACTGAACCCGCAAGGAAACCACCTAAAGCTTGAGAACCTAAAATACCCACTACCACCGGGGATAAAACTACAATGGCGGCAGGGATAACCAGCTCTTTTTGAGCAGCCACGGTAACAATTTCCACTGCTTTAGAATAATCCGGCAAAACTTTACCTTCCATAATGCCGGGGATTTCTCTAAATTGGCGTCTTACTTCTTCTACTACGGCAAAAGCGGCGCGACCCACCGATCCAATAAGTCGCGAACTAAATAAAAATGGTAGAGCACCACCTAAAAGTACACCAATAAAAACAATTGGCTCCGCAATGTTAATGGCTTTTAGTCCTGTGACTTCAAAATAGGTGGCAAAAAGCGAGCTGGCGGCTACGGCGGCAGAACCCACCGCAAAACCCTTGGTTAAAGCTTTGGTAGTGTTGCCTACTGCATCAAGTCCGCCAGTAACTTTGGCAGCTTTTTCACTAAGTCCACTCATTTCTACTAGACCTTGAGCGTTGTCCGCAATGGGTCCAAAAGTGTCCAGTGCCATAATAATTCCCGTGGTGGCAAGCATGCCCATACCGGTTAAAGAGATTCCGTAAAAACCTAGTAAGGAATAACCCGTGTAGATGGCGGCGCACACGATTAAGACGGAAACAAAGGTTGATTCCATACCGTAGCTTAGGCCAGAAATTAAGTTGGTGCCTGCGCCAGCTTGTGAGGCTTTTGAGATGCTTACTACAGGCTTTTCCCCCGGTCCAGTGTAGTATTTAGTAACAAAAAGAAGTGCAATCATAGCTAAAATTCCGCAGACGGAGGCGTAGCCTGCTTTGGGTTCACCCAGCAAAAATGTGCCTAAAGCTAAAAAGATTACTACGGTGGAAACCGCGGAGACTATAAAGCCTCTTATCAAGGGCTTTAACGCGTTTTCTGAATCGTCCTTGGCTTTAACAAAAAAACTTCCCAAAATGGAGGTTAATACCGCCCCGGATCTAGCAAGTAATGGAAAAACCACGCCTTTTAAGCCAAATAAACTTCCACCTAAAATCATGGCGGCAACAATAGTTAAGGCGTACGACTCAAAAACATCAGCTGCCATACCCGCACAGTCGCCCACATTGTCGCCCACATTGTCCGCTATCACAGCGGGATTTCTTGGGTCGTCCTCTGGAATGCCTTTTTCCACCTTACCCACAAGATCGGCACCAACATCGGCAGCTTTAGTAAAAATACCTCCGCCCACCCGCATAAACAAAGCTAAAAGAGCTGCACCAAAACCGTAACCCACCAAAACATGGGTGGCGTAGGCGGATACAACCTCTGGACCTTGTGCAATGTAAGTAAAATAGGAGTACATGTAAATGAGCGACACACCTAAAAGTCCAAGCCCAACTACCAACATGCCATTAACTGTGCCAGCGCTAAAAGCCACCTTTAAGGCGGGATTTAAGCCCTGCAAGGCGTTTTCTGCGGTTCTAACATTGGCTTTAACCGCAATAGCCATACCTAAGTAGCCAATAATTCCACTAAAGATTGCGCCCATTAAAAAAGTAATGGCCGTGCCCAACCCAAGTCCTACGGCAATAACGGCAGAAAGAAGCGCCATAATGGGGATAACAATGCTAAATTGCTTTTTTAAATAGGCCATAGCACCATCACTAATGGCTTTACCTATGGCTTTTAATTTTTCATTTTGGACTTGTTGAGAGGTAATTTTTTTAGACAGAAAAAACCCGTACGCAAGCGCAATCAATGCGGTGGCTGGGGCGGTATATAAAGCTATTAATTGAATATCCATATTTTAAGCTTTGCACAAAATAGAAGTACCTACAGCGAAAACCGGAGGTTCTTCATATTTAATGGGAGTAAAATATCATATATTAAGTTAGAAATCAAATTTTGATGGTTTGCGCGGTTTTTTAAGGGCGTATGCTACTTTGATTTTTTCGATATTAAGCTTA
>CAZNNN010000032.1:0-7047 GCA_964574405.1 uncultured Candidatus Saccharibacteria bacterium | reverse complement strand
TATTAGTGTTTTTAATGAAGTTAATGCCAAGGATTATTGGTGTGAAAAAATTGCGCCTGCTGAATACGCGCAGGCTCTTGATAAAGCTATTAAGGTATTTGGTGACAAGTATTTCATTATGCCAGCGGCGTTTAACAGCAGTGCTAGGACGCAAGACAGGTATTTAAGCGAGGATGCATACCTTATTGCTATGAACAAGGCAGTCCCGGGAATTTTTACCAAAATAGACGGTTGGGCAACGCATTCCTACCCACACCCCGACTTTAGCGGAGATATAAACAACTTGCCTGCCAACTACGGCACGCGAGATACCATTAACAACTACACCTGGGAACTATCTCTCCTCAAAAATAACTTTGGGGTAGGTGCTTTGCCGGTATTTATTACGGAAACTGGCTGGCTACATAGAGAAGGTCAAGAAAAATGCAAGCAATATTCACAAGCAGGGCTTTTATCGTCAGCTACAACTTCCGCTCGCTTTAAAGACGCATACATAAACTACTGGCTATCAGATCCCAGAGTTGTGGCTATTACCCCCTTTATATTCAAAAGCGAAGATCCCTGTGCGGAAGGGTTTGCCTGGCAAAAGAAAGACGGAAGTTGGTATCCTCAAGCAGAAATGCTTATGGCAATTCCAAAAACTGCCGGGTCGTCAAACTAGATTTTATACAGTATAATGCGTAAGTTATGGGGCGGTAGCCAAGGTGGTCAAGGCACCGGTCTGAAAAACCGGCTATGTGGGTCCGACTCCCACCCTCCCCACCATATTTTTGTTGTACAAAATTCAACATGAAAATACGCATAAATAAATATCTAGCCAACGCAGGAGTTGGATCAAGAAGAAATAACGAACAGGACATTAGGGACGGTAAAGTTAGTATCAATGGACGCAAGGCATTATTGGGTGAGTTTATTGATTCGGAGAAAGATGTTATAAAACTTGGCGACAAAATAATAACGCAGAGCGCTAAACCCGTGTATTTTGCCTTAAACAAGCCTTTAGGCATAATTTCCTCGGTAAAAGATGAACACGGCAGAAAAACCGTGGTGGACATTGTTAGGTGTAAAGAACGAATTTTCCCGGTGGGCAGGCTTGATTACAACTCCACGGGTTTGATAATTTTAACTAACGACGGCGATTTAATGCTAAAACTTACCCATCCTCGCTACCACCTACCAAAAAAGTATTTTGTGGAAGTTAAGGAGGCTATCCAACAAAATCAGCTTAACGCTATGGAGAAAGGCGTTAGGCTTGAAGATCAAGTGACCTTGCCGGCAGAAGTTAAGCGATTTGGTAAAAACAAATTTGAAATTGTGCTTTACCAAGGCATAAAACGCCAAATTAGGGAAATGTGCATAGCTCTTGGCTTAACTGTAGTTACTATCCACCGCACAGATATTGGTCCGCTTAACATAGGAGATCTAAAATCTGGCGCTTTTAGAAATCTTACTAATAAAGAAATTGCTGTCTTAAAAAGATGCTAAAATAGCCTCATGTTAAAATCAACAGATTTACAAAAAGTGACAACAATATGCAGAAATGCGGGCATTGACTACTTGGCTCTCTTTGGATCCTACGCGCGTGGCGACTACCACGAAGATAGCGATGTTGATTTGCTGGTGAATTTTAAGGAAACCCAGTCTTATTTTGAAAAAGCCCGAGTACTATTAAACTTACAGGATACTCTTAACAAAGAAGTGGATCTGGTTTCATACAAAAATATTAAACCAAACAGAAAACCCTACATTATGAGAGATGCTGTAACTATATATGACGAAAGATAACCTTTTATATATTAAAGACATTCAAAACTCGCTTGAGTGGATACTCAATGTGTATCTTCTTAATGTAGATTATATAGATTTTGTTAACGACAATAAAACTCAGGATGCGGTAATTAGGCAAATGGAGATAATCGGAGAAGCCATGAACAGATTAAGCGATGACTTTCTACTCGAGCACGGGGAACTGCCGTTTAGAGAAGCTATTTCCATGCGGAATTTTCTTATCCACGAATACAATATGGTCGATATCGACGAATTGTGGAAAACAATCCATAACGATTTACCAACACTGAGTATAATTGTTAACAAAATTTTAGCTAAACATACTGATGACAAATAACTGGATTTTCTATGCTTTACGCTACTCCTTGCCATTATAATTTTGGGTGAAAAACTGTCCATCAAAACCATCATCGGTGGTCTAACTATAGTTATAGGAGTCATTTTGGTAGCTTTGGGCTAACCTGGAATAATACGCTATAATACTTCCACATTTTGGGGCGATTAGCTCAGCTGGTTAGAGCGCTTGGTTTACATCCAAGAGGTCACAGGTTCGATCCCTGTATCGCCCACCAAGTTAGTGATAGTATAAATTCATGACGCTTGCCAAACAATTTGGGTACGCAATTAAACTTTTTGGTAGGATTTTTGCTCTTAAAGCCGTCCAGTTAGTAACCATCGGTTTAGCATTAGCGATTGTTTCACCTTTAGTCTTTTTTTATTTTGTTCGTCCCAAACCCGCCACGCACATAAATTATGGAGTAAATTTTAGCCAAAAGTATGCTACGGAGCTTGGTTTAGATTGGAAAAAGTCGTACACCCAAATTTTGGACGATTTAAAACCTAAATATGCACGATTGGTGGTTTACTGGGATATTTCCGAACCCCAAATATCAAACTATAATTATAGCGATATTATCTGGCAACTTGACGAGGCTAAAAAACGAGATGTTAAGGTTATTTTAACTATGGGAAGAAAGGTTCTTCGCTACCCGGAATGTCACGAACCTAATTGGTGGAAACAAAGTACGGATAATCAATTTAAAGAGGATGCGCTGTTAAAATATATTGAAACTACCACCAATCAGCTTAAAAGTTACGCTAATATTTTTATGTGGCAGGTGGAAAACGAGCCCATGTATCCGTTTGGCGACTGTCAAAAACAAACTAAAGAAACAGTGGAAAAAGAGGTGGCAGTGGTAAAGAGTTTGGATGCGCGACCTATAATGATTCAAGATGGCGGTGAGGGCGGTTTTTGGCGACCAGACTATCTACTTGGCGACTATTTGGGCATTTCTATGTACAGACGAACTTGGTACAAATTTTTTTATTTCAATTACCCGCTTGCCCATTGGACTTACAAAGTAAAGGCGGTGCTAACTGGCGTACCGGTGGAAAAAATTATTGTTACAGAGTTACAGGGTGAACCGTGGGGTCCTGTGATAAATTCCAAACTAACAGAGGAAGAGAAGCAAAAAAGTATGTCCAAGCAGCAATTTTTAGAAACTATTAGTTACGCTCAAAAAAGCGGGTTTAACAATATTTATTTTTGGGGTGCGGAGTGGTGGTTGTGGGAAAAAGAGGTTAATAACAACCCGTTTTACTGGGAAACTGCCAAAGCTGTGATTCAAAACTAAAAACAAGCTATAATACGCTGGTCATCAATTCATAGCGATAATTATGGGGAGTCGTCTAATGGCAGGACATTGCCCTTTGAAGGCAAATATTCTAGGTTCGAGTCCTAGCTCCCCAGCCAAGGAAAATGACCGTAAGTTCGACTAGAATTTACGGACATTTTTCTTTGTTGAGATAGGACGAGAATGGCGCAGGCACGACGGTGCCGAGCCGGGGTAGCGCAAAAATTCAGCAGAATTTTATGCGTGACCGAGTCCTAGCTCCCCAGCCAAGTAATCACCATGGCTAATTTCTGGAAAACATTAAAAACACCAATAACTGCTCTTGCCCCCATGGATGATGTAACAGATTTTGTGTTTAGAGAAATTGTTGCCACTACCGCCAAGCCAGATGTTATATTTACAGAATTCACCAGCACAGACGGGCTTTTTTCACGAGGTCACGATAAAGTAATAAGAAAACTGCGCTTTTCAGAGTATCAACGCTCTATTGTAGCCCAAATATGGGGTGCCACCCCGGAAAACTTTGAAAAAGCGGGTAAATATATTGCGGAACTGGGGTTTGATGGAATCGATATTAACATGGGTTGTCCAGATAAAGGAGTTATAAAGAAAAAATCCGGTTCTGCCTTAATAGGTAATTATAAGTTAGCAGGAGAACTACTTGATGCGGTAAAAAAAGGTGCACCAAATTTGCCTTTAAGCGTAAAAACAAGGCTGGCTACGGATCAGGGGTCAACCAAAGAGTGGCTATCTTTTCTCCTGTCAAAAAATATCGATGCGCTAATACTGCACGGGCGAAACGCTAAGGACTCTAAAAACCCTGCCAATTGGGAAGAAATAGGCCAAGCAGTAGAACTTAAAAATGCCATAAATCCAAAGGCGTTGCTAATTGGCAATGGCGATGTAACAAGTTACAAGGAGGTGCTAGAAAAACACAAAACTTATGGGGTAGACGGCGTAATGATGGGAAGAGCCATCTTCCAAAATCCGTGGGTTTTTGAGAAAAATAGTGAGGCTCTGGTTCATAGCACAGAAAAATATCTTGGTTTGTTAATAAGGCATACCAAGCTTTTTAGCGAAACTTGGGGCAAAACCAAAAACTTTAACATTATGAAAAAATTCTTTAAAGTTTATGTGAGAGATTTTGTTGGGGCAGACAATTTGCGAATCCAATTAATGGTCTGCAAAAATTACGAGGAATTAGCCTTTGTTCTGCAACCTACGCCGTTGGTTGGGGTCTAAAATCTTTTTTCTAAGTCGTAAACTTAAGGGCGTAACTTCTAAAAGCTCGTCGTCCTCCAAAAACTCCAAACATTGCTCTAAACTCATTTCTGTATGCGGAGGTAAAACAATGCCCTCTTCACCCACGGAACGGTTGTTAGTAAGTTGCTTTTCTTTGCATACATTTACCTCCATATCCTCATCACGAGCGTTAAGCCCCACAATCATGCCCTGGTACACCATAGTTTGAGGAGGAATATAAACCGGACCTTTATCGTGCGCCACCACCAAGCCGTGAGCCACCGCTTTGCCCGTGGAAGAGACAATGATAGCGCCTTTTCTAAGTTTAGCTATGGGCGCACCCTGCTTTTCATGTCGCAAGAAAATAGAATTAATTACCGCTGTACCTTTAGAAAGGGTTAAAAGTGTACCGCGCAAACCCAAAATTCCGCGGGTAGTAATCTCGTAAGTGAGTCTGGTAGAAGTTTCTGTAAGGTCTTCTTGCAAAGTTAGCACGGCTCGCCTTCTGCCTAGCTCGCTTTTTACTGCACCTATGTAATCGTTTACAACATCCACACAAAGTTCCTCCACAGGTTCCACCTCCACACCATTTACCATTTTTGTAATTACCTTGGGCTTACCAACACTTAACTCAAAACCCTCACGCCGTAAAGTTTCCAAAAACACACTTAAATGAAGTTCTCCCCTGCCGGAAAGCATATATTGCCCGTCCTCCGTAACCTTAAATCTCATAGCAATATTTGTTTGCACTTCCTTTTCTATGCGTTCTAAAATCTGTCTACCAGTTAAAAACTTGCCTTCCTTACCCATAAACGGAGAAGTGTTTGGACCAATAGAAATGCTTAAAGTTGGTTCTTCCACAGAAATTGTAGGCAAGGCTGTTGCGTCTTTAGGATCGGCCAATGTATCCCCAATAGAGGCGTTTTTAATGCCAGTTAAAGACACAATATCTCCTGCCACGCCTTCGTCTACTTCTACTCTCTTAAGACCTTGACTCACTAAAACTTTTTCTACCACAACTTTTTCTTGTGTACCGTTTGTGGATAGCAATACAGCTTGAAAACCCGCCTTTACCGTCCCGCGAGTAATTCTGCCAATAGCGTACTTACCCTTATAATTATCCCAATCTAGGGTGGAGATTAACATTTTAAATGGTTCATCTAAGTGCGACACGGGAGCTGGAACATGCTCTAAAATAGCGTCAAATATAGGTGCAAAATCTACCCGAGCATCGTTAACTTGTTTCCAAGCTTTACCATCCCTACCAATGGCGTAAAGAATAGGGATATCCAATTGCGACTCGTGGGTAGCTAACTCCAAAAAGAGGTTGTGAATTCTATTTAAAGTATCTTCTACCCGCGCGTCTTTTTTGTCTATTTTATTGATAATTACAATAATCTTTAGTCCTAAATCAAGAGCTTTTTTAAGAACAAAGCGAGTTTGAGGCATGGGACCTTCCTGCGCATCCACCACTAAAAGTGCTCCGTCTGCCATGTTTAAAGTGCGCTCTACCTCCCCCCCAAAATCTGCGTGACCCGGCGTGTCAATAATATTAATTTTTGTTCCTTTATAGTTTACCGCAATGTTTTTAGCTAAAATGGTAATGCCCCGTTCTCGCTCCTGATCGTTAGAGTCCATTATTAGATCTTGTGTCATGTACAATTCGTTGTCCCTAAAGGTTTTTGACTGTTTTAACAGCCCATCCACAATAGTGGTTTTGCCGTGGTCAACATGCGCAATTATGGCTATATTTCGGATGTTCATAGATAAGTGGCTATTATACGCCGGATACTGGAATAAATCCAAAGTTACGCTATACTTTTAAGGTGAAAGAAAAAACCCTTAAAAGCATTACCTCGGTAATTGGTCTTGTTTTGAGTCTGGCAGTTCTTTATCTGATAGCTAAAAACATCCATGATGCACAAATTATTATCTTAAAAGCCGGCATTGCAGGTCCTGCGGTGGCAATATTTTTATATGCGCTTTTTGCCCCTACCCCCATCTCAACCGATCCACTAACCCTTATTTGCGGAGCTATGTACGGACCTTTCTACGGTAGTGCCATTGCCTGGATGGGTAATAATGTAGCCGCTCTGGTGGAGTATTTTTTGGGTACGCGCATCAGCAAAAACACAGAGTTTGAAAAAGAAAAGAAAAAGTTACCTTTTGGACTTAGCAGGTTGCCTATAAACTCTATTCCTGTTTTAACCCTAGGTAGAATGATTCCTTTTTATGGTTCTAAAGTTATTAGCATTATGGCGGGTATGTACGGAGTTCCTGTTAAACGCTATGTTTGGACCTCGGCATTAATTAACTTAACCGGTGCTATTATGCTCTCCTACGGAGGTTTTAGAGCGTTAGATTATTTAAAAAGCTTGTTTTA
>CAZNNN010000031.1:0-7164 GCA_964574405.1 uncultured Candidatus Saccharibacteria bacterium | reverse complement strand
CCAAAACCGGATTTGGTATAGGGCGGATCGGTTAAAACAACATCAAATTTATTACTAAAATGCTTGTCTAGGCTGTTTCTAGCGTCGTAAATAACGGTTTGAATATTCTTTATACCCAAAAGCTCCGCGCCCTTGGTAATGGTGCTGATTATATCCTGATCGATTTCAAAAACAGTGATTTCCAATGCCGGATTAAGTAGGGCAAGCACTAACGACACTACATCGTCGTCGCCCAAAAGAGCAATTTTAGCCTTATCCTCCAATAAACCCTTGGCTTGTACAACTAAAGCTTTGGAAACAGAGGTTTTAGCCGAGGCAAAAAACTGATCAAACTGCCTTTTAGGGTCGCCAGAGCAAGTTTTACGGACTTCTAAAATTTTAGCCTCTAAATTCGCGTTTTCATACTCTAAAAGCGACCATTTGTAAGGCTGGGGGTTTTCCTTTGCCACAAAAGCCTCCCCAAGGCTGTTTAGAGCCAAATTATCCCCTTCTGGAGTGTCCAACAGATCTCTAATTGACAATTTAAACACGCGAAGGGTTTCCTTGGGAAATCCCGTAAGGGAAATTAGCTGGGAACTGCGGAGTGGCGCAAAATTCTTGAGAAAATAGAATATACCGTTAATATGCGCTTTTCTCAAAGCAGGGTTTTTATATTGTATATCCAACATAGAAAGCATGGGTGACATTATAAATGACCTTGGTAGGATGTCAAAATTCTAGTAATCCTAGAGAAGACTATCTTGTATTAATAAATTTCTCCGTTAGACTTTAAACATGCGTAAAGTTGCAACAATAGTTGTAGTAGTATTGGCTATATTTACCGTTGCAACCCCAAAAACACGGGCACAAGAGGTGGGAACTTGGGAAAAACTTACCATTCCTAAACCCTTTTATACTTTAGAAGTTACCCCGTACGGCATCTACGCGGGCGAGTTTAATAGCAATTGGAATCCGTATAATGGGGTTTTTGTGTCGCACGACTTGGGGGAAACCTGGATGCCAAGCGGTTTAGAGGGTCGAGGCATAACCGACATCGCTTATGGCAACGGCAAGTTATATGCCACTATTTACTATTGGGGCATAGAAGATCCACCTGGGTTATATGAATCTGATGATAAAGGGGCTTCCTGGTCAAAAATTGGACCTGGTTTTTCTGCCGCCAGCGTGGCAGTTTGTGGGGATAATATTATCTTGGGTGGTTACAGCCACGGGCTATGGGTATCACAAGACGGAGGAGATACTTGGGTACAAAAGTTGGGCGACGGTATGTATGGTGGCGATATCTTGGGCATAAGCGTTTATGGTAACACGGCTATCACTTCCGATTACTATAATAACTATATTTCTTACGACTGTGGAGCTACTTGGGAAATTTTAGGTAAAAATGTTTCTGGTTACTTATCCGGCGTAAGCATTGTAGACAACATTTGGCTAGCGTGTAGCGGAACCACGGGCGGAATTTACAGATCCACCGATTCTGGACAAACTTTTTACCCAGTTGTGGACTGGAGTCCCAACCCCTGCTACGCCATAACTTACTATAACAATACTTATTATGCGTCATCCCACAGCAATTACACAGGCTATTACAACATCTTAAAGTCAACCGATAAAGGAAAAACTTGGCAGGATGTTACCCCAGAAAGTAATATAAATAATTATGTACATAATTTATCGTGGCTAGCCTCATCCCCCGGCTTTATCTTTGCCACTAGCCCAGGAACGGGTTTATACCGCTACAAAGTTGCGCCTTTTATACCAAAAACCCAACCTTTTATTGCCAAGCTTTGGGCACGCACTACTATGAGTGACCAAACTGATACCATAACCTCCTATTTTGATCATTCCTATCCCCTTTTAGCGTATCCATATAAAAGTGAACCGTTAGAAGAAGCTAACACCACTACCAATTTTTGGGGCGACAGGGAAAAAACGCCCACACTGTACTATTCAAGCCACGATGGAGTAGATTTTGGACTCAAATACGGCACGCCTATTTTAGCTCCAGCTCCCGGCTATGCCTCATACTTGTACACAACGGGTGGTGGAAATACTATTAAAATTGACCACCAAAACGGCTACCAAACACAATACTTACACCTACAAAAAGAAGGACTTTTTACCAACAAGTCGAGCGAAAAATGGATAGATAAAGGTGAGCAAATTGGCTTGGTGGGCATGACGGGAAATACTAGTGGGCCTCATCTCCATTTTGGGGTGCGATACGATAAAAACGGTAACGGAAACTTTTTAGACGACACTCCCGACGGACGAGTTGATCCCTACGCCTGGCAGGACAACACCAAAGAAGACCCTTGGGAGGCGTATAGCTGGACAGACGCTTTGGGCGATCATGCTGGCTCGGAAAGTGCTTACTTGTGGGAGGATTTATTGACAGTAAACTCTGTGTATTTATTAAAAGACGGAGGCTCGTTAGCAGGAGAAAACGCTGTGATAGTCATTCCGGAAAATACTTTGAATACAGAAGTTACTCTTAGTATTAAAAAAACAGGTTCTAGCCATGTGGAACTGGCGAACCAAGTCCTAAAATATATCCGTGGCACTGCCCTACTGGTAGAAGCGTACGACAATGTAAAAAACCAGATTTCTCAATTTGCTAACGACTTGGAAATTTCGTTTGACTTAACCCAGGCGAACTTTTCCAACATTGCCACGGAAACATTAAAAATCATGTACTTTGACCCCAATAACATGGTGTGGAATCAACTAACAACCACTTGGAACGAAACAACCAAGCGCCTAACGGGCTTGGCAAACCACCTAAGCGAATTTGCCGTGTTTGGAGAAAAAATAGATGCCAACCCACCGGTTACAACCATTGCTATAACGGGGCAAAAAGATGGAAACTGGTACACAGAGTCCCCAATGATTTCTTTAACTGCTGTGGACGGAGCAACCGAATCTGGAGTTGATAAAACTTTTTACTCTTTAGATGGCGGAAGCTCGTGGGAAGAATATCTAACCCAAACACAAGTGATAAAAGACGGTATTTACGCCATTTTGTTTAGATCTAGCGATAAAGCAGAAAACTACGAACCAACCCAAGATTCTCCTCTGTTGCAGGTTGACACCGTAGGGGTTTTTAAAGACGAAATTGCTTTAAGTGGAGCGGTTTTTTCTTTTGCAGCTATTTAACTCTCTGCATATTTACATATTTACATATTCACGGAAAGTATGGAAATATGCAAACATAAAATTACGAGATAATACCACCACCTAAAACCTCATCGCCTAGATAAAAAACCGCAGATTGCCCTGGGGCTACGCCAAAAGCGGGTCTTGCCTAAACACCGATCCAGTTACTCGACGATTTTATATGTTGCGTCGAACTCCGACCTACCGATGATATAAGGTTCACCACCCATCTCACCTGTGGCAGGTTCGTAGGTATCAGCTAGCTTACAGTCGGCATCACCGTTCTGCATCTCTCCCCACGACGCCATCATTGTGATAGGAGATCCATATGGATTGTCCATTGCTTTGCAATGACCATTGGCTATATAAACACCGTCCTCCCCTTCTTTAGAATCATACCTTTCAGTAAACTTTGCTTTATTAATAATGTATTTTTCACCACCCGGATTAGTGATTATCGCATCCCCTGGTTGTGCAGTATTGTGGGTTTCGGTTGTACCGTCGGCTAATGTTGTAACAACCTCCTCTCCACCTTTTGCTATTTCGGCTGAAACTTGACCTTGTTTTCTATAAACTGGAGCGCTACTTAAACCTTCCAGTATTTCCGGAGTATGCCTGTTTACATTTTGTACAGGAGCTTCCGAAACCGAAAATTGTTCTATACTTCTCACATACATCACCCCCTTATATTTGAATTATACCACCACCTAAAACCTCATCGCCTAGATAAAAAACCGCAGATTGCCCCGGAGCTACGCCAAAGGCTGGTTGTTCTAGTTTGACGATATAGACTGATTCGTCCACCAAGGCGAATCGCAACGAGGAGGAGCTTGCGTTCGATGTCCATAAGGAATCTCCGCAAAGCGTGATTCCGTTGGACTCGACGCAAGCTGACGACGCAATTACTTGTGCTTTGTAAAGTTGCCCAAGGTGGCGAATCCGCACATCGCAAGCAAAACCCCGCGGACTTATTTCCTCAACCTTCCCGATACCTTTAAAGTCGCCAACAATAAAGTGAGAATCTGAAACTGTAAAAGAATCACGCAAACAGTCATTGTAAAACCCAACAATAAGTTGATTTTGATCAACATTTTTACCCACCACATACAACGGCAAACCCACATATTTTTTAATCTCAAAACCGTGCCGTTGACCAATAGTGTAAAACCAAACCCCCTCGTGCGTGCCTATAACTTCTCCAGTTGACTTTAAAATTACCTCGCCCTGCTTTGGCTCAATTTCCCGCTTTAAAAACTTGTTTATATCCACCTCGCCCACAAAACAAATGCCCATGCTTTCCGCCTTTTCTGCCACCACCAGTTTTTGCTCTTGAGCAATTTTTCTTACCTCACTCTTCTTCATTTCACCCACAGGAAAAAGCGACTTAGCCAGCTGATCCTGCGTTAATCTATACAAAAAGTACGACTGATCCTTGCTTTCGTCCACGCCCTTTAGTAGATGTAGATTATTAATCCTTGCGTAATGACCTGTGGCAACAAAATCAAAGCCCTCCTGCATTGCCCAGTCCAAAAAAAGTCCAAATTTAATTTCCTTATTACATAAAACATCCGGATTAGGCGTACGACCAGCCCGGTATTCCGAATAGAAGTGATCTATCACCTTGCTTTTGTACTCATTTTCAAAATTTAAAAACTTAAACTTAATCTCTAGCTGTCCACAAATGGCCACCGCGTCACTACGATCCTCATTGCCCTTACAAGTCTCACTGGAATAGTCCCAGCACTGCATGTGAACGCCTGCAACCTGATAACCTTGCGACTTAAGCAAATACGCACTAACCGCCGAATCCACACCACCGCTTAACCCTACCGCTACTTTGATATTTTTGGTTGACATGGGGGAATTGTATCGCAATTCCAATATACTCGCTTGCACGCCCTTTTCAAAACGGGTCCCGGCTTCGCTCCCATTTTTCAAATTGCGCGCAAGCTTAGTTATTGCAGTGTACTGATGGGCAGATCGCACTTTTCCATGGCAAAGGACATTGAACCAATAATTTCCTCAATAATCTCTTTTGCCTCCTCGTAAGAAAGTCGCCTAAAATTATGCGGAAAGTAATGAAAAACTAAATTACGCCCTTTTTTCCAAGTCTGCCAAAGTCGCTCTGCTACTAGATTTTCTCCAGTTTCCGTTACACCTTTGCAAACTCGGTTATAAACCGAGCCGTGCTCTTTAATAAAATGCGGATTTAAGATTTTGCCAATTCTAATGTCCTCGCCGTAGTAATCTTCGGGTCGCATAAGTTTCATGTCCAAAAAAAGTTTCTTTAAAAATCCCTCGTAGGCTTTAGAAAAAGGGAAAACCAGGTAGGAATAATCCGAAACGCCGTGGGGCATTTTGTGCGCGTACTCCACCAAAAGCTCGCCGTCTTCCACCAAACCTTTTTGCTCGGAGGAAAGATATTCCCATAAAACTGAATTTCTAGTTAGTGCTTGCATCTGGTTCCGTAAAAGTTACACTGGCTACGGGTGCTGTGGTATCAACAATGGCAGATGTTTCCGATGTATTAAGTAGCATGTAAATTGTACCATTTGGCGACTTTACAGAAATCTTAATAAAGCCGTAGCCTTTCCAACCGTCCGCTTGTTCTATAAAAACCTCGTGCCCATCTTCCGTTGTGGGAGCGCCACTTACCGTTGCCCACCATTTTCCAGAAGTAGCGGATTTTTGGCATTGCTCTTTAGAGTCGCACAGATATTCCGTTAAATCCCAGGACGACTTGGGGGAAATTACCGTAACTTTAATGCCATTAGTTTGATATTGATAAATATTTTCTGACCGGGTTTTAGCGCCAAGCACCGAACTGATAAGATTTTTTGATCCAGCAAACACCGCCACGCTTACGCCTACAATTACAAGCACAATAATTAAAAGGAGTGGATGAGCAAAACCTTGGGGCATTTTTCTATTTGTGGGCATGTATACATATAACCACAGATAATGCAAAAAGAAAAGAGCTCGTAAGCCCAAGAGTGGTATTATTATAGCATGAATATGTTAACTAAAAACCTACGCGTAGCCATAGTCCACGATCAACTTACCCAATACGGCGGGGCGGAAAGAACTTTGGAACAACTTTTAGACATTTTTCCTACCGCAGATATTTTTACGGGGTACTGCCAACCTCACAACATTAGCCAAAAAATTTTAGCTAGACGCATCTTTTCTGGACTAGATGGAAAGCCTGTTTGGGTACAAAAGTTGTTCAATTATATGTCCTTTTTGATGCCGTTTGTGTTTGAGGGGTTTGACTTGCGAAAGTACGACTTGATTATTAGCGAAGGCACCGCTTGGCCAAAAGGCGTTATCACCAACCCGCAACAACTACACATAAGTTACATTTACACCCCACCTAGATTTTTGTACGGCTATACCACCGAGGGCCAAAAAAGGGATCTTTGGTACTATAAACCGTTTTTAAAAATTATTGATCATTTATTGCGACTGTGGGACTTTTCTGCTGGTCAACGCCCTGATTTTATACTTTCTATATCGCAAGAAGTGGCAAAACGAGTACAAAAGTTTTATAGACGGGATTCCACGATTATTTATCCTCCGGTTGACATTGTAGGGGTTGCATCGAGTCCAACGAAAACACGCTTCGCGGAGTTTTCTTATGGACATCGATTGCAACTCCAAAACACCGAATTATCGAAGGAGTATTATCTCTGCATCTCCCGCCTGGCGGCGTATAAAAATATCGGTTTATTAGTTAACGCGTTTAACAAAACCAACCTAAAACTAAAAATTGCCGGCACAGGTAAGGAAGAGGCCAGCTTAAAAGGGGTCGCAAAGGAAAATGTGGAACTATTGGGGTTCGTAAGTAACGAAGAAAAAAACCAACTGTTGGCTAACTGCAAAGGCTTTATCTTCCCTACCGACTACGAGGATTTTGGCATTGTGGTGGTTGAGGCACTGGCGCACGGTAAACCCGTTTTGTGCCACAGATCCGGCGGTCCGCTAGAAATAGTCAATGATGGGATAACG
>CAZNNN010000030.1:4584-7624 GCA_964574405.1 uncultured Candidatus Saccharibacteria bacterium | reverse complement strand
GAGCAGTTTGATAATATTTCCCGGTACATTGATACGGTGTCGTCAATTCCTTGGGTGGCAACCACCAAGGATCAGCTAAATTTAGAAGAGGCAAAAAAGCTGTTGGATAAAACGCATTTTGGCATGGATACTACCAAGGAACGAATCTTGGAATATTTAGCCACTATGCAGTTGATGCAAAGGCAAGGGGAAGATGTAGTGGCGCGTTCGCCCATTTTGCTTTTTGTAGGACTTCAGGGCATTGGAAAAACTACTTTAGCTATTTCTATTGCGGACGCCATGGGGCGCAAGTTTGTAAGAATTGCTATGGGGGCTATTGGTTCCGTGTTGGAGTTGCGGGGTAGAAGCAAAGTTTTTCCAGAGGCGGAGCCGGGTCAAATTATTAAAGCTCTAATAAAAACGCAAGTAAAAAATCCCGTTATTTTGTTGGACGAAATTGAAAAAGCTTCTGGGGAATCTGGTTTGCGGGCGGATGTTATGGCAACCCTGTTGGAAATTTTAGACCCCGCACAAAATATAGAATTTAGGGATCATTATGTGGACTTTCCGGTGGATCTTAGCGATGTAATGTTTATTTGTTCCGCCAACAATCTTGGAACTTTGTCCACAGCGCTTATGGATAGAATGGAAATTATTAAACTTACCTCTTACACCGATCCAGAAAAGATTGCCATTGCTAGGGATTATCTATTCCCCAAAGTTATTGCCAAATCCGGTTTACAGCCGGGCGAGCTTACCATTGATCCTGATTTGTGGCCAAGTATTGTGCGACCATTTGGCTTTGACTCTGGAATTAGAAGTTTAAATAGAACGCTGGATGCCATTTGTAGGAAAGTTGCCAAAGAGATTGTGGAAAAAAAGTCCACTACGGTAACTATTACCGCCTCCAATCTTAAAGATTATTTGCCTAAGTAACCCGTCATTGCGAGAAGTCCGCCCTGGCAGACGACGAAGCAATCCTATCGTCCAAAATTTGACATGTTTAAAGTGGATAGGTATATTATGTTTGTGAGAAAAACTTTCTTATTGTTAATTTTTGGTATTTCACTGGTTTTTGTTCGAGGTGTCTATTCTGCGCCTTTAGCCTTGGTAGACACAACCCAACCTGCAATGGTACAGGAATCGGAAGTACAGAGGATGATGCCCCCCTACCCGGGTGGCGACTTTAATCCATTTTTTGGTCAGGATCACGCCTATTCCGTAACTTTTAGAGGCAACGGTCAAGCGGTAGTGTTTTTGCGCATCGCTTTTTCCAATAATGGCGATACCCCGTTAAAAACGCTCACCTTACGGTTTCCCAAAGTCGACCCGGAAGGAATTTTGGTTTATCAGGTTCTTAGGGATAAAACTTGTTTGAGGTACGACTACACAAAGCCTGCGTTAGCACCGTCATATTTATATCCATGTTCGGAGTATGGTGAACCAAGTTATTTTGACGAATATTACGGTACCAGCGCCTACAAGAAAGTATCATCGTCTCTTTCTACTGACACGCTAACTATCGAATTATCCAACTCTATTGCGTCCCAAGGATCTGGAGGTGTGCTTCTATACTTTAGAGCTTTTGGGTTTGCTAAAAAGAATGCCTTTGGTGCGTATAACTACACCTTTGAAACGCTTAAAATTGACGATACCATAAGGAATTTGCGGGTGGGGATTTCTCCGGATTCCGATCTGTACATGAAAGACGCGCAAGGTAATGTGGATTATTTTAAAGAATCCGCCGTCTCTCTTGAATCTATCAAAACTATGGGGATAGGCTCGTCCTTTAGAAATTCCTTGGTAGATAACGCTATAAATAATGTTGGGCGATACGGAACAATTAACAAAAACGCCAGTAATTTAATGCCCTTGGATTCCTACAAAGTTAAGGGTGCGTATGCTGATTCTAGGCTTAAACTGTATGCGGGTGTGGTACTAGGATCAATAGTAATTATAGCGTTGGTGTTGTTGGCGTTGGGTTTTGGGATAAACAAGCTTTTTAAGACACTTACCAAAAAACCTACTGCACCCAGTTCTTTAAACACTAATGTATCGCACACCGGTATCAATTTGACCATTTCAGCCTTGGCAGGGTTTGTTTCCGCCTCTATTATCACGATTCTAATTTTCCTGGCGTACTTTTTTACTCGCACCATGAATTCTTGGTCGTACAGTGGTGACGCTATGTCCGTTTTGCCGGTTTTTGCCTTGCTGCTTTTTGTGGGATTTATAGGGATCTTTTTAATCTTTCCTTGCATCTTTGTGGGCGTAAAAAGAGGCATGTGGTGGGGCTTGGCAACCTTTGTGTTTACGCTGTTTTGGCTATTTATGGCGTTTATTGTTTTGGGACTTATCTTTGTTGGATTTAGAACTTCCTACGGAAATTATCCCATAAAGATTATGATGTGAGACCCGTGGATAAAACATTTCTTCTTAACCAAATAGAAAACAATATTAAAGTTTGCACTAAATGCCGACTTTGTAAAACAGCTACTAATTCCGTACCGGGTGAGGGAAATCCTAACAGCGAGCTGGTTTTTATTGGCGAAGCTCCGGGAGAAACGGAGGATTTAACTGGTAGTCCTTTTGTAGGGCGGGCGGGGCGGTTGCTAGAAACCTTATTGGGTAAAATTGGTTATAAACGGGAAGATGTGTGGATAGGTAACATTATTAAGCACCGCCCGCCCCAAAATCGCGATCCGCTCCCAGATGAGATTTTAGCCTGTCAGCCATATTTAACAGAACAGCTTAAAATTATGTCGCCCAAATTAATTGTAACTCTGGGCAGATTCGCCTTGTTGTATTTTTATAATGATGGTAAAATATCCCGCGATAAGGGAAAACTTGTTGGTTTAAATGTTTTTCCAGTTTATCACCCGGCGGCGGCTTTAAGAAACCCGCAAATGGCTAAAGCGCTAGAAGAAGATTTTCTAAAAATCCCCCAAGTGCTTAAAAATCTTAAAGAGGGTGGACTATTTACTAGAACTAGGGTAGATTTAATGCAAGGAAAGAATAATCCGGCTGACGATAAGTTACCGGAAGGTCAACAAAGACTTTT
>CAZNNN010000030.1:0-4484 GCA_964574405.1 uncultured Candidatus Saccharibacteria bacterium | reverse complement strand
GACGATATTATTGCCGTGGATTGTGGCATAGGCTTTCCGGATTCGGAAATGCGCGGAGTGGATCTAGTTTTGCCGGATTTTACCTATCTTAAGGAAAATTCGCACAGGTTTAAAGCCCTTTTTATCACCCACGGACATGAAGATCACATTGGCGCAGTTCCCTATTTGCTGGCGGAGCTCAATGTGCCCATTTATTCCTCCCAACTGGTATTAGGCTTTTTAACCGAGCGACTTAAAGAAAAACTTAACGACAAACTTACCGGCATCTCACTTAATGTTTTAGATCCCGAGTCGCGAGAAGTCCAAATTGGTAATTTTAGGGTGTCTGCTTTTAGGATTAACCACAGTGTTCCGCGTTCCCAAGGCTTGGCTATAAAAACGCCCCAAGGGGTGGTTTTGCACATGGCTGACTATAAAATAGATTGGACGCCTGTTTTGGATAAGCCCATTGATCTGGCAAAAATTGCCCGGTTTGGTGAGGAGGGCGTGTTGTGTTTGCTTAGCGATTGCCTGGGTGCCACTACGGAGGGCTATTCCAAGTCGGAAAAAACTTTAGACGATACTTTTGGCGACTTATTTGAGGAAAAAGAGGGCAGGCAGATGCTGGTTACCACCATATCTTCCAATATTTCCAGAATGCATCAAATAATTGTGAGCGCGTTAAAGCACCACCGCAAAGTTGTGTTGGTTGGGCGGTCTATTGATCAAAGCATGCGCGTGGCGTTAAGTTTGGGATATGTTAATTATGATAAGAATGTTTTTGTTGATACTAAAGACGCTAGTGGCTTTGCACAAAATGAATTAGTGTATATAATCGCCGGCTGTTATGGTCAACAAGGTTCCGCTTTAGATAGGCTCGCTCGCGCTCAGCACGACAACATTTCCTTGCAAAAAGATGCGGTAGTTATTTTTTCTGCTGATCCAAGTCCGCCCAGTGTGAGAGAAGATGTAGAACGACTAATCGACACACTAACCTTGGCCGGTGCGGAGGTAATTTACGGAGCTATTCAGGAAAATTTGCATGTTTCAGGCCATGGACCTAGAGGTGATCTTATAACCATTGCGGCTGTTGCCAGACCAAGATACTTTATTCCAATTGGTGGAACCGTTTCTAAAATGCGTGCGTACACTAATATGGTGGAAACTCTGGGTTATACAGAAAAATCGGTTTTTGAGTCGCGAGAGGGGGAATCCGTAATTTTTGAAAACGGTTTAGCTAAAAAAGGTCCCACCATTGAAACCGAGCTTATTATGGTGGGGCAAAACGGAGAGGGTGAAATTCATGAAACGGTAGTTAAGGATCGTCAGCGATTGGCCAATGATGGGGTTTTTGTGGTTATTCTGCCAGTGTCCAAGGATAGAAAAAAACTGGTGGGCAAGGTGGAGGCGGTAACTCGTGGCTTTGTGTTTGTTAAAGAGTCCAAAGAACTTTTGGATAAGTCGTCCCAGTTTGCTACCAAATCGTTTAGCAAACACCTAGACAAGAGCGACGATTGGGGGCATTTGCGCTTTAAAATGGAAAAAGAAATTCAGCAGTTTTTGCTTAAAGAAACCGGTTGTACGCCTTTAGTAATTGTCTACCCCGTAACTGTGTAGAGTCGCACCAAGAAATGGTATGATATAGCTAATGCCACGCGGAAGAAAAAAGTCGTTAAAATTTAAGCTCAAAGCTGGTACTCTTAAATCCATTGTAGGGATCTTTTTAATATTCTTTTGTGCGCAGTCTTTTGTGGCTTTTGTTCTGCCAGATTATTCGGTAAATAGCAACATAGACGGGGTGTACAGAAAATTTTTTGGTTACGCAGGTTACCTTATTCCCTTACTTTTTTTGTTTGCTGGTCTTTTACTGGTGGGTTTTAGATGGCGACTTTTACAAGCCCGCATTTTCTTTGGCATTTTGGCGGTAACGCTTTCACTTTCTGCACTTTTGCATGTGTTTTACTTTGACAAAGATGCGTACAAGCTAGCGGTAAAAGGTGCGGGCGGGGGTTTAATTGGTTATAAACTCTCATCAGAACTGGCTTCTGCCGTTAGTGTTTACGGGGCGTTTTTTGTTTTTGCCTTTATTTTTTTGGTGGGTGTACTTTTGGTTTCTGACATTTCTACGGAACGGGTTATTGAGTTTGTAAATAAAGTGGTCTACAAAATAAAGTCATTTAAATTACCCAATTTATCCATAAAAATGCCCTCGCTAGCTAAAACTTCCGTTATTGCCTCAACAGGGTCGCCTGTAATAGAGGCGGATGCGGTAGTAATAAATGAAGAGGCTCGTAGAAACGGCTTTACAGGTGGCGGAAATAACGCACCGATGGTGGAAATTGTACCCCCACCTTCCGAACCCATGTCTGCCAAAACTTTGGGTTTAAGTAAAGGCGAAAGCGAGCTTACCTCGTTAGCGCCCACGGAAAAAGAAATAAACAAGCTACCTTATACTAATAAAGTTTGGGAATATCCGCCCAAAGAACTTTTAGTGGAAGCGCCAACCGTGTCGCACGATATAAATGAGGTAAAAAAGAAACAAAAAATTTTGGAAGACACCTTAAGAAGTTTTGGCATAAAGGTTAATCAAGCCGGCTACAATGTGGGTCCAACTGTTACGCAATACGCTTATGGGGTGCCAGCAGGTACGCGGATAGCTAAAATCAGCAATCTACAAGCCGAGCTAGCTATGCATTTGGAATCTATTACGGGCTCGGTGCGGTTGGAAATCCCTATTCCGGGTCGTAACGCTATTGGTGTAGAGGTGCCCAATACGGTAAAAAGTTTTGTTTATTTTAAAGACATTCTGCTTAGTGATCAGATGAAAGCGTATAGATCAAAGCTTGCCGTGGGAATTGGCAAGGATGTGGCAGGTATGGCGCGTATTTACGACATTGCAAAAATGCCCCATCTTTTGGTGGCGGGCGCAACGGGTTCCGGCAAGTCGGTTTTTTTGCACTCTATCATGTTTTCCATTTTGTACCGCGCTAGTCCGCAGGAAGTTAAGTTTATTTTAATTGACCCCAAAAGGGTGGAGCTGGTTAATTATAACGGGATTCCGCATTTGGTTTCGCCTGTTATTACGGACATGGAAAAAGCCCCCAGCGCCTTTAGATGGGCATGCAACGAGATGACGCGCAGGTACAAACTTTTTGAAGTGGCCAGGGCTCGCAATATTGACGCCTACAACGAAAAATCAGGTTTTCAGGCGCTTCCACACATTGTAATTATTGTGGACGAGTTGGCGGATCTAATGGTGGTGGATCCCGCGTCGGTAGAAAAAAGTATTGTGCGACTTAGTCAACTTTCTAGGGCTACTGGAATTCATATGATTTTAACAGTCCAACGACCATCTACAGATATTTTAACGGGAGTTATTAAGGCTAATATTCCAACGCGTATTGCATTTAATGTGGCATCTCAAATAGATTCGCGGGTTATTATTGACCAGGCGGGGGCGGAAAAACTAACCGGCCGAGGTGATATGCTTTTTATTCCGCCTGATCTTAATAAGCCTGTGAGAATTCAAGGTTGTTGGATAAGTGACGGTGAAATTAATAAATTAGTGGAATGGCTTAAAAGTAGAGGTTTTATTCCAGACTACAAGGATGAAGTGCTGGATACACCGGATGTGGAAAAAAGCGCGGGTGTGATTGTGGGCGGTAAGGAGGTTGATGAGTTGTACGCCAAGGCCAAAGAGGAAATTGCCGTGGCAGGCAAAGCCTCTGTGTCTTTTTTGCAAAGGCGACTTTCTGTGGGGTATTCACGGGCAGCTAAAATTATGGATCAGCTGGAAGAAAATGGCGTGGTTTCAGCGCCGGATGCCAGTAAAGAGCGGAGAGTTTTAATTTCTCCCAATGGGGATAGTTCAAATGTAGATTTTGTTGACAATCTGCCCGAGTAGTGTAAAACTGGAATAACTGCCTATGGATATTCAATTTGTTTTTGTAATTTTAATTGCGTTACTTACTGGCTCTGCCGTTGTGGTGAGCGTGTATGTAATTTTTGTTCTCAAAGATTTTAGAGGGACTATAGGGAAAGCCAATGATATTTTGGACGACGCGCAAAAGGTTACTTCTTCTATAAAAAATCCTATTGTGAGTGTTATGAGTATTGCGGATGGTCTTGTTAGAGGCATTAAAACTGCTAGAGGTATAAGTTCTATTGTGGGCGCTTGGGATAAAGATGATTCTACTAAAGAAAGGAGAAAATAATATGTGTAACTCTCAAAACAAAACGGGTATTAGCTTTGTTATTGGGGCTTTAGTTGGAGCTGGAGCAAGTTTTTTCTTGTCTACTAAAAAAGGCAAAAAGTATGTAAAAGAAGCTTGGAAAAAAGTTGAACCCTATGTTGACGATGTGCGGGATGAAATTGATGGGGCTAGGGTAAAAGGTATGGACGCAATTGACGATATTTTAACCAGCGCCAAGGACTTTGCGGAGGATGTGGAGGAGAAAGTCCCCGGCAATATCAAGAAACCCCTTAAACGAACCTTTTTTAAAGG
>CAZNNN010000029.1:0-7906 GCA_964574405.1 uncultured Candidatus Saccharibacteria bacterium | reverse complement strand
GTGGAGATGAGGGGAATCGAACCCCTGTTCTAACTTTCTTTAATGCGCAAGTGTTACAAGTTTATCCAGAGTTAATTTTAAAAGGAGGCACTCTGGCGCGCACAAACCCTTTTTAAGGTGGTAGGTTTAAGGTTTACCCTCTTGGACTTTAAGTTGACCAAACTAAAAATCCGCATTCCGGTTTAATGAGACCCTTGGGAAACTTTCCGGATAAAACTTCCTAGAGTCCGAGATCCGCTCTAGGCGGATAGCTTAGGCGTAAGCGTATGCAAAAACATCCGCGTTTGCTTCAACATTCTCGTATGCATTAGTGTCTGCATTTTTTGGTTGTTGGGCTTTACAAAATTCCAACATTTTTGGCTTGCCGGCGTAAAAAAGAAAAGCTAGTCAAAGCCGATCATCCCCATTTTTTTAAGGTGCGTACCGTTGCCTCCGCCTTAGGCGGATGCTAAACTGCTTTTCGCGCTCTATCAAGGTCGCGCTCTATCTGTTTTTCCACTAACAGGCGTTTTTTCTCATACTGCTTCTTGCTCCTAACCACGCCCAGCTCTAATTTTACCAGATTATGCTCCAAAATCAAAGCCAGTGGCACTGCAAACCTACCCTTTAAACTTATAGCCTGCGCCAACTTAAAAACTTCCTTTTTATGTAAGAGCAATTTTCGTGTTCGTCTGGCTTCTTTTTCATTATATTTTTGACTTTGATGGGAGTAGCGACCGATATGCAAATTTACCACGCACGCCTCCCCACCTAGTACCGTAACCAAAGCACCCTCAAAATTAACATTACCCTCCCGCACCGATTTAACCTCGTGCCCCCAAAGCACAAGTCCAGCGGTGTATTTATCCAAAATTTCATATTCAAATGTAGCTTTTTTATTTTGCGAGCGTGTGAAATAAGACATATGTAATCCTTCTTTACGCGAGCAAAAGAAGCTTTGCTTCATTCTTTATAAGTAGCATAGCGTAAGTATACCAATTTGTAGTATAATGTCGATTAAAGGGTGAACTCGTAAACTTTAGTGCCGGAAAGAACATAAAAGGTTTTTTCATCAGCAGAAATATCAAAGCTTTTTAAGTTATTCCACTCACTACCTAATTGTGGCTTAATTTGAAAAGCCAAAACCCCATCCGTATCAAACGCCACAAGCCTGCCTTCTGCACCGTCGCCCACATAAATTTGCTTATAATCCGCGTTGGTCACCACCTTAAGGGGCTTTTGAATAGGTTTATCAAGTCCTACAATAGAAAAATCGGCTTTAATGCCACCGGTGTACTTTTCCAAATTACCGTTGGAGAATAACACATAAATACTACCGTCAATATCCACAGAAACTCCCCCAGCAAACTCTGCTTTTTGAGACCACAAAGTTCCGGCAAGTTTAGTACCAGCTTTTGAAAACTTAACTAGCTTGTCCCCGGAAAGCGCGTAAGTAAAACCTAGGTACTCGCTGGAAGAACCAAGGATTGGGTAATTGGGATCGGCAAGGTAGCTTTTGGTTACCGACTTAGTGGTAAGAGAATAAAACTTAACGCCTTCGTTATCAGTAAAAATTAAGGTGTCGCCCTCAAATAAAAGGTTTTTTACACCAGGAAAAAGCTGGGGAAGTTCTTCAAACTTGGTAACGCTTTTGGTGGAAACATAAATTTTACCTTGCGAGGTGTCAGAAACTGCTAGGTATTTTGCACCAAGGGCTAACTCGTTAGGATTAGCTTTGGCGTCCGTAATGGAAACATCGTAAAAAACCTGCGCGGACACCCGTTTAACTTTATTGGCCTCATCTAGCTTTTTAGTGAGCTCGCCCTGAACTTCCGGAGTTTTCTGCGGGCTGGGTATCGCGTTAATTGCGGGGTTCTGTAAAGCCGTAGCAGGAGCTGGTTTTGGTTTTAGTATAAAACCTGTTAAGATAAGATATCCAACAACCACCATTAATACTATTGCAACTATCGTTATAATGAGCTTGGCTGGAAATTTTGGAAGAACCTTGGTTGGTTTGTTATCGCTTTTTTCACTAGAGCTGGCTGTATAGTTAGCCATAAAAGCCGGAACAACGGGTGCGTCTACTTTTAAGATAACAGCACTGCTTAACTCTTCTAAATCGTCGCCCAAAATGGGTTTGGTAAGTGAAATCAAGGATTTGGGGGGAAATTTGCTAAAAAAACGCTCGGTACATAAAATCATTACTTTGTCTGCTTCAATTTTTTGCGAACCGCTGGCGTAATTACCTTCTTTTCCCGTTTCCACCTGCACCACTTGCGTACCATCCAAATACAAAGCTTTGGAATTTCCGTATATAGAGTTGTAAACACGATCGTCCTTAAAAACCGCCACTACAGCGTTAAATACAGCATCTGGTGATAGTTTTTGCACGGCATCTCTACATTCCTTGAGTGTTTTTTCCAAGGTTTGTAAAATTGAACCACTTTCTAAACCTTGGGTTACCTCGTGGGTAAATACATCCTTTATTATATTAACTAGCACCTGGCTATTAACCGGCGTGCTTCCCCCAAGGTCAAAAACGGCAAAATAATCCCATTCTTTAGCGTGTTCTGCGTCGTCCTGTGAAGTTAAAACAAAAGATAAAGCGGACGACTCTGGGGGCAGATTAGGCATAATTTTTTGTGATTTGATTTTAGTCATATATTTACAACAAGGTAAAAACTAAAATAATAGCCAGAAGCGACACAAAAAAATGTAGCCACGCTAAAAAGGTAAAAAAGCCGTGAAGCGAGGCGGTAAAGCTCTTGTTCATTAAGCTAACCTGACGCACCACCATAAAGGAAAAAATGGCGTAGAGAATAGAGACTGCCATAAAAAAGATTTTGGCTAAAAGAAGTAGCAGATCTTTTTCCCAAAGTTGCACCATATTACTCGCTTTCTCCTTTAATTTCCGAAATAAGATCGGAGATTATATCTTGGACTCTATCGGGATTGGGTACATTTTCAAAAGTTATTTCGCGCGCTTCAGCAGCGGTTTGAATGGCCACATCGCCGTAATGAAAAATCACTTGCCCAAAACCAGAGATGGAGTTGGTAACATCCTCTATGTTGCGTAAAGGAGCTTCAGAAAACCGCCTGTGAATTATGCCGTAAAAATCAATGTCCACCACTCTTTTATTGGTTACTATGTAGCTATTAAAATACCAACTCAAAAAGTTTTCAAAAAAGTAACCAAAAGTAAAAAGCGCCAGAAAAAAACGCAGAATAAAATAATACTTGGCGGGTACATTTTGGCTAACACTTGTTCCCCCAAGTCCTAGAAAAAAATCAAAAATTGGGAGAACAAAAAACAAAATTGCGGTAATAAACACCCATTTAATATTAACAATTACATGTTGACGCAAAAAGAGAATAATTTTTTCCTCACTATCCTGACCGTCAAAATGCACCCCTAGCGGTTCCCTAATAAACTGACCTAAAAGCGCTGTCATGGGGTGATTATACTACGATTGCGAATAAAAAGTGTTGAGGCATCACTTGTAAAAACTTCTTCCCAACCGCTGTTAGGGGTTTTTAGGAATTTAACAAACTCACTGTCCGTGGGATACACAATCCAACCAATCCCGTAGTCGCCCAAAATTTTAAGGTTTTTCTTTGGCGTGTTTACAATCTTAATGTAATCCTCAAACACAGATGTATTGCCCTCTCGCCAAGACGCCATGCGTCCGTCCACAAAAGTTTTAATTTGCGGATACTGCCAAATCATATAGCCACCCCAACCATAGTAGTTAAATACATTGCCTTCTATATTGTTAGCAAGGGCAAAATCCAGCGCTTCTTTAGGATATGCCTGCTTTTCAATCCAATAATTTGGCTTAACACATTGCGAAGCATCGGTTAAAAATATGGTACTTATAATTAAGGCGGACGAAGCTAGAAACACCAAAAAACTTACTTTAAATTTTTTAGTTAGACTTGGGGAAAGCGCGTTTTTAAGGTCGGCTAAAGGGTTACTCCAAAACAAAATAAAGGCTGGAATACCTAAAATAACCGCGATTCTAAAAAAATACTGGGCACGCACGGACGCGATACAAAAAAATCCCAGCGCGAGTATATACCAGGTGGGAAGCTTGTGCCTGGCTCCAATAAAAGCCGAGACCGTAAGTCCCAGGGTGGCGCAGTAAACAATAAAATAATAAACATTATCCGTACTAGCGGGAACCCACTCACTAATGTAGCTAAATTGGTAGGGGTGCGACTCTTTGAGAAGCGTTTGCCAAAGCCCAAAGCCGTAAGGGTTTATTAGTGTAACCGCCAGGGATGTTATACCTATAATGACTAAAAAAAGGTTTGAAGTGCGTTTTGCGGGAACGCTCGCTAAAGCGTTCTTTTGACTCCTGCCAACGGATTCAGCTCGCTCTGCTTCACCTCGCCGTAAACTACGAATCCATTTTTTCTGGGCGAGGTTCAGAAGTCCCTTTAAACGCACTGCCAAACCACCGTTTTCTACAACATACAGACTCAAAATAAAAAGTCCTAAAACAAAGTCGGCATGAGTATTTGCCCAAAGTAAAAAGAGAAGGGGTAAAACTAGTAACTTTTTCCCAAAGTCGCCAAACAAAACAGCCACCAAAAACATAAGAAAAAGCGTACTAAAATACATAGGTCTGCCGGTAACACCGCTTCCGGAAAATTCCACAAAAAGTAGCAGGGCGGACAGGGTAGTGAGTACAATAATCGGTTGGGAATTCTTTGAAACAGCTTTTACATAAAAAATCACTGAAGCACTTAAAATGCCCGCAAAAAGAAGTCCGGCAATAAGATGCCCCAGATAGTGGTGGGTAAGATAGATAGCAACTTGGGAAATCCAATAGGAGTTAGCCCATTGGTAGTTGGTAAAAGTGTAGGAGTAAACATTTTCCCGCAATATCCGCCCGTGTTGAGCAATATACTCCCCATATTTATAATGCCAACCAAAATCCGGATCACCCGGGGCTTTAAAAACACTAAAAACTCCAAAAAGAAAGGTTAAAACTATAATTATTTTAGCGTAGGGCTTCATAAATTGTGAGATACCGTTGATGAAATATCTAAAACAGCCACTTTTGAGCCTTTATCGTTTCTTTTAGCTCCATCTTTCTCATCTCTTTTTGCTCTTTTTCAAAACCTTCTACATTAGCCCACGCTCCCTTTGATAGTTTTAAAGCCTTAATTAATTTGGGGTTCTTCATTTGCGTTGATAGGTGAGTATTCATGCAAGCCTTAAGGGTTGCAAATTTTCTACATCGAGGAGTTTAAGTCCAGAAATCCTATAAAAATCTTTGATATTCTTTGTAGCTAGTTGAGCATTTAGCACTATTGCCGTAGCAGCAATAGCGGAGTCGGCAACATGGAGAGCGTGACCATATTTTCTAGCCTTTCTAACTAACTCGCCCGCAAGCTCTGCTTTTTCATAATCGTAATCGACACAAATAAATTCAGCAAGTATCTTTTTAATTTTAATATTTGTTTCTAAATCACCTGCGCTATCTCCTGCAAAAAGTTCTTGAACGGTGAGTGCAGATACAAAAATATCGTAAGAGTTAAAGCTGTCTGAAATTTTTGTTAGTAGAGGAGATCTTCCAGCTGTCCTTAGGTTATCTATAATAATATTGGTATCTAAAACTACCATTTTGCTAACCTTTTAGAAGCTGCAGTTTCACTAATGTTCCTTGCTTTGATCTCTTTATCCAGTTGTTTGGTGTCCTTTATTGCACCGCTCGTCTCTTCAAAAACTGCTCTCCTGTGATTTCTCTGGTCTATCTCGTAACTACTATCTGGACCCAAAGATCCTACGGTTTTTTCAATTATTGATCTCCTCCATGCCCTTTGGTTAGCCTCATACTCTTGGTCACCTGCCAGGGGATTGGCTAACTTCTTAAGTACATCAATGCTTTTGTTTCTGCTAAGGTCACTTAGTTCTTGGGCTTCAAGCTTAAAGGACACAGCGGGAAAGTCCATTATTGTAATAATGTAGGGTTTTCTTTCCTGCACAATATTAGTTAAAACATTTAACAGGTTGTGCTGAAATTCCTGAAGAGTTATTTGTTTAACTTGCGTTTGTGTATATAGCATAAGAGGATTCTAGTATAGCTAACTCACAATGTCAATGACTATTTCTTTACGACTTCGTAAAGACGATCTTTAATAGAAATATAGCCCGGGGCACGCAAATTAAAAACGGTTCTAAATTTTTCCCCATCCACGCTAATACTGCCTTTATCCGTGCCAAAGGTAACTTTAGTGGTTCTGCCGTTATTGCCAATTTCCACACTCACGGAACTAACATTGGAGTACGCCGTTCCCAGGTCATCTGCGCGACTTTTCATGTCATCCAACGAATACGGGCTTCCACCCCAGCAACTAGTAGTTACGGGCGACACCTTGCTTCTATCAGACGAGCCACCTTTATCCCAAACCGTAAGCGCATTTAAAATGTCCGCCATTTCTTTTTGCGACAAATAGGGGTCGCTTCTTCCGCAGGTGGATAAATCTCTCCACGACCTTGTCCACCACGCTTTATAAAACCAAGGGGACTCGTGTTCGTAAGCCTTCCCTTCTTTCCAACCCGAAACACCTCCAGGCGCATCCCAACCAATACCTTCAATATATCCACCAGTCGTAGATGAATAATAAGCTATAACAGAACCGTCTAAAATAATGCCGTTGGTATCGTCAACGGCCTTTTTCCAAGCAGATGGGGGGTTGCCGGATTTGGATTTTAAGAACACCTGACAATCCTCATTAGTACAAATGGTTTTCCCTTCCTTGGCGTACCTGTACGCATAAGTGCGTGCAGCAACCGCCTGTGCCATTAGTGCGTCTCTGGGCCACGAGTCGTGCATTTCAGCAATTCCATACAAGTATCTCTGCATGTCCATATTACCTACCCCCGAAACGCTGATCTTGGATACATCTGCTTTTTTTGTACCGGTATTGTAATAAAACTTCAAAATCGCTTTATAACCCTGACCAGCCTCAGCCCGACCTCTAGCACCGAATTGACTCATTCCTTTGTAGTGAGTGAATGCTCCGTAACTTATGGCTACATAAGCTGGGCTAAACTTTGGGGACGGTAAACTTACCTTAGGGGAGTCATAATCACCCACACTCCTGCTATCGCTACCGGATTTTTCCGCCAAAATTTGTTGTTGCTTGGCACTAAGCTCCGCAATAGTTTTTTCGTACGAATCGCCCTTTTTATCCAACTCCGCAACCGTACTCACCGCCTGCGCCTTTTTTCTATCAATATCCGCCTTTAAAGACAAAAGCTTGTTTTGGGACAACTCCAAACCTGCCCGCAAATCGCCAGCTTCCTTTTTGTCGCTCTCAAAATCCGCAATTTCCATGTTTAAAGAAATTATGGATTTAACCGCCTCGCGTCCCACCGTGTCCTCAAAAATGTCGCGCACCGCAAAAGCCTGACCTCCACTCCAAGTACTGCCTCCCGAAAGCAGTACCTCCAAAATAGTGGGCTGACCAAATTTATAAAAGTCGCGCACAATAGTGTTTCGTACTTGAGTTTTATTGCCTAACGATCCGCGCCTATTAGCTAAATTTTCCTCAATAATTTTTAGCTCCGCACTTACCTTGGCAATGTCTTTTTTGAGCGACTCTATTTGGGCGTCCGTTACATTGAGTTTGGCTAGATAATCTTTTATTTGCGCGTCTATGGTAGTTTGTTGACTTCTTATCTTGGCAAGTTTGTTGGTGTAATTATTTATAACCTTTGTGCATTCATCAAAGTTGTCTTTAAAATAGGTAGCGTCCTCGCACTTTGTTGCTGCATAGGTTTGACTGTGGGTGCAGAGTGTAACGACCGATGAGATTAAAACGAATTTGAATACTTGTTTGGTGGGCATGGTAGGGAGATTATACTATCTAATGCGTGGGATTGACTAACTTGGTAAACACAGGGATAATCTTG
>CAZNNN010000028.1:0-9199 GCA_964574405.1 uncultured Candidatus Saccharibacteria bacterium | reverse complement strand
AAACAGCCTAGACAAGCATTTTAATAATAAATTTGATGTTGTTTTAACCGATCCGCCCTATACCAAATCCGGTTTTGGACTTTTTCTCAAACGCGCCGTGGAACTTGTGGGTTACAATCAAAGGCTACAAAAGGGCAAGTATATTTTTATTCATTACGGGGCGTCTTTTAAGTCGCCAGAAAAATATTTAAAAGTACAGGAGGTAATAAACCGTTTTGGCTTGTGGCAGGAAGATGTCTTATACAATTTTGCCCGCTACACTGGGGCGGAGTCCGTTGGTAACGCTAGCACGCTGTATATTTTGCAAACTACGCCTCACACCAACGCCCAAGCGGTGCTTTCTCCATCCACTATCTACACTTTTGAAGCCCAACAAGAGGAAAAGTTTCCTTATGTGGATCACTTCATTCTGAAGTTAGCTAAAGTGCCTGCCAATATCATAGATTCCAAAAAACAACTTCAAAAAATCGCCGGGGAATTTTGCAATATTCACAAACTTAATGTGGTACAATCGGAAATCTTTAAATTTAAACCTTACGGCTACTCGCTTACCTTTATTTTATCCAACTCCAACTTGTTAATTCACACTTGGCCAGAATACAGTGCAATCCATATTGATCTTATTACCTGCGTGCCTCTTTTTAACAAGCAAGTTTTGGCGAACACTTTTGCCCAACTTTTCCAAACCCAGTCCATTGAACTCACGCAGGTAGAGTAATTTGATTATTATCGCACGGTGTGCTACCATATCTTTACTGAAATTGGCGCCGTTTTGAATAGTAGTCCTTTAGACTGCGTTCCGGGTTAGACCGCGATAGAAACGGCGTATTTTAGTATAAAGAGCCTGTTTTCCATTATTTTTGCTAGTCCCACCTTCCATTTCGTAGACCAAGCCAGAAATCATGTCTGCAATCTGTATCAGTTCGTCGTTTTTAGAATTGCTGTATCTTATTTCCGTATGCGCATCTGAGACGCTCTTTTTAAGAGTTTTTTTAATATCGTTTAGGTAACGATCACTTCCCTCGCCGTCTATAATTATCAACAAGCTGGAGGTGTCAGAAACTAAACAGTTACGGGTATGATTCAGTAAATAACCCAAGCACTCGCCATAATTTAAAGTAGGGTCAATTGAGTTTTTCTTTATAACCAGGCTAAAAAATTTACAGTCCATATTTTTGGCGACTTTGAAGAAGGCTTCTTTAACATATTCCTTCGATCTGTGGTATTTAAATTCATAACTGTCTGTAAGTTTTAACTGCCGTTTAAGGTTTTTTAACTTTTCCACCGCAAAAAGGGTGGCGAGTTTATCAGTAAAATACACTGCTTTACCAACATGGTGTCAATCTTTGAAAATGAACAGAGGGGCAGATTAGGATCTATATTAGCAGAAAACTGGTTAGATTTATAAGAGCTATTTTGTTACTACTACTATAGCTTTTTTAAGCTTACAGCTTCAGCGTTCAAAGGTTTGATATTGCAAATTGTGACATCAAACGAGTTGAGGGCATTATAAATCGTGGTACGCGTCAAGTTTCTGTAATAGGTACAGATACTCGATGTTTTTACCCTTAGCCCCTAAAATGGGCGACTTTATTCGGTCGACAACTTGAAACTCCGCGTTAACGGCATCCAAAGTGACTCTTTTTAAGATCTGTTCGGAATCATTGTCCTTAACCTGCCGTCCCTCTTTACCAACCTCAAAACTTAGTTTCACCAAAGAAATTACCCTCCCACCATCCTTTAAATTCCTATAAGCGGATGGTAGAATCACCGACTGCTTTGTCCAACCCGCGTCAATAGTAATGAGATCGACTTTTTCCGGAAGTTCCATATACACCGCGTTGGTTTTTTCCATAACCACCACTCGCTCGTCGTTACGCAATTTCCAGTCCAACAGTCCGTAGCCTGTTTCCACCGCGTAAACTTTGCTGGCTCTGTGTTGCAGTAAGCAGTCCACAAACCCGCCGGTTGACGATCCAAAATCCGCGCAAACCAACCCGTTTACATCAAAATTGAACGACTTTAAAGCAAATTCCAGTTTTTCCCCCGCCCGGCTAGCATACCTCCGATGTTTCATGCCAACAGTCTATCAGATTCGCTATTGTTATTGACACAAACACTTTAGTTTGGTATGGTGTCGTTTGTCTCGTATTAATTTAGCTCTTTGAAAACTCGTGAAAAAGTATAGGTAAGAAAAAAAGTCCTTTTAACTCTATTCAAAGGTTGAAAGGCGAAAAGAATGTTACCTCGGGGGCATTTATGCCTACGAGGTACATGCGAAAGCATGTTGTTTCACGAGCATTTATGCGAGTGAAAAATGTGCGAAGCATGTTACTTTGAGAATTTGATCCTAGTTCAGGACGAACGCTAGCGGCGTGCCTAAGGTATGCAAGTCGAACGGTTTTATAGTCGCAAGATCATTTAACAGTGGCGAACGGCTGAGTAACACACAGGAATCTACCCATAAGTAGAGGATAGCCCGGCGAAAGCTGGAGTAATACTCTATGTGTCTGCCTTCGGCAGATAAAGCTGTACAGCAATGTATGGCGCTTAAGGATGAGCCTATGGCCTATCAGGTAGTTGGCGGGGTAAATGCCCACCAAGCCTATAACGGGTAGCCGGTCTGAGAGGACGAACGGCCAGAAGGGCACTGAGACACGGGCCTTACTCCTACGGGAGGCAGCAATTGGGAATTTTGCACAATGGACGAAAGTCTGATGCAGCGACGCCGCGTGAAGGATGACAGCCCTAGGGTTGTAAACTTCGATAAAGCACCGGCAAACTACGTGCCAGCAGCAGCGGTCATACGTAGGGTGCAAGCGTTGTCCGGATTTACTGGGCGTAAAGAGTTCTGTAGGCGGTTGTGTAAGTTAGAAGTTAAATCTTTGGGCTCAACCCAAAAACTGCTTTTAATACTGCGCAACTAGAGACATCTAGGGGACAGCGGAACTTATGGTGGAGCAGTAAAATGCGTTGATATCATAGGGAACACCAAGGGGGTAGCCAGCTGTCTGGGGATGTACTGACGCTGAGAGACGAAAGCGTGGGTAGAAAAACGGATTAGATAAATCCGCGTGCGTATATTTATACGCACTAAAACAGGTGTCCCCTTTCACAGCAATGTGAGAGTGCGCATCTAGCTATATCGGTGAATGCCTTTACAATATGGGTACTATATACATACCCGTAAAGGTTAACCCCGAGGGAAGTCCGCCCCGCATGCGCAAGCAAGCTTTGGCGGACCCCGTAGAGACTATGAAGTTTTCTGACAGTTGGCGGGATGGTATAATTCATATTAATATGAGTAAAACCGTTTTACCTTTGTCGCAAGAATGCAGAGAAATTATTCTAGGAAGTTTATTGGGGGATGGATCCTTAAAGATTCACCAAAACTATGTAACTCCAAGATTTTCTTTTAGACATTCGATTAAGCAAACCAGCTACTTTAAGTGGAAGGTTAGCAAGTTAACCGAAATATCAACGGAGAAAAATGTTTGGTTGCAAAAACCAGATGGTTTTGGAGGGGCAAAGCTAAGGTATCAGAGCAGGGCGGACAGTCGTTTAACTAACTTGTTCAGTCTTGTATCTAAAGGCGATAAAAAGGTTGTAACCAGAAAATGGCTTAACCAATTGTCACCATTATCATTAGCAGTTTGGTGGATGGATGACGGATCCCTCATTGGAGGAGGAAGGGACGGTGTTTTTTGCACCGACTCGTTTTCCAAAGGACAAGTGGAAATTATAAGAAAATATCTAAAAGTGGTTTGGGGTTTGGATACCAGTATTGGTGAAATAAAAAGATCCAACAACAGGCACTTTTTTAGACTATATATAAGATCCGTGGAACAACTCAAAAACTTTTTTAGACTAATCATTCCGCACATTAAAGTGCAGGAAATGCTGTATAAAGTTTGTATTAAATACAAAGATAGAGAACTTCAACAACGCTGGATCTCTGAAATGGTTGCTTTGAGTCACTTTTCAGAGAATGATATAGTCCGATCCTTCCGGTAACGGAAGTCTTGCAAATTTGCAAGAAATTGACCCGTGTATTCCACGCCGTAAACTATGCCTGCTAGATACTTGAATTTATTTTGGGTGTCGAAGCTAACGCGTTAAGCAGGCCGCCTGGGGAGTACGGTCGCAAGGCTAAAACTCAAAGGAATTGGCGGGGACCCGCACAAGCGGTGGAGCATGCTCTTTAATTGGCTGCTAACCCAAGAACCTTACCCAGACTTGACATGCAAGAGTTCTAGGCTAATGAAAGTTAGCTGATCCGCAAGGAGGCTTGCACAGGTGTTGCATGGCTGTCGTCAGCTCGTATCGTGAGACGTACCCTTAAGTGGGCTAACGAGCGCAACCCTTACCGTTAGTTGTATCACTCTAGCGGAACTGCCCGCGTAAGCGGGAGGAAGGCGGGGACGACGTCAAGTCAGGATTGCCTTTATGTCTGGGGCTAGAAGCATGCTACAATGGCGCGTACAGCGAGAAGCAAGATCGCAAGGTTGAGCAAATCTCTTAAAACGCGTCTCAGTTCGGATTGGAGTCTGCAATTCGACTCCATGAAGTTGGAATCGCTAGTAATCGGCGGTCAGCTATACGCCGGTGAATACGTTCTCGGGACTTGCACAAACTAAATGCGCTTGGCAGCGCTCATGGGACTAAGTGGTGAAAATCCATCTCCGCCTTTGGCGGATAGTTGAGAACAGGACCTCTCCCGTAAGGGAAGGTCTGAAGGGTTCAATATACAAACGGCAGTCCTACGCAAAAAACGGATACTTTGACCATGCGTGTGTACATGGGAAAAAGTCTAGAAAGTCCGGTAGGAATGCCTCAAATAGTCTAAAGCGTAACCCAAGGAGATCCTAATAATTACGGTAATTCTTATGTTATTAGGAAGTCAGCTGAATCCATAGTACTCTTGCAGATTGAAACAATATCTGCTATAGAGGAAGGGATGAATTCTATATTAAATCCATACTATGTTGTGGGTTTTGTTGACGGCGAGGGCTGTTTTAGCATTACTGTTAACAGACATCATGGTCGACTTTTAGAGGTTCGGTTACTTTTTGCAATCGAGCTTGAGGAGTCAGACGAAGAAATTCTGGAAAGAATAAGGACTACTCTTAGTTGTGGGAACATTTATAGGTTGATTTATAAAAGTCATCCTAAATGGCAACCACACTGCAAACTTAAGGTCAGCAATATTAGGGATATCAGTGAGAAAGTTATACCTTTTTTCACTAAATATCCGTTGCAGGCTAAAAAGAAACTGCAGTTTGAGAAGTTTTGTAGAGTGGCAAGGTTGATAAAAGAGAAAAGACATTTGGGTAATGATAACATTAAGGAAATTCTTCGTATTAGGAGTGAAGTATAGAAACTCGCCGAGTGCGCTAGACACGCACGCTCGGTGGGGAGGGACAATGAATTACTTGATCCCAATCACCGCCCGTCACGCCAGCAAAGCTGGGGCTACCCTAAATCTTAGCATTAGTTAGGCTCACGGTGGAACCAGTGATGAGGGTGAAGTCGTAAATGGTAAATTGTTGCGACTTACGAGAGTAATTTCGTAAAGAAATTCGGCTAATATCGGTGAAGCCCGCCTTTGGTGGGTAATACCGAGGGAAGTACGTCTTAGGCGTACCCCGTATCGACTGTACCAATGAAGGTACGATACGCTAGTGTCAGAATATTTTACTAAAGATATTGTGATAAACTTACTGCGTATAATACGCCGACACCTAACATTACAAAGTCTTATTTACTTGGTTTGATGCACGATTCAACCACTTCAAAGTATACCTATCGATTGTGTCAAAAGTCGCTTTCTTTTCTTGAAACAATCCAACTTGGAATTCAAAAAATGGGTTCTAAAGCATGGATATATAAAGAAGGAAAGGCTAGAAATGTCTACATACTTGAGTTTGCCAAGAGTTTTCTGACTTGGAGCAGGTAAGAAATTATTTGCTGGAGTTAGAAATTGATTGTGGAAAAATTCATGTACCAAGTAAAAATGTTGATCCAAATTATTTCAGGTTTTACATTTTATGTAGTTCTTGGGAAAAATTTGGTCGACTTGTAGGCTCTTTTCATAACGAAAAGGGCAAGTTTGTTAGGATGAAGATATAGTCAGCGCCATTAGTAATAATGGACGAGTCCATTACGCGCTTTGCGCTAAATGGAACAAGCGAACAAGGTAGCGCTAGGGGAATCTGGCGCTGGATCACCTCCTTTCTAGGGAGAAAACAAGGTTTCTCCCTGCGACCGAGTTGGCATTTGCCCTCGGTCTAAAGGGAAAAACTCGTTAATTGTAGACGGATACTTTAATTGCCTCGCGCAAAGCGAGCCCGTTTGCCAATTAACACCGTTTGACCTAGAAACTCATAAGTCAAATGCGTAACCTCTAAAACTCACAGAGGACTGGGTAAGTTCAAAGATAAGCTATAAATCTTTAAACGAACATTCTTTTTGCCTTTTTTCTTTTGAAATAAATATGGACAATACTAGCGACGATAAAAGTCGGAAACAAGTTGTACTCGGAATCATGAAAAACACCCAAGGTAAGGTGCTTATCATCAGCCGTGTTCATCCGGAAAAAACCAGCGACGGTCAAACTCTGTCGTGGGCTTTTCCAGGCGGAACTATCCATGTCGGTGAAACCGATTTCCAAGCCTTAGCTAGGGAAATGAAAGAAGAAACTGGTTACGAGGTTAAAGTGGGCGAGCAAATATCTGAGCGAGATTTCCCAGGTCTTACGGCGCATCTAAAGTATTTTAAGTGTGATCTTGTTAAGGTAAAAACCACTATTGTAGAGGAAACACATGAAATCGATCGTATTAAATGGGTTGAGCCCGCGGTGCTCAGTAAGTTTTTTACTACCGATCTTGACCCCAAAGTCGCTCAATATCTAGGCATTTAACCTTTATTGTTAAACTTGGTGGGTCGAGAAGGACTCGAACCTTCGGCCTCTTCCTTATCAGAGAAGCGCTCTAACCAGCTGAGCTACCGACCCTCACCGTAGAAAGCATTATATCTTATTTCGTAGTACAATCAACCCGTGAAAACAATTTTAACTGGCGACAATACTACAGGGCGACTTCATCTGGGCCATTATGTTGGCTCTCACGAAAATCGTGTAAAACTTCAGGATGAGTATAAGACTTTCATAATTCTAGCCGACATTCATTCTTTTGCGTACCCAAAGTATCTTTCCGATCCGCAAACTGTATCGGATTCAGTATTGGCGGTTTTGGCGGATAATCTTGCCGTCGGTCTTGACCCCAAAAAAGCTACATTTTTTCAGGAGTCAGCCGTACCTGCAATTTTTGAATTAGCCACAATTTTTAGTATGCTGGTAACTCACAGCAGGGCTTTGAGAAATCCTACAATTAAGGACGAGATTAGAGATAAAAATTTAGGTGACAATTTTTCACTTGGTTTTGCCTTTTTTCCCATACTTCAAGCAGCTGATATTCTATGTGTGAATGCTGATCTTGTACCTGTGGGCGAAGATCAACTTGCGCATATCGAACAAACCAACGAGGTGGTGCGTAAATTCAACCTGCTTTACGGAAAAACCTTTAAAGAAGTACAAGGACTGGTTGGACGAGTAAAAAGATTGATCGGAACTGATGGCAACGCCAAGATGACCAAGTCGCTCAATAATGCCATATTTCTGTCCGACGGCGAGGAGGAACTCAAAACAAAGGTTATGAGTATGTACACCGATCCCAAGCGACTCCACGCCACAGACCCAGGTACGGTGGAAGGAAATCCCGTTTTTATTTATCACGATGCATTTAACCCCAACAAGGCAGAGGTAGATGATTTAAAAGAGCGTTATCACGCGGGTAAAGTGGGGGATGTGGAGGTTAAACAAAAGCTTTTTCTGGCTTTGAACACATTTTTGACTCCAATTAGAGAAAAGCGCCGATACTACGAGTTGCGTATGGATGAAGTTTTGGAAATTTTACATTCGGGAAATCAAGCCGTTCGTCAGGAAGCTCAAGTAACTTTAGATAAAGTATTGTACGCCCTAAAACTTAAAAAATAATCAGTTCCTACCTAGGGACAAATTGTCCCCAGGTAGAAATGGCGGAAGAAAGCCAGTAGGTTACATTTTGTAACTACCTGAAAAAATTCCGGTAAAAGTATTTCATATTTTGACATATTGCATTTATCTATAAATTTGGTAATCTAAATTAGAGCAGAATTTCCTACCCACTTTGTAGTTTGGACGCAATTTTTACCCTGCTCGTTGTTTGTTAAATTTTATAGAAAGGAAAATATGGAGAACAACAAAATTGTACTCTTTGAAGGAAGTAAAATTCGCAGAGTCATGGAGAAAGGGGAATGGTGGTTTGTAATTGAAGATATTGTTCGAGTGTTAACTGAAACTATTAATCCAAAAGACTATTTTAATAAAATATTGCGTCGTGACGAGGAATTAAGCAAAGGGTACGGACAAATTGTCCATACCCTCTGGGTTTTAACTAGCGGTGGTAGACAAAAAATGAACTGTGCTAGTACCGCCGGGATATTAAGAATTATTCAATCGATTCCCTCGCCCAAAGCCGAACCGTTTAAAATTTGGCTAGCAAAGGTTGGTTATGAGAGGTTGCAAGAAACAGTCGATCCGGAAAGATCCATAAACCGAGCCCGCCAAAATTGGCAAAAACTAGGTCGACCAGAAAAATGGATTCAGCAGAGAATGATGAGTCAGGAAACCAGGAATAAATTAACCGATTACTGGAAAGATCACGGGGTTAAAGAGGGCAACGAGTTTGCTCTGCTTACAAATGTTATCCACCAAGAGTGGACGGGGCTAACCGTTGGTCAACATAAAAAACTTAAGGATTTAAAAACGGAAAACTTGCGCGACCACATGTCAGAGGCGGAACTTATTTTTACGGCTTTAGCGGAGTATTCCACTCGGGAAATTGCAAATAAAGACAGGGCGGAAGGTTTGCCAGAAAATGTTGTGGCGGGTAAAAAAGGTGGCAACATCGCCAAAAAAGCACGACTTGAGTTGGAGGAAAAAACCGGTAAAAAGATTGTAACTGGCAATAATTTTAAACTAGCCCTAAAGGATTTTGGTGGGAATTTAAAGTTGCCCTTACAAGGTGTTGACAAGAATAGTCGCAAGTGATAACTTACACTCCACGGAATGGAAAGGTTCACTTGCTCTGAACCCTTTTAC
>CAZNNN010000027.1:0-9385 GCA_964574405.1 uncultured Candidatus Saccharibacteria bacterium | reverse complement strand
TGTAAATGAGAAAGAAAAAAACGAACTCTTAACCAATTGTAAAGGCTTTATCCTTCCCACCGATTACGAGGATTTTGGTATTGTGGTGGTAGAGGCGTTGGCACACGGCAAACCAGTTTTGTGCCACAGATCCGGCGGTCCGCTAGAAATAGTCAATGATGGGATAACGGGAATGTTTTTTGACGAGTTGGACGCAGAAAAGCTCTCACAAAAAATTGTGGAATTTGATAAAAACATTAACGCGGAGGTGTACGACTCGGAAAAAGCCAGAGAGTCAACCAAAAAATTTAGCGCGGAAAGATTTAAACAAGAGTTTGGCGATTTTGTAGCGCTAAAATGGGAGGAAAAGCAACATGCCCGAATTGCCTGAAGTACACACTATTGCCTCTGACTTAAAGAAAAATATTGAGGGTTGCAAAGTAGTTGGGGTAGAAATAGAAGCTGGGTACAAAGTTAACCCAAACAACCAAGATTTTGTGCAAAGACTGTTAAAATCGCGAATCGATAAAGTGGCAAGAATAGGCAAGAACATTGTAATAAAACTAACCTCGGGCGACTATTTAACCTTTCACCTTGCTATGACTGGAAGAATTCTACTAAAAGATGCAGATTCCCCCAAGGATCCGCATCAAAAAGTCCAAATAAATATGGGGGATAAAGCCTTGCGGTTTTGCGATGCCAGAATGTTTGGTAAAGTGGGCGTTTGGACTGGGCAAGAGATAAAAAAACTTAAAGAAAAATACGGACCTGATGTAATTATGCAGGACATTTTGCCAGAAGATTTTTTAACCAGGCTAAAATCCAAAAACACCGCCATAAAAAACGCCCTGCTGGAACAAAGTATTGTGGCCGGACTAGGCAATATTTATGCCACGGACACTTTGTGGCTGGCTAAAATCCACCCGGAAATCAAAACGCACGAGCTTAACATACAGCAAGCCACCGATTTACTCAAAAGTGCCAAAGAGATCTTACTGGAAGGCATAAAACATAGGGGATCCACCCTACCGGACGAAGCTTATGTGGATATTTTTGGCAAACCTGGCAGTCACCAGAATTATTTTAGAATCTACGGAAAAACCCATTGCCCCGCCTGCAAAACCAAAGTTGAGTACAAAAAAATTAACGGTCGCGGAACATATTTTTGCCCAAAATGCCAAAAGTGATTTTTAACACTCTTAAATTAATAGCCTTTAGAAACCACAAGAAAGCTAACTTTAGCTTTGGCAACGGTATAAATCTTATTGTTGGGCCAAATGGAGCGGGAAAAACCAACATTTTAGAAGCCATAAACCTTTTGGCTACGGGAAAGTCCTTTAGAGCGCGGTACGACCTGGAAATGATTTACAACAACGAGCTTGCGTCGATCGTTTCACTCCCTCGCAAGGACGAGAATAGTCCTCTCACTCCACTCAACGACAAAGCGTTTGCGCTCGATGTCCATAAGAAAACTCCGCGAAGCGTGTTTTCGTTGGACTCGACGCAAACTGATAACGACATTGTAAGAGAATTTGCGAGAGTTGTGGGCACGATATCAAACGATAAAGACGGGGAAACGCTAGAAGTACTAATAGTTAAAGGCAATCCGAACACAAATTTGAGTCAAAAAACTTTTAAGGTTAACGGCACACCCAAGCCAATGTATGAAACGGCTAAGTATTTTTCTACCGTACTTTTTTGCCCGCAAGATTTGGATCTTTTTACTGGATCGCCTGCTTTGAGAAGAAAGTTTTTAGATGATCTGCTTTGTAAAGTGGACCAAAAATACAAAAAAGAACACGCAGTTTACTCAAAAGCGGTGCGCCAAAGAAATAGAATTTTAGAAAAAATTAATAAAACCAGGCGGGGTAACGATGAACTGCCCTTTTGGACAACCGAGATCTTAAAGACCGGAACATATCTGCAAGAAAAACGCACGGAATTGATAGACACCCTCAATAACAACGGTACAGGTAACAACATCGAGCAAATCTATTCCGATATATCCTCCCAAGCCTCAAAAATACGCCTTGAGTATAAAATTAATCAAATCAACCTAGAGCGATTGGAAAAACATCGCGAACATGAGATCTACGCCAAAACTACGCTAGTAGGTCCACACAGGGACGATTTTGACTTTTTGATAAACAACTTTAGCATTTCCCACTACGGCTCGCGAGGTCAACAAAGAACTGGCGTTTTGGCTTTAAAAATATGCGAACTTGACATCATCGACACAAAAAACTCCAGCTCCCCTGTTTTGCTCCTAGACGATATATTTTCCGAGCTTGACGATGTACACAGGAAAGCTCTAGAGGGGGTGGTACAAAAACAACAGACTATTATTACCTCCACGCATGCTGATATTAAGGCGCAAAATATAATTACACTTTAACAGTAGAGGTGAGACACTCACTGCAACTCAGATTCAATACCACCTGTCATCCCCTGGATCTAGCCAATTGTTATCTACTACATTTATTCCAGCTTGTTTTAAGGTGGCAACCGCTTTATTATATTCTCCTCTATTACCAGCCTTTAAGCCCCACAATCCTACTGCTCCTGCAAAACGGGCGAAGGTTTCCGCAGGGTACGAAGGCTTTCCAGGAACAACTACATCTAAACCTCGTTTAACCAATGCGTTAGTTCTAGCTAACCCAATGGCTTCTTGTGGATCGATATCTGGATTTATTCTAAGAATTTTAAACACCTCCGCATTAATTTCTCTTGCAGAGATTCCTAAAACCTCCGCCACTTTAGCATGGAATTGTTCCGTGCGTTCTAAGCGCTCGGCTAGGGTTAACTCTGCTACACCTATAACTTTTTCGTTTTTCTTAGCAGGCGTGACTTTCTCTGCTAACTGGACTGCGAGCTCTGCATTTTGCTTAGCTAGTGCCGCTTTATCCGCTTCCAACTGCGCAACCCTCGCCTTCATTTGTGCTAACAACTGTTCGGTTTTTATACCTACTACCGTTTCAATGGTTTCTTGGGAAGGCGTATCTCCCTGTTGATGGGATGCAAGGTAGATAGAGATAAGCTGATCGAGTTCTGGTAATTTCTCTTCTTCTAACAAAATTGTTGATCTTTGGCGACGTGAATACTTACTAATATTCTCATTTGGGATTATTTGTACCATTGAACCACACCAGTTATAGAGAGCTTCTTTTACACTGGCGTTAGTGGTATCAGGAAGCCCAATTAATATTTTTCCTAAAAAACCAACGGCTAGGGATGCTGTATCCCAATACTCTGGCCTATTTTGTTCTTTGTTACACGAAAGGTGTATTAAGTATTCTTCTAGCAGAACAAGTTTGGGGGCACTACCACAACCGGGTTTGTCTATGAATTTTATCATTGATTCGGCTGTGCGTAAACTATTTTGTGCTTTCTCCTCTCTTACTTGATCCTCCGTTTTACTTGCCTCGTGATAATATCTTCTGCGCAAGCTAGCTTTTAGTGCACTCTCAGAAGCTGAATCGTTTTGGTTTTTTGCAACCATCAACGCAGCCTTTGCTTGTGACGAACTTCCTTGGTAATCTGTTCCGTCTGATGTTTTGGGAAATTTTCCAGTGGTCATAATAGTGTAATACGCTCTAAGATCACTTGTAAACTCCTGAAAAGTCTTGTATTTATCATCATGCATCCGTCCTAACCCCTTTAAGAAAAGATACTGGGTTGTAGCGTCAAGACTATCCCATTTAGGATTATTGCTTAAGTTAAAAAATGCAATATCTTCATTTATGTCTGGTTTGCTACTATAGAGTGTAGATTCATGCGAAAATCTTATCCCGGTAGTCGCCTCCATAATAAGCCTGGTAAGATTGGATAGACCGTTGGGAGTCCAATATTCTGGAGACTCTCCAATTCTTGAGAGTTCCGCCAAGCCACCTAATTCAACCAATCGAAAATATTCATTTCCGGTAGAATCAACACCAAAACGTATGTCTCGCGTCTTATAATCATAGAAAGGTCTAAGCTCCCATTCCTTTTCTAACATGCCTAGCATAGGCAGTATCTTTCTTATTGTTTCCGAAGCTGTAGTAAACTGACCCGAGTCTATACGATCTTCTAGGTTAGCGTCGCCTAACTTTTCCATTATCATGGCATCGTATCTTGCTGTCTGCGAATCAGCACTTGGGTATGCATCGTGAACAAATGACCTAACAAATCGTGGAAGCACTGGGGGGTTATCTTTACTGTGGTCAATAAGTAACGAGAAATAGCCTCTCCCGTCCGGTCTTACTGCCTGATCTACTACACCTTCACTATCTTTCCTCATAACCTTTGCCACAATAGGATATGGAAAGATTAAACTTGCAGGTCTGGGAATACATTCGTACACATAAGCCTCTGCACCCTGACCAATGGCTAAACCAAGTTGGAAACCAACGAACCTTTCATCAGCACCGTACGAGCCTGTAAACAGCATCCCCGTCTCCGGACCCTCCCTAGGTTTTCTTGCTGCCTCTTGTAGAGCTAGATGCTCAGCAACAATCTCGTTGTGGTGATCGACAAGTGAGCCTTGTATTGCTTGGGTTAATGTACCTTTCTCAACAGTCAGCAAAACTTTAAACGGCGATTCAGCAGACAAACTAGAAACTGCTGTGTATACCTCACCTGCCCTCTGCTCTAATAAAGAGGATGATTCTAACGACTCTTCTTGTTTATTCCTTGTCACAATATATTTATATCAGAATTCAGATAAAACAAACAGCCTTTATAGAAATTATTGAAAATCATTAGGCGCATACTTTACACTTTGCGGGAAATATGCAAATATTATGGTAAATGTTCCTGCCCGAATACACCATCACCAATAAGATTCTAAAAAACATAGCTCTGGTGGAGTACGCCAAGGCTTTGGCAGAAAATACCCCCATTTTACCCACCGTAGAAGAAAGTATCCAAAAAGAAGCCACCATTGCCCTAATAAAAAGCATAGGCATGGACATGGGCAAAGACTTTGCGGAAAATCAAATTAAAATGGCGGTGGACGGACTTTTGCAAGTTGTACCTGCGGATCTAGCCAATGTTGTAAAGGTGGTACTTACCACCTCTTTTGAACCAGAAGAGTACACAAACACCCGCTTAAAACTGTTGTACCAAGGTTTAGTGGGTGAGCAAGATATAAATAGGGGACTCTACCGAAGTCAAAAAATACCTAAATACACCAATCCGGAGGAAATCTTAGCCGACACCGTGGAACTAATGGACTGGTGTCAAAGTGTGGACGCCCTAGAAACCCACCCCATAATATTTGCTGGCGTTTTACGAGCAAGACTTGAGGTTCTCTCCGTATTTGAAGCCTACAACTCCGTAGTGAGTAACTTATTTACTAGAATGGCGTTACGATGGCGTACTTACAATCTAAAGAACTTTTTTAAATACGAAGTGAGGTATCTGGCTGACAAGCAGTCGTACCAAAAAGCTATCTACGCCATTTTTAAAGATGATGGCGATTTAACCACCTGGCTGGAGTATTTTTCTGAAGTTTTGTCCTACGACGCTATGGACATAAAAGAAAAAGTTACTCTGGGCGAACGCCAGACCAAAACCGCCGTAGCACAGGGCTTAACGGATCTCACAGAAAGACAAAGCAAGATTGTACAATACTTAAGCAACTACGGCATCATGCTTAACAAAGATTTTGCCTTGCTGTTTCCCGCAATTTCTGAAGACTCCGTTTTACGCGACCTGAAAACCTTAATAGACCGCGGTGTGATAATAAAAGTTGGCAGCACCAAGTCGTCCAAATACAAGCTTAAATGAGCCGTGGTAATAACCTTTTTTTACTTTTTCTTGACATCTTTTAGATTCTTTGCTAAAGTAAAAATATGATAAATACTACGGTAAAACTAAGTCCGCAAGGGCAAATAACCATACCGAGAGGAATAAGGCTTCTTTTAGGCATGGATGGGGGTTCTGAAGTTATACTGTCCTCACAATTACAAGAGCCTAAAACCCTAACCCTTACACCAAAACCCGCAAGTTGGGTGGATCGCGTTGCTGGAACGGGAAAGGGGCTATGGGGTAAAAATGTGGATCAATATGTAGATAATATTAGAAACGATTGGTAAATTCCCGTGTTTACTGACTTGATTAAAGACAAAAAACTCTTTTTGGATACCAATATATTTATTTACTTGTTGGATGAAACTGAGATCTACTTTCCTCAAATTCGGCAACTGTTTAAAAGTATAGAACTTGGAGAAAACAAAGCTATTACATCGGTAATTTCCCCACTGGAAGTGCTGTCGACCAAAAAACTAATAACTAACGCGGAAAAAGAGGCGGAGTATTCTAACTTCTTTGTTAATACCGAAAATCTCTCGATAATGGATGTGGATTACTACACTTGTAACAAAGCCGCAGAAATGAGGAGATTATATGGTTTTAGAGTATCAGATGCAATCCAGCTAGCCTCCAGCATTGTTCATAAATGTGACCTTTTAATAACTAACGACTACAAGTTTAAAGTGCAGGACAAAATATTAACTTTAGGCGTGGCAGATCTACCTTTATGAAATATGCAAAGTTTTGTGAATATTTAGCAGAACTGGAAAAAACCAGCAAACGGCTGGAAATTACGGACATCTTGGCAGAGTTAATTGAAGCTCTTGATGCTGACGAAGTGGAAGTGGGCATATTTTTAGCGCTTGGGTATTTAAACCCACCGTACAATCAAATTAAATTTAATATGGCCGACAAAATGGTTGTGCGAGCTTTAGAGCTTTGTTACGGGGTGGAGAAGGCCAAAGTGGAAAAAATGTACTCGGAAGTGGGCGATTTAGGAGATGTAGCTTTGGCGCTAGCTACTACGGGATTGCTTCGCTCCGCTCGCAATGACGGGATTAAAGAGATTCGAGAGCAAATGGTGACCATAGCCGTGGATGAGGGGGCAGGCTCGCAGGATAGAAAAATTGTGGCGCTTTCTAACCTACTAAAGACGCTGTCTCCCCTGTCGGCAAAATATACTATAAAAATTGTACTCGGAACCACCAGACTGGGCTTTACAGAGCAAACCGTAATAAACGCGCTTTCAAAAATACTAAGTGGGGATAAATCCGCCAGTAGAACAATTGAGGAAGTTTACAATATTCACCCGGATGTAGGCTTTATAGCAAAAACATTAAAAAAGGAGGGGTTAAAAGGAATCGGAAAGATCCGCCTGGAAACCGGCGTGCCAGTACTTTCCCAAAAGGCACAGCGACTTTCTGATCCAGAAGAAATTTTAGAAAAAATGGCTGGAACTGCTTGGGCGGAATATAAACTGGACGGAACACGGGTTCAACTACATTTGGATAGGCAAAAGACTGGTTTGGATAAAAAGTTGGATCAAAATGCCCTTTTTGCCTTTAATAAAGGTGAGATACTAGTAAAAACCTTTACACGCAACTTGGAGGAAAACACCTACCAATTTCCGGATGTGGTGGAATCCGCCCTTAATCAACTCGACGCTACTAGCATCATACTGGACGGTGAGGCCGTTGGCTTTGACCCCAAAACGAGTAGGTACATACCGTTTCAGGACATGATGCAAAGAAAACGCAAGCACCATGTGGGCGATTACGCTAAACAAATTCCGTTAAAGTATATAGTTTTTGACATTTTGTACCTAAACGGCAAAGATCTTACGCCGTTAAGCTTAAACGAACGACACAGGCTATTAGAATCGACCATTGAGCGGGGCGAGGTGTTGGAAGTAGCTAAACATATAGAAACTGCAGATCCGGTGGAACTATGGCAGTTTTTTGAGTTGTCCAAAGAAAAAAACTTGGAGGGCATTATGGTAAAAAACCCGCAAGCGCCTTATAGGGCGGGCGCTAGAGAATTTAGCTGGATTAAGCTAAAACGCTCCAACACGGATATTTTGGAGGACACTGTTGACTGCGTGGTTTTGGGTTACTATTTTGGGAGGGGAAGTAGGGCTGCTTTTGGCATTGGTGGCTTTCTTTGCGGGATTTGGGACAAAGATGAACAAGTTTTTACCACATTAACCAAAGTTGGCACGGGGTTAAGGGATGAAGAGTGGGTGGAACTTAAAAAAAGGTGCGATAAATTAAAAGTTAAAGAAGCACCAAAAAATGTGAAATTTCCAAAGATTTTAACGCCCGATGTTTGGGTAACGCCGGAAGTTATGGTGGAGCTGGGGGGCGACGAAATTTCTGTATCTCAAAACCATACCAGTGGCTACGCTTTGAGATTCCCCCGTCTAATAACTTTCCGCGACGATAAGTCCCCTGCAGATACTACCTCGCCCAAGGAAATTTTGGCTCTCCATAAGTCGCAAAGGAAACCTGACGACTAACTAAGAGAAATGTTTAATTTACAACCTAACGCAGTAGCCACATTCTTTAGAAACCCAAGAGTTGGGTTATATAGTCCGGACTCTAACCTTGAGATGGCGCTCTGCTTTGTATGGAGCTTTTGAGCCAAACTCCCTTGTGTCATCTTCCTTTCCACCCTCCTTCTAGCTAAAGAGACTGCTAACTCATATTCAGGGCGTAGTTTTTCGTACTCTCTCTTAAAGTTGGGATTCTTTAGGGCTCTTTCTTTGTATTCTTTATAGGTCATCATAGATATATTGTATAACATATATGTTATATGTCAATACCTTAACAGGATTTTTATTTTAATCAAATCGTTCCTTAAACTCTGTCCCGTATTAAAAAGAATATATTTGTAGACTTTTACATGACTTTCAACTGGGATAACCCGGTAACTAAACCCATCCAAAACCATTACCTCGTTGTCTTTTAGAGGCATGTTGTAATAAACGCCTGGGTAAGTTATCGAACCGAAATCTACCTCAATACCACTTTTCTGGTCGACATAACGATTTGCGCCCATTGGTCCTTCTTTCACTTTTGCCAATCCCAAGAAAGAAAGTGTTTCAGCAAAATCCGCCTCGTTGACCTTTGTTAACATTGTGAAATCAATGTCGCGGATATTTTTAAAGTAAGCTCCGTATCTCCCTGTTATTGCCCATGAACCAGTTAACCACACTTTAATACCCCGCTTTTCCGCCTCGGCATAAATCTTTTTTAGTAAATTAAAAACCTCCAAAGTTTTTCCATCCGGATCGACTTTAGGGATTGGAAGGATCTTAAACCCTAACTTCTCCAAAACAAATAGTCCTTTTAAAAGGATGTCAACAAAAACCATTTTTATCCTCGGAAAAAGCATTTTAGTTAGATTGTATACCTCCAAGATATTCTGATGTCCACTTTTTTAGTAAGCCAAGCTTATGCTCGTAATCCTTGCTGAAATCCTCCGGGCTTTTTCTACTAGGACTTTGTTTTCCGTCCTCTTCATAGTCGTGATAAAAACAATTATAGCCTTGGCGATCAAATTTAGACTGACAACCGTCTTGTTGGCAAGACCATAACTTTAATGACTTTAGTTT
>CAZNNN010000026.1:0-9528 GCA_964574405.1 uncultured Candidatus Saccharibacteria bacterium | reverse complement strand
TTCCTTGCTTTAACATTTTATATCTCGGGGCTGGAAAAAAACCGCTCACATTATTACATGGTTGTTTATCCATATTTCTTTCTACTCGCTGGCTGGGCTTTTTCTTTAGTTATCTATAAATTTAAAAAACCATTTCATAAAATCATTCCTATACTAATAGTACTATTACCATCCTTAATTATGTCCGTTTCCAATATAGTCAGCCTTGTAAATAAAACTTCTAGTACAATTTACGGTGGTGATGTTCAAGAAAATGTTAGAATTACCCCGTGAAACTTATTAAAAAATATCGCTACGAGATTTTGTTTTTTGTGATCTTCTGCCTTGCCCGCGCACCGTATTTGGGCGCAGAAATGTTTAATACGGACACATGGAAGTGGAAAGCTAGAATTTACGACTTTGGAAGCGGAGTCTTTAATTTAGACTTTGACAAAACTCTTCAAAAATATCACCCGGGTGTAACGCTTATGTGGATTGGCACGGTGGCGGTTAAGTTTGAGGGGCTGTATTGTGCGGTGATTCCCTGCCCAGATGAGGCACTTGACCCGGTGGGGGAGGTTTTTGCTTTGCATTTTTTTCAAAAGTTTTTTATTGTGCTGGCTATTGGTTTAACCTTGGCTTTGGCGTTTTATCCTCTAAGAAAATTATTTGGAAAAAAGTATGCGGTTATTACTATGTTTTTACTTTCCTTTGAACCCTTCTTTTACGCCTTAACCCGTGTAATTCATCTGGAAGCCTTAATGACTTCATTTATGCTGGCTAGTTTTGTGTGGCTGTTTTACACCCTAGAAACGGCTAGGGAAGAACAGCGGTCAGTTAAGCTGTCTGGACTAATACTATCGGCGGTGTTGGCGGGACTTTCTATTCTCACTAAATCTACTGCTATTTTTATGCTTCCGTTTTCTTTGCTTTCGATTGTTGTATACCAACACGGGAGTTTGAGAAGAGTTATAAAAACATCGGCTATCTGGCTAGCACCGGTATTGTTAACTTACTTTATCCTTTGGCCATCTATGTGGGTACACCCGCTAAATACACTGGATTATGTTTTTATTCGAGGCATCAAAGAAACCGGTTTGGAGGGCGAACATACGCAAATCTATTTTGGTAAGTATACAGAAAATCCTGGACTCTTTTATTACTTTGTGGTGATGGCGTTTAAATTCTCACCGTTTCTCGTTACGGGAATTGTGTTTTTTGCGTTTCTCGTTAAGAGAATCGTGCCACATTTTGGCGCAGACAAAGCTAAAAGATTTATCTTGTTGGGATTTATCTTTACCGTAGGCTACTTACTAGAGATTATTATTCCCACCAAAAAACTGGATCGTTATATCCTCCCGGCTCTCGCGTCAATAAGTTTACTGGCAGGATTTTTCTATACATGGTTACTTGGCAAGTTTTATGCCCTTTTCAAAACGGGTCCCGGCTTCGCTCCCATTTTTCAAATGGCACGAAAACTTGTTGCGATTACGGCTTTTGTGGGATTATTTGCCTATCAAAGTCTAGCCCTAACTCCAGATTATTTTTCTTACTATAACCCCATGTTTGGCGGGCTCGCTAAGGGTATTTACACCCTAGAACCAAAATGGATTATTGGTCAGCACCAAGTAACGCAGTATTTTGCTGACCTTATAAAAACAAACCGGCTTGAACTTTTTACCCAAGGTCAATCTTTTGACAATCAAAAAGCTCTATCGCACAAACTAACGGTAGCTTTTCCGGAAAAGTATTATACCCAAATTTGGCCGTTTATCAGAAAAATTGGCGGGTGGGCAACTATTGAGGATTTGTCTCCCAACGCGCGGAGAACTACTTATTTTGTGTATCCTATTTGGGACGATTATTCCAACCAAGAAACCCGGTTTACATTAATCTATCTGGATTCCATCTATCTGCGCGGTGTTAAAATGTACAATGTGTATCAAAGGAGAGAACTTTAAATGCACCTAGGAGAACGCGTTAAGGCACTCTCACGCAATCCGGTGCTTGCCGGCACTTTTATTGTAACCGTGGGTGCATTTATAGGTAGTATTTTTAGCTATTTTTTGCAAATTGGTTTGGGTCATCTGCTCTCCATTGAAGATTTTGGCACTTTTAACGCTTTTCTTTCACTTTCCATAATTTTTGGCATTCCCGCGGGAGCCGTAGCTACCTCGCTCATTAGAGAAGTTACTAAACTTCTCGCCCAACGCGATTTTTACACCCTAAAACGCTTTTTCTGGAACTTTACCAAACTATCTCTGGTACTTGGCACAGTGGTGTCACTCCTTTTTATCTTGTTAAACAACCAGGTCTCTGCCTATCTAAACATCGGTAAAACCCCCGTAATTTTTGTTTTTGCGGTTTGCCTAGCATTTTCCTTTTTAAATGTTGCCCCGTCCTCTTATTTACAGGGTTTACTGCGCTTCAAAGCCTTTGCCTTTCTTTCTGTAATCTCCCAATTTTTTAGACTTATCGTCCCGCTTAGTTTGGTTTACGCCGGTTTTGCCGTTTCTGGTGCTTATGCGGGTTTAGCTGTAGTGGGAATTTTAAGTTTTCTGGTGTCAATCCTGTTACTCAATAAAAACTTTAAACAAGGTAACAATCCGGCTCAAAATTTGATCCACCAAAAACTACCAGCTCTTTACAAAGCACTTCTTCTTTTTAGCATTCCAGTACTATTTATTAATTCAGGTATAGCCCTACTTAACAACCTAGATATTATTTTAGTCAAACATTTTCTTACTCCCTACAATGCCGGTATCTACGCGGGAGTAGTTACCATAAGCAAGGTTTTTCTTTTTGGGGCTAGCATTGTTCAGGTGGTAATGTTTCCCCAAATTTCACACCTTTACGCCTCTGGGTTAAATTATAAAACCCGTTTTATAAAATTCTTATTATTACAATTGCTATTAATATCGGGTGGGCTGGTGTGTTTTGCGCTCTTCCCGCAGGTTATAAATTCTATTATGTTTGGAGGAAAATTTACCGAGTCCATAACCTATTTGCCACTTTTTTCCGTCTTTGTGGCTTTATACATCTTAATTACTTTTCTCTCCATGTTCCTTTTAGCCATTAATAAAACCAAAGCCTTCTTAGTTATCCTGCCCGCGTGCGCTTTACAATACGGCCTCATAACATACTTCCACACCACTATTTACAGTATCGTTAAGGCAAATATTTTGTCCGTGGGCATTGCCTGTTTATTTATCATCATTTATGTCGTACAATCACTACACGCAGGTGATAGAAAAAGTGATTGTAAAGGTGGCAAATAAATGAAGGTCTCAATAATTATTCCAATTTATAAGCAGGAAAAAACCATTAAGGTTGACCTGGAAACTATTTGCACCACCATGAGCAAAACCCGCTGGGATTACGAGGTAATAGCTGTAGTGGACGGCTCGCCAGACGATTCCTTTAAAGAAGCCAAAAAAGTAAAACAACCAAATCTACAAGTCTATAAGTACGATATTAACAAGGGCAAGGGCTACGCAGTTCGTTACGGCATGGCGCGCGCCACGGGGGATTATATTTCTTTTATTGACTCCGGCATGGATATTGACCCCAACGGCATCTCTATGCTTTTAGAACACATGGAGTGGTACAACGCGGATATTGTAGTGGCCAGCAAAAAACACCCAGTTTCCCAAGTCAACAAATACCCTTTAATGCGTAAAGTATATAGTTTTGTTTATTATATGATGGTAAAAATTCTTTTTGGGCTTAATTTAAAAGATACCCAAACGGGTTTAAAGGTTTACAAACGCCAGGTGTTAGAAAAAGTATTACCACGCTTGCTAGTTAAACAGTTTGCTTTTGATATAGAAATACTGGCGGTAGCAAGAAATCTTGGCTTTAACCGCATCTACGAGGCGCCAGTAAAAGTACGGCTGGGCTTTGATAATACTTCATTTTCTAGTCTCATAATTTTTGACAAGCACATCCAAGCCATGATCCTAGACACCCTAGCCATCTTTTATCGATTAAAGATTCTTAATTATTATAGTGACGACAGCAAGCGCAAGTGGGTTTATGATAAAGACCTAGAAATGCGCGTAAACACCGGCGAACTTGGCTAGAATCACAAAACAAGCTTTTGTGTAAAGTCCAGTCTACACAAGTTTGCATTTTGTGCCAAGTGTAGCCAACACAATTTTACAAAATAAGCCGCGCGTGGTAGACTTATAATATGATTACACTAACAGATATCCAAGAAGCAAGCCCGTGGTTAAAGGATTTAGCATATACCGTACCAGAAAGTAGCTGGGCAAAGCGTGATTTTTACTACAAAATCATAGACAACCTGGAACACCACCTGATGCTCTCTATATTAGGGCTAAGAAGAGTAGGTAAAAGCACTATAATAAAGCAAGTTATAGCTTACCTATTAACTAAAGTGGAGAACAAAACCAGAATCCTCTACTACAACTTTACCTCCAAGGTAGAAAATACCCCGCAGGCTTTTCTTAAAGAACTTTTGGACTTTTACCTCGATGCGGTAGTAAAAGAACCTATATATAATGTAACAAGTACCTGCTATATTTTTTTGGACGAGATTCAAGGTGTAGTGGACTGGGAGGAAACCCTAAAAAGGTATTACGACTTGTCAAACCAAAAACTAAAATTTATTGTTACCGGCTCTCAAAGTCTTGTTATTAAAGGTAAATCCTCGCAAGCTTTGGCAGGGAGAATCTTTGAGTTTTATCTGCCACCCCTCTCGTTTAGCGAGTTTTTAACCTTAAACAATGTGGTCATTAATGAACCTTACCCCGTGTACAAGGAAAATCTGATTCAAGAACTATTTAACAATCGGGTGGAATTAGAAAGGTACTACCTGTCCAACAAACTAAACTTAACCAAGTGGGCAAAGGAATACCTGTTTTACGGACAGTTTCCGGAAACCCAAAGGATGCAGGAACAGGAGCAAAAAAACCTGTATATAAAAGAAAGTGTGGTAGAAAAAATTGTCCAAGATCTTATAATCTACTATAAAGTTGACAAAACAAGAGAGTTTGAAGACCTTACCAACCACTTAATAAAAATCTGTGCCAATGAATTAGAAGTCAATAATATTGCATCAGAAATAGGACTTACCAGAGAAACTGTAACAAAATACATAGATTACTTGATGCAAGGTTACTTGTTTGACCTTGTGTATAAATATCATAGAAGCGGAATTAGACGGGGCAAGATGATTAAAAAGGTCTATAACACCTCCGCAAACCTTGCAGTTGCGGTAAACAGCTACAATTACACCGATTTAGACCTTTTCCCTCAAGTTTTTGGGCATATAGCAGAAAATGTGGTCTTTAACAAATTAAAGGAACTAGGCGGAGATATTTTTATCTGGAAAAAAGGCGCTAAGGATGTTGACTTTCTTTTTAAACAAAAAAACTTTCTTACACCCATAGAGGTTAAGTTTGGTAACAGAATAGAAAAAAAGGACCTGGAGGGGATTCTATATTACTTAAAAACAGTCCAGGCTTTTAAGGCAATCGTAGTAACAAAAGACACTTTTGAAATTAGATCTTTTCAAGATACAAACCTAATGTTTATTCCGTATTCTCTATTTTTAACAATTAAAAAGGACGCGATCTAGTAGCCCACTGCTGGTAAATGTAGAATACCACCTCTAGGCTGTAACCGCTGGGCAAGAAAACTACATAATTAGCCCTCTATTTTAAGGGAGTTTGATTTTTGACGCAAATTATGATAAATTCACCAACACAAGTTTATATGAAATTCTCTATCATCATCCCCGTGCGCTCCATCAACGAGTTTATTATAGAAAGTGTTGCTCACCTTAAACAACTAACTTACCAAAATTTTGAAGTTTTCATCATTACAGACGCACAAGAACAGTACAACTTTGGGGATAACAGATTTTTTCTGCTCCACTCGGGAAAAGTAGGTCCGGGTGAAAAGCGTAACCTGGCCGCGCAAAAAGCCACGGGAGATATTTTGGCTTTTTTGGATGACGATGCTTACCCTTCGCCAAGTTGGCTAGTTGAAGCATCCATTATTTTTAGCGATCCGCAAGCGTACGCCTTGGGCGGTCCAGCACTAACCCCACTTAACGCTAAATTTAAAGAAAAATGCTCCGGCAAAATTTTAGAGTCGTACTTAACCAGCGCCGGAACACGCTTCCGCCACACCCCCACGGTATCAAAAGAGATCTCCGACTACCCCTCCGTAAACCTGTTTGTCCGTAAAGAAGCCTTTTTAAAAGTTGGTGGCTATCCAGTAGAGTTTTGGCCGGGTGAAGACACCAAGCTTTGCCTGGATCTAGTAAAAGCCTACAGTAAACCGTTTTTATACAGCCCCAAACCTCTTGTGTACCACCATCGCAGAAATGTTTTTATACCGCACTTAAAACAGATCGGCCGCTATGGCCAACACCGTGGTCAGTTTGCGCGCATTTTTCCAGAAACCTCAAGGCTTCCTTCCTATTTTGCCCCCTCTGCCTTTGTTTTAGGACTCTTTTTGGGACCTTTTATCTGCCTTGGTATACCGTGGCTATGGTACTTTTACCTAGCGATTGTTGTAACTTATCTAGTTTTACTTAAACTGGAAATGTTTAGAATCTGGAGAACAGAAAAAAACATTAAACTAGCCCTTTACACCGGTTGGGGTATCTTTTTAACCCATATAATCTATGGACTAAATTTTATCCACGGACTTTTAATTCGCCCAAAACTTAAACTCCGCGGAATAGATGCAAAATCCGGTAATTATCTTGGTGGCTAAGCGTAAACTTGCACCCGTTTTAATAAAACCTTTACTTACTAAGTTATAGATTGTACAATAACCTTTACTTACTAAGTTATAGTTAGGAAAAATATGACAAGCGCTAGCCAAATACTAGAAGATTTGAGAAAATGGAACACCTGGGACAAGCCTTTAGAGGCGGGTTTTGCCAGACAAACTTATTTAAACCAGCTAGTCGACCTAATAGACATGCCAGAGGTTGTAGCTCTTGTGGGCATAAGAAGGTGTGGAAAATCCTTTACTGCCTACCAACTACTAAATCATGTGTCGCAAAACCGGGTTTCGCCCCAAAACACCCTGCTTATTAACTTTGAGGATCCCGCGCTGGGTCTGGATCTTAATGCGCAGGATCTAATTGCCGTTTTTGAGGCATATCTGCAGGTTAAGCAACCACAGGGCAAAGTTTATATATTTCTTGATGAAGTTCAGCATGTTAAAGACTGGCAAAAGTTTGTGTTTACTTTGTACGACACGGCAAGAAACGATGTTAAAATAGTGGTAACAGGCTCAAACACCTCACTTTTGGATTCCGATATCTCCACCCTACTTTCTGGCAGGTATATTCACAAAAGAATATTTCCTCTGTCGTTTAAAGAATTTTTACAGTTTAAGAATATAGATCCTAGTACACAGCAACGCCCCTATTTGTTTGGCTCACTCCAAGAATATATGGAGTATGGCGGTTTTCCTAGAGTCGTACTGGAAGGCACTTTGGAAGGTAAAAACCTATTATTAGCCGAGTATTTTAACTCTATAGTTGAACGGGACATAATTTACCATAATAATTTACGAAGTAAAGTGGAAGTTAAAAATCTTGCTCAAATGTTAATGTCTAACCCTTCGCAGATTTTCTCGTTTTCAAAAATGGGCAATTCTCTTGGTATAACGCCAAAAGATATGTCAAAGTATGTGGGTTATTTTGAGGACGCGTATCTGGCAGGACTTTCTAAAAAGTACGACACCAGCGTTAAAAAGCAACTGCTTAATCCTAAAAAAATATATTTGGCCGACACAGGACTCTGTACTTCCGTGGGTTTTAGATTTTCCCAAAATTATGGTCATTTTTTAGAAAACCTGGTGTACAATCATCTGTTAGCCAAGGGACTTGATATTTATTATTACACCAATGGCGGTGAGATAGATATGCTTTGTAGGCGGGGGATAAATGTAAAAATGCTGGTAAATGTATGCTACAACTTAACGCCGGAGAATTTTGACCGCGAAACCAAACCGTTAATAGAAACCGATTTTAAGGACGCGCAGAAAATGGTGGTTTATTGGACAATGGATAGAAGCCTTGCCCCTGTTGCGGGTGTGGAGTTTGTTAACATTTTGGATTTTCTTTTACTTTTATAACCAAACTCCGCCGAAGTTTTGTACTCCAGTAGACTGGTGTAGAGGTTATATACCTGAATAAAACACAAAGTCAATGGGAGGCTGTTTGATTTACAAAAATGTACTATAATCAAAGTATGGAACAAATCAACAAAACAATTTTAGACATTGCAAAGGCTTTACTAAAAGAGGCAGGGTCTACTGGCATATCAAAAGTAAAATTAGCTAAAATGATCTACTTTACACATAAAGAACTTTGCAAAAAAGGCGTGCTTGCTTTAGATAGCATACAGTATATACGCATGCCACTAGGTCCGGTTCCTTGCGGTTTTAAAGATCTTAAAAATTGCGACTTCATAGAGGTTAAAGAGGAGCCACTTGCGGGAGGACTGTTTTATAACAGGGAAGTATATACCTTAAAAGGTTTATTGGGAGAAAATACCACAGAGTTAAGTCGGGTAGCGGAGTCCGTCTTTAAAAAGTTAAATGCTATGGCTACAAGTGCGCTTGTGGAAGAGTCCCACAACGACCCTTCGTGGAAAAGTCACCAAAACGGATCCGAATACTACATAAAACAGGAGGATCTGGATGTCCGTATTCCTAATAAAACGGAATCCGTTTCCGATTATGGTGTTAGCGACTCTCAAAGGTTGCAAGCGTTGTTGCTGGAGGGTATGCTGGAGGATGTTGTTAGGGAAAGCACCAGATTGGAGTACCCGCACTAGATCACTAGATCCTGTGTTGACGATCCCGCTTGTACGCAATTAGCAGACTGGATAAGAGGTTTTATAGAAAAGCAACTTGAAACCCTAGCTTAAGAAACCTTGTAACCCCGCCATTCCGTCCGTAAACTCACTGATTTCTGGATCGTACGGCGTTTGCGTCGTAACTACGCTATTTCTACGGCAAAAAGAGGTTTTTACAGGATTTTAAAATTCTGTACGACACGGCAGGAAGGAGCGATGGGCTGGTGTTCAGTATATTGAATAAGAAATGCCTCTGATGTTCGGTATAACCTTTCTATTGAATACCACGGGGTTACAGTATTCAATATGATCAGTTTAGCTACAAAAACTTTCTGGCAAACTTATAACCAGAATAAAACTAGTGGAAGCTCAAAGGTTTTTAGATACTCAACTTATAAAAGTAATAACAGGACCAAGAAGAAGCGGTAAATCAGTTTTTGCTCTAATGTTGCTACGAGATAAAGATTTTGCTTACTTAAATTTTGATAACGATGATATTATTAAGTTAACACACACAGAACTCCACGAGGCTTTAGTTTCTGTTTACCCAAACATCCATTACATTTTCCTGGATGAAATTCAAAATCTCCCGGGCTGGGAACTTTTTTTAAACGATCTACAAAGAAAAGGCTACAATTTGGTAGTAACCGGTTCCAATGCCAAACTTATAAGCGGGGAACTGGCCACTCACTTAACA
>CAZNNN010000025.1:0-10063 GCA_964574405.1 uncultured Candidatus Saccharibacteria bacterium | reverse complement strand
GAACCGTCCAATTTAGTTGTAACTGCCCTCATTAAAGGAAATACGGTTGGAGAAGCTTACAGTCGATCCAAAAATGCCCTTATTAAAAATCTAAGACTTGCTCTTTCAAGTCAGGCGTCACAGGAACAAAGGGGGGTGGCGGAATATCTGTGGGCAGACATTAATATATTTACAGTTTACGGAAATTTAGAGGCGTCGATTCGTTAACCTGTCGATGTAGATTACCGCACCAAGATAGAGTAACCCAAATAAGTATCCAGACACCACATCCTTAACAAAATGCGCACCAAGTAAAATGCGTGAAATGCCCACAAAAACTATCATTAAGCCGCAAAATAACCGTGCAACATGTCGCCTCACTTTATCCACTCCTTTTAATTTAAACGACAGATAAAACAAATAGCCAAAAAACGCTGTGTATAGAACAGCATGCGTGCTTGGAAACGAGTAGGCTTCTAATTTTACAAGTTGATCCCACGGAATAAATCCGTCCGAGATGTAACCTACGGGTCTGCCTTCCTTGAAGATGAGTTTTAGTAGCGAGCTGTACACACCAGAGGCTAAACTAATAGCCAGGATAACAAGTCGCCAGTAATCCCGCCTCCCTAGTAAAAAAAGGGCTACAAGTAACGCTATGCCAAAAATAATCGGCGAGCTTCCCACCGCACTTACTTCTTTAATTGCGTTAGATACAAATTCCATTACTTGTAGAATATCACAAGCTCGTTCATAGCCCGGGTTACGGCTACATAGTTCTTTTTGGCCTCAAAAATATCCACAGGGTTTTTGGGCATGCCTACCACATAAACTTTGGCAAATTCCAACCCTTTGCAGTTCTCAAACATGGTTAAATATACGCCTTTGGGGGTGTAAAAAATACAATCTTTAGGGTTTAAAACCACCAAGCGTTCTTTTAGAGTATCGCGGAAGTTTTTCTCTAAAAGTGTTTGTAACAACTCAAAATCTTTTCTATCGTAACAAATAATGCCGATGCTTTTATCTAAAGACTTTAAATCCTGCGACAAGTGAGAGAACACCTCGCCTACAACAGTATCCGGGCTAATCTCTATCTCCACTACTTCCGCACCTTTTCTATTTATAGACTGAGGCAAAAAGTTTGAGGTGTAGTTAGAAATTATCTTGCAGGCAAAATCAATAATAGGCTTGGTGCTTCTATAATTGGTGGTAAGCTCAAACTTTTTGCGCTCTTTGGCATCCGTTATAACTTCTTCCACCTCTTCCCAACTAGCTAACCCTGTTTTTATGTAGGATTGGTTCAAGTCGCCTAAAATACAAAAACGACCCCGAAGTACAAGCTTGTTTAAAACCAAATATTCCAGCAAGGAAAAATCCTGACCCTCATCAACCACACAGTATTCAAACTTTTTAAATTTAGGAATACCAAAAACAGTAGCGTACAGATACACATATTTTAGGGCGCCCTTATAACCTAATTTTTGTTTGGGATTAATTTCAAAAGACTTTAAAAGCGTTGGGAAAACACTAGCCCGTAATTTGTTGGCTACTTTTCGCACCTCCCGGAGCAAACTTTTAAGGCTTTTGATATTGGTTAAACATTTCATCTCAAACGATCCCGTAGCCCCGCCGTCCAACTTTTCTTTTTGATAAGTTATTTCCTCCTCCAAATCCTCCATCAACATTATAATATTTTCCTGAGCTGATAGCTCGCTATCGTAAACAAAGCTAAAGTATGATGCGTAAAGCGGATTTTGCTCTAGTATCTCAAGTTGCTCTTCCACGCCTTTTTTAATCTCTTCCACCGATTTTTGTAGCTGGTGAATGGTGGCAGTCTCGATTCTCTCCATACCGTCTTCGTTACCCAAATCGAGATTTATTTTTATTTCATGCGCAAAAACTATCCTAATAAGTAAATCCTTTAAAGTACCGTAATTTAGATCAAAAATACCCAGTTTTGGAAAAAGGGTAGAAAGATAACCCACCAAAATTTGGTTTTTTGCCACCAAAAGCGAGTTTTGCGGACGGATAAAGGAGGGGTAATTAAAAAATATGTGGGATAGCTTATGAATAGCCACGGTAGATTTTCCGCTACCCACACATCCTTGAACTACGCAAACGCCTCGCGGATCGTGTTCTATTATCTCCATCTGGCTTTCTTGAATGGTAGCAACAATATCCTCTAAAACTCCACCAGTGCGTTTAGCAATCTTATTGCTTATAATCTCGTTTTCATCTAGTTGAATGTCGTTATTGTAATATTTGAGAAGCTCGCCGTTATCAAATTCAAAAGTTCGTTTTAACTGCAGATCGCGAGTAACTCGTCCTTCCTCTGTGTCGTACACCACATTTTTTTGCGGGTAGCGATATTTATAATAAACGGAAGCAATTTTTGCCCGCCAATCCGTTACAATTCCCGGCATGCCAAATTTTCCAAGGTAGATTTTGTCCGTATGGTTATCCGCAGGATTAACCAGGTCAATCCTAGAAAAATATGGCTCGGCAAGCAGATAGCCAAACTCTTCCAGTTGCGTAAATTTGTCCTTAAAGTTAAAGGCTTGATTTTGTGCGTGCAAGTTTTCTATAAACAAAAAAAGGTCGGTGGGGTTGGCTTCTGCATTGTCGCGTAAATCCTTAAGTTTACGCAGGTTTTCCTCGCCCATGTAGTTAAGGGCTTTTTCCATCTGCAACTTTATTACCTTTATGTGATCAATGGTTAATAGGGCTTTGGTTTTTTCTTGGTCAAATTCCGTCATGGTAATCAATTATTATATCACCTTGGAAACCAAAACCGTGTATTCGCCTCTAATTTTTTGGGTAGCTAGTTTTGCCAGCAATTCACCAGCTTTTCCATGGTCAAATTTTTCAAACAGTTTGGTGATTTCACCCGCTAAACACACTTCCCTATCACCCAGAGTGGCCAAAATTTCTTGTAAAAGTTTTATTACTCTGTAGGGCGATTCGTAAATTATCAAGGTGGCATCCAACTTGCCAAATTCTTGTAATAGTTCTGCCCTTTTGCCGTGCGACTTGGGCAGAAAGCCCACAAAGGCAAATTTATCTGTGGGCAGTCCCGAGGCAGATAATGAGGCTATTACTGCCGAAGGACCAGGAATTGGTACCACTAGATAACCCGCGCCAATAACCGATTTCACCAGTTTGTACCCGGGATCTGATATTAACGGGGTGCCGGAATCGGAAACCAACGCGATGGTTTTACCCTGGCGAAGCATATCCAAAATTTTCTCCCACGCGCGCTCATGGTTTTGGTCGCGATAGGATTTTAAGGGCGTGGAGATTTGGTAGCGGTCAAACAATTTTTTGGTTTGGCGGGTATCCTCGCTAAAAACTGCATCTACGGTCTTTAAAACAGAAACCGCCCTGTATGTTATGTCGGCCAAATTTCCAATGGGCGTGGCAACCACATACAGAGCGTTTGTTTTTTCCATGTCTATTATTCTTATTTTACCTTGTTATACGCGGATTCTAACTCACTTAATGGTACTGCCCCACCAAGTTTTTCACCAATATTCTTGCTGGTGTTAATTAGTACTGCTCCAGGAGTTCCGTACCCACCGCTCTCGCTAATGGCACTTAAAAATTTTTTACCCCCGTCGCTCGTATCGCTAATTTTTTTATCAAATTCAGTTGACTTTAGGCACTCGGCAAAGCTGGCTCCGTTTAAACCTAATTGACCGCCTAGTTGCGTAAGGTCAACATTATTTAAGTCGGTAGCCCCAAAGGCAAGGTCAGTAAAAGTCCAAAACATTTCTACCCCACCAAGTTTAACAGCGCACTCGCTAGCTTTAGCTCGTTCTAATGCAAATTGATGAAAATCCAAAGGTAAATGCCTAAATACATAAGCTACATCCGGGTATTTGGCTAAAAACTCTTTAACCGTAGGATGAAATCTTGCACAATAAGGGCACTGAAAATCGGAATACTCTACTAAAACAATTTTAGCGTTTTTGTCGCCTTTAAGATGATCTGCTTCGGTAATTTTGGGTAACAAGTCGTACACCTCTTTAGCAGACTTGGCTTTTACCGCCACTGGAGGAGTTCCTGCAACAGTTCCCGTACCTGCGCCTGCTCCAACCCCACCTAACGATCTATCCCCAAAGTAGCTTTTGGCAAAAAAGCCTGCGGTAAAGGCTAAAACTAAGATAAAAAATGTAACCGCGGTGGCTACAAAGTTACTTAAATATACGCCCTCTTTTCTTATAACTTTTTCTTTTGCTTCCATGTTTCTCCTTTTTTTGGATTACTAAATCCAATTAATTAAATTTGTCAACTGAAAGATTGTAGCATACTTTGTGTATGGCAGAGGAAAGTCCACAATTTTGCCCCCAAATTGCATTTTATAGTGGCTATAATTTCTCCATTTTTTTGTTTGATTTTTTAATCGGTCATCAGCAAGCCCCTCCATATCCACGGCACGGTAACCGATGTTTCTAAAGTATTTAATACATTCCCACATAAGTTGGTAATTCCCACAACTTTTCTCGCCTAATTTCGTAAGTCCTGAATACATGTACCAAACGCATCCGTTAAAGCCTAAAAACATTTTTGTACCTAAAACTTCCCCTGTTGCGTTACACACAAAACTTACAAACGACTCTTTGTTAAAACATTTAATTTTCTCTAAATGATCACATAGTGATGGGTTATAGAATCGGATTCTTTGACTCCGCTCGTTAAGTACCCGGTAGTATTTTTCCACCATTGCGTCATCCGGATTCTGGATTATTTCTACACGATTATTATCCCCGTACGACTTTTTGATACTGTATCTACAGTCTTTAGTGAGATTTTTCCAAAGGCTAGCTTCATCAAGCCTAAGGTCTATAAATGCCGTCCTAGGTGGAAGATCAATCCCTCCCTTTCTCCTGTAACCAAATTTTTCTAAATTAGTTAAATCTTGACTGATAGAGGGGGATATTTTTATGTAAAGTACGCGATTTGTTTTGCAAATTATGTCCACCTCTTTTAGGTCGTTGAGTGTTAAACAAGGCGCCCTATGAATTCTTGCCACGCTAAAAAGGAGAAACCTGGTAAGTCTTAATATCCCGCCACAGGAAAGTTGCCTAGATTCCCAACCATACATCTTTAGATACCTTGACCATGCCTCGCTTTGTCTTATGTCAGTAATGTCCGTCACCTGCATTCCTTATCGCAAGCTACGCCGTCTTTGTTACCGTCGCGAGCCTTACAACCACAAACCTTTAATTGATACCGGGCTTCTTCACAGGAACTTATAGAGCTACAAGTTTTTTTACAGTCGCAAATAAACGCCTTAAGAACTGGTGTGGGTGAGGGCGTTGGAGTAGTAACATCAACACTAACAGGGCAAACCCCCTCTGCCCAAAGCCCTAGTCTGCCTGTACGAGCACTTGTTTGAGCCTCCTTAAATTCGTTTTGATATTTGTAAGAAGATTCGTAGGTACATTCGCGTCCGTAGCCTGTGGCAATCATTTTTTGCGCAAAGTTTGTACCGTCAAACAAAATTATGTATCTAAGTAACCTGTTATATCTATCACGATCGCCTTGTGTAGGATCGGATTCTAAATCTACCTCTTGATCGGCTAGTAATTCTTTAGCCTTTTTTGATGCCTCTAGTCCAAAACACTCCACGGGTTTTCCAACCTCTACTGTTTCTGGCGTATCGAGCCCTATTAACCTAATCCGCTCCTTTTTATCTCCTATTAAAACATCCACGGTATCGCCATCTACCACATTAACCACTTTGTAGTATTTTTTTACTTCGCCGGCAACCTTTTGCTCAACCTGTGTCGGTGTTTCTTCAATTATTTTATTCTGTTCGACGGGGGGTTTTTGCTCTGTTGATAGTGAAAGTGCCTCCGCTACCTTTGACGTCCCTGTTACAGCACTAACAGGTCGACTTGTGTCAGGAGTATACCTAGGCGTATTTGCTACTGCTACAGTGGCAAAAACCGATAATCCCGTTAGTAAGAATAAGATTCTGTTTCTCATACATTAGTTGGTTTGCGCTGAGTACATCTGGGCGTACAAACCGTTGTTTAAGCGTAACTTTTCGTGTGTACCATGTTCCTTGATAACGCCTTCGTCCAGCACATAAATATAATCGGTCTTCTTAACAGTGGCAAAACGGTGGGAAATTATGATAACCGTTTTTTCTTTTGACTCTTCCTTAATGGTGGCAAAAATCTGCTCCTCTGCTAGCGCATCAATGGCGCTGGTGGGCTCGTCGAGAATTATTAAGTTGGGATTTTTAAAAAATACCCGTGCAATGGCAATGCGTTGCATTTGCCCGCCGGAAGGCTTGATTCCACCTTTTAGTTCGCGCGTGAGATAAGTGTTGTACCCTTTTTCGTACTGGCTAATAAACTCATCTGCCTGTGCTTTCTTGGCAGCAGAAACAGTTTGTTCCAAAACATCTTGAGTTTTAAAGACATCTCCAATGGAAATATTTTCACCTGCTGTAAACCTAAATTTGTGAAAATCTTGGGATAAAATACCAATTTGTTTGTAATAGTCCGGAATAGCTATACTTTTTATGTTTGTCCCGTTGATTAATATTTCCCCCGATGTAGCATCGTAGACCCTAAGAATAAGTTTTATGAGAGTGGATTTACCAGCACCGTTTTTGCCCACAAAAGCCACATCCGTTTTAGCGTCTATCTTAAAATTAACTCCTTTTAACACCCAATTTTCTGTTTCCGGGTATTTAAACCACATATCTTTAAACTCAATTTCTGGCGCTTTCATATCGGTTACAATATCCCCGCTTAGTACTTTATATTTTGGTTCGTAAGTTAGAAAGTCGTACAAAGACTTTAAAAACGGAGCATCCGCCATAACATTTGTAACTTGCTCTAATGTAAACGAGGTGGAGCTCCGCAAAGCTCCGTACATAGTTATTAAGAAATAAAGTGAGCCAACACTAACCGAACCCTTTAGCACCATATCAAATATAACCCAGAAACCAACCCCTACACTTATGTATTCAAAAACTCTAGCAAAAAACATAAAAACTAGCCGTTTCCTCTCGTTGCGTACTAAACTATCAAGAAACTTGGAGTTAATATCTAGAAATTTATTTATCAGATACGAACCGTAACCAAAAACTTTAGTTTCTGTAAACTTATCCGCCTCGTCTTGATACAATGGAGATCGATACATTCCGTAAACTACTTTTCTATCGGACAGACTGTCCCAGATACCCCATACCTGTTTTCCAAACTTTAATCTGATTATGGAGGGGAATATTAACGATGAGAGCGCTGTAACTAATATCACAGGGCTGTAAGAGAAAAAAACTATAATCACAAATAAATTTGTGACGATAGCCCCAGCAATAGATAACACCCAAAAAATTATGTCGCTCAACTTCCACATGTTGTAATCAACGATGTTTTTTAAAGCGATAAAACTAGAATCCTCATAGACATGCGGAGGAAGCTTGACCAGAGCTCCAAACTCAAGCGAATCTCTAAAGTTCTGCATTTTAAGATTAAAGCTTTGCGAAATGTAGCTTAGACAGTCGTACAGCAACCGCATCACAAAAAATAAGGAAATCACGATCAGGAGGATGGGAATAATTTCCATAGATTGTGTGGGTAGATACGAAAGTCCTCCATTACGGACGCGGGTCAAAACATTATCTATAAGTTTACCGGTAATAAATGCGTCTAGTTGTGGCAGAAAGCCTGTTATAACGATTAAAAAACCGTACAGAATGATTAGCCTCTTATTGTAGGCTAAAGCCTTCTTAAAAATGTATAAAAAGTTGTGTAGATATTTAGTTTTGCTTGTAACCATGGGGAATATTGTATACTTTCTCTGTTTGCCCTGCAACAACGGGCAGTCATTAATCCGTAGAGTAATCTATCTCGGGGTAATTAACACAAATTTTGGGGTGACCTACGGGGATCGAACCCGTGACATCTTCCTCCACAGGGAAGCGTTCTACCGCTGAACTAAGGCCACCATAAATTACAACGGAATTTTACCCTAAAAAGACCAATTATTAAAGTCTAAGAACCTGTCCGCGGGGGTAAAGGTATATTTGTCGCCCATGCCCTTAATTTTAGTGCTCACATAATAATTCATGTAGGGATGATGTAAAAAGATGACAGGGGTGTATTCGCTTACTACTTTTTGAAACTCATTATAGTGCTTAATTCTTGCGTCAACATCAAGCTCTTTGCGACCTTCCTCCAAAGCCCTATCGCCCCTAACACTGTTAAAACCACTAAGATTAAGTCCCGGAGCCCTCGATTGTGTAGAATGCCAATTTATATATCTATCCGGATCTCTACCCACCTCTTGACCAAAAAGCAAAAGATCAAAATTCCTAGGTTCAATAATCTGTTCTTTAATTTCTGCGGAGGTGTGTTTAACCAGCGTAACATTAGCGTCAAGTTTACCTTCCCAGTCTGCCTTTATTTTATTGCCCATTTCCAAAAGTATGGGCGTATCTGGCAGATCAATTCTAATTTCCTTGCCTAACAGGTCGTATGAGGCAGTTTTATCATAACTACCAACTTTATACTTTTCTCCGGTATAAAAACTTCTACTTATAGATCCCTCCACGGGAATACCCTCTCCATAAATTATTCTCTCCACATTCAGCGTTTTTGCCAGCTGGTTTCTAATCTCCAGATTTTTATATGCCTCGTTTCGTAAATTAAAAAACAACGCGTAATAAACACTTTGCACCGGATACTGTTTTATGGTCAAAGAACTATCTACTTTAAAATTAGCCACATCTTTAAGTAAAAAGGCGTGAATTTCCCCCAGTTTATAGGCGGTAATAAGCTCACTCTCGTTGGGATAAAATCTAAAAGCAATTTGTTTAATTTTTGACGACTTGGGATCATATATTACCACCCGTTTAACTAGTTCCCCCTTTCTTTTAATGCTCACTACTCTAAATGGACCACTGGTTGGAGTATAAAAGCCTTGATTTTTTTCGTCGGACTGATTTTTCATTACCCCCACCGTAAGCAAACTCAAAAATGGTGAAAATTTGTTGGGCAGGGTGTAGCGAACGGTTAGATCGTCTATTTTATCCGTAGCCACCCCGCTTAGATTAGGAATTTTGTATGAGGTATATAGCAAATCGTTAGCGTTAATTTTTGTACCGTCGCTCCAATATTGATTGTCCTTAATAGTAACGGTGTAATTAAGTCCCTCGTTAGAGACCTCCCAGGCCTCCGCTAGATCGGGTATTAGGCTACCAAAATTGTCGTATTTAAAAAGACTTCTATACAAAAGTTTGGAAATAGTTTTATCTGTTTCCGTTTGAGCTCTACTAGGTAAAAAAGACGCAGGTTGTCCAACAAGTCCCTCTATATAAGTTTTAGACGGGACTAATAGGTAAATAAGCGACAATAAATAAAATAATATCGATATTATTATGTGCATTGCAATTTTACTTATTGGTGACCCCACGGGGAATCGAACCCCGGTTGCCAGGATGAAAACCTGGCGTCCTAACCGTTAGACGATGGGGCCACGGTAAAAGTACCCAAAAGTCTACCAGTCTTGACAATATATTACAACTTAGGCACAATAGTACTATGAGCTATTCTAGTGACAGTGATGCCCAATTTGCCATTAAAAAGCTAATTAGCGCTTTAGCCAAGCCCGTAGCCATTATCTTGGCTTTTGTAGCTTTGGTGCTTTTCTTAATGAAAGCTGTTTCCGGCATTAGCGCAAGGTAATCCACAGCACACCTTATTTCAACGATGTATAATACCCTATGTTATGGGGGCGTAGCTCAGTGGCAGAGCAGAGGACTCTTAATCCTTTTGTCGCGGGTTCAAATCCCGCCGCCCTCACCAAGCCGGGGTGGAGAAACGGCAGACTCGCTGTCTTCAGGAGGCAGTTTCCGTAAGGAAGTGCGGGTTCAAATCCCGCTCCCGGCACCAAAATGTTGTATAATTTTAACATTATAGGGGCGAGTGGCGGAATGGCATACGCGCAACGCTAAGGACGTTGTGGGGTAAAACCCATGCAGGTTCAAGTCCTGTCTCGCCCACCAGAATCGAACTTAGCGGTTGAGAACCAACCAAGGAGTGGGCGTGCCGAAGGCACGCCCACG
>CAZNNN010000024.1:0-10291 GCA_964574405.1 uncultured Candidatus Saccharibacteria bacterium | reverse complement strand
TCTTTCTTTCTAAATCGTCATATCTGTCTTTTGATCTTAACTTCAATATAGAACCCTCGGATAGCGCGGGATTGGCGTATCTTAAGAAGTTGGATTTTATCTCAATACCAGGATTTTGAAAGAACTCACTTTTTATACTTCGTAAAGATTTTTCGGTGCTTTGCAAATCGATCTCATCCAGTACACACCCAGTTAAAACAAAAAAGTTCTTGCCCCTATCTATTGCGGGCAAGGTATCCCCTGACTCGTCGATATACATTATTTTCATAACTACTCCTTTACTCCTTAATTAATATCTCCTTCTCTATCCAACGCTTTGAAATTTTTTAATCCTTTTACATCCCCCAACTTAAGTTTTCTACCAAGTCTTTGGACATCTTCTTCCGGAGGTAATTTTTCCGGTGTGATCCCGCGCTCTAACAAAGTACGCCTCACACTCTGATTATTTTTAACATGTTCCACAGAAATTTGCGGTTCGTTTTTAAACTGTTTAGCTTTGGTGTTAAAAATAGTAATCTCCGTTGCAAAATCCTTGGCTTTAAGAATAATGGTGGGAGCAAAATCCGCTAACGCTCTACTTTTTGGCACTTGCCGGTTGCTTTTCATCTGTTCGGTGGAATAACCAAACAAAGCCTTATCGCCCTTTCTATCGATTAAACCGTAATTTACTTTAGAAAGTTCTTTTTTCATAAGTTACCCTTTCTCAAAATTTTGTACATATATTTTACCTTAAAATTCCTTGAAATGCTTATCGCTATTTTTAGTAATCGGTGCGGGCTAGCCCGTAAGGATGGCTCTACGACGGCTTCCTATTGTCGCCGAAAAATATTAGAAACTAAACCTAACCCCGCCAAAGCAAAAACCATGGAAGACCCGCCGTAAGAAATAAAGGGAATTGGGATGCCTGTAAAGGGAATGAGATTTGCCATCACATAAATATTTAATAAATATTGAAAGAAAATCCACGCGTAAACGCCCGCCCCCACCATTTTTTCGTACAGCGTAACGGCACTTGCGGAAATTTTAAGCATTTCAAACGCCAAAGCTCCAAAGCCAAAAATAACTAGTAAACTGCCAATAAAACCCATCTCTTCGCCAATCACCGCAAAAATAGAATCACCAATAATTTCCGGCGTAAAGTGCGCTTTTTGCTTAGACTGCCCTACCCCTACGCCAAAAGCTCCGCCCGAACCAAGTCCAATTAAAATTTGGTCGCTTTGGTATGACTCGTGAAGCTGGGATTGACTGCCTCTGTTAAACAAGGTCTCAAGTCGTTCCCGTCGATAAGGTGAAATTAAAATAAAGACCAATCCCGCTAAGATAACTACTGGAGCTAATATAAATAGGGGTTTTAGCGGTGCTCCGGAAATAAAATAAATAACTGTGGCGATAATAAGTATTAAAACGGCATTACTCATGTTGGGCTGACTCAAAATCAACAGCGATATTAGAAAGCTCAAGCCAAAAAAGTATAAAAACGGTTCGTATTTGCGTTTGGCTGTTTTAATTTTTGACTCCAAAAGAATGGGCATGTAAAGAATAAAGACTAGTTTGGCAAAATCGGTGGCTTGAAAACCCAGGGATAGGGGGTATAGGTATATCCAGCGTCTAGCACCGTTTTTACAGGGGCAAAAAGCAAGATCGTTTTCCATGGTGGCTTTGCTACAAGGAAAAACTAGAGAAGTACCTGCCAAAAACATGAGGCCGACGAGTGAGAGAATAAAAAGGGCTTTAGAGATGCTTTTTAAAAATTTTTGACTTATGAAAGAAATTAAGACAAAAAGAATCACGCCTGCTAGAGTCCATAAGAGCTGTAATTTTGCGATCCGGGTAGAGTCTTGAAAAAACCGTTGGGAATACAGAGGGGAGGCGTTGTAGACGGTAAGAAGACCAAAAATAAGAATGGCAAATACTAAATAATAAAAACGGCGAGATGAGTGAGCAGGTGTTTTCATTTTTAGCAAAAACTATAAAAGTGCCACAAAAATTCCTACAAAAGCAAAGAGAATGCCAAAAAGCCAAAATCGCAAGGTAACCTTGGTTTCAGGCCAACCAAGGAGTTCAAAGTGGTGGTGAAGAGGCGCCATTAGAAAAACACGCTTTCCTGTAAGTTTAACGGAGAGTTGCTGTAACGGGCTAGATATTCCGTCGACCAAAAAAACCATGAGAATTGGAATGAGGGCAATTTCGCGATGCAGGAGAATTCCCAAAAGCACCAGCGTAGCGCCTAAAACATGCGATCCTACATTACCCATAAAAACGCGTGCAGGATAGATATTAAAATATAAAAAGGGTAAAAGCGCGCCTATAAAAGTGGCACAAAAAGCAGAAAGGGAGTTGAGCCCAAAAAGGGCGGAAATTACCCAAAACGCACAGATAGCAAAAAAGGAAAGCCCGCCTGCCAAGCCATCCAACCCATCCGTAAAAGCTACAAAATTTAAAACCGCAATAAATAATAGAAAAATAAAAATTGGATAGCCGATACCGATGTGAATATTACCAATAAGCGGAACCCAAAGGTAGTCCCAGCCCAACTTAAAATATGTCCAGTATGAAACAAAACCTGCAATCACAGCTTGAATTAAAAATTTTTGGTGGGTTTGGATGCCTACATCCGTTTTGCTTCCCACTAATCGCCAAAATTCTATAAAGAGTGTCCAGGGTTTAAGAATAGTTTTTGACAAAATAATGCCAAATTTTCCAAGCGATAGAGTGCCAAAATGGTATTCAAAAAAGCCTGGCAGTCCGGATTTTCTATAAACTTTAGAAAGATCCTCCATTAAGCCAAAAAGCCCTGCCAGCGATGCCACAAAAAGCGGAAAAGGGGTTTGGTCGCGGGATCGATTAAACAAGAAAGTTACCAAACCCACGGTTAGCACAAAAACCAAGCCCCCCATAGTGGGCGTACCTTTTTTAACCAAATGAGTTTGCGGACCGTCGCCCCGTACATCCTCACCCATTTGATATTTGTACACAAATTTTATCCAAACAGGATATAAAATTAAACTTATAAGAGCCGATAAGAAAAGATGAAGCAGTTGGATTTCCATGGTGAGTATTATACAACCGATGCGCCTAGAGTCCTAAGTTGCTCAACCATATTTTCAAAGCCACCCTCTACAATCTCAAAACCAGCAAGCTCGTTTTTACCTTCTACGCACAAGGCAAACAGTAAATCTACCAGGGCGTAACGCAAACCAGTTACCGCCAGTTTACCTGATTTTAACTTAACACCACCTTGTACCTTAATTTCAATATTTTCCTCGCTTTTACTAGTATCAATGTTTGCTCCCAGTCTACATAGATCTTTAATGTAATCCAAATTAGTGGCTAACAGGTTTTCATAAACCACACTTTCCCCTTGGGCAAAACAGTTAAACAGCACTGCCATAGGCGCAAAGTCCGTAATAAAACCCGGGTGGGGTAAAACGCTAATTTCTGTTTTCTCAAACGGGGTTCCGGTATTGTGCCAAATACGCATATCCTCACCTGAAAATTCATAATTTGCTCCCACTTTGGCAAGCCAATTTAAAAATGATGGAAGTCGCGTGCGTTCGATACCCTTTAATGTGGTATTCCCGTTAGTAAGTAGCGTTGCTAACATAAAAAAGGTGGCTTCTTCCCTGTCAAAAGGTAGGGTATACTCCACACCCTTAAAAACCCCAGAACCACTAACACTTATTGACCCATTTTCTAGGCGCTTAATACTAGCGCCTGCCTGATTACAAAAATCTATTAGATCGTCCGTTTCTATATCTAAACTTGCGTTTAAAATAATACTTTCACCTAAAATAAAAAACGCGGTAAGTATTGCCATGTCGGTTAAAACTCTTGATTTGTAAGGCAAAACTACCTCGCCAGCTTGTAATTTAATCGCGTCAATATAGTAATTATCAAAATCTTCTTTAATTTCCATGCCAAAACTTTGCCAAATTTGAGCGTATTCCTTACCTCTAGCCATTTTTGGTAAAATCGCCCTGCCAAATTTATGTGTTAGAGCTGGCACTAAAAAGGCTGCCGTTGCTACTTTTGACTCTTTATCCAAATTATCCAAAGCTATTACTTGGCTAATTAATTCTTGTGAGTTAATGGTTAGCCGGTTAGAACTAGTCCAGGTAGCTTTAACACCTAAAGCCTCCGCAATCTCAAGGTCCGCCAAAACATAGCGCGACTTGGGAACATTAGTTAAAGTACAAGTTTCACCACAAAGAATGGAAGCGTAAATAAGCTTTAGTGCTAACGCGCGACTTCCCCCCACCTGTACAGTTCCTACCAAAGGAATACCCCCCTCTGTTTTTACTGTTTTAGGGTTTAACATGATTAAATAACAAGAAATAGGCTATTAACGGTAAAGATAACGCCAAAGGCAATGGTTAAAAAAAAGACGCCTTTTTCTATTCCTCGGCGCGATCTGTACATACCAATAGAACTTGCTACGGAGCTGGAAAGTCCGCTGGCTTTGGACTGGACTAAAACTAACAATATTAGAGCTATACTGGCAATAATTTGTATAATTATCATACTTTAGCCATCCGCCTGGGCGGATTATCCCATCACCCAACCTAAAAGTCCTATAAAAATAGCGACAAAGGCCGAAAGAAAGCCTAAGGCTTTGAAGCCTTCCAAATTAACATCGCCTAGTATTATACCAAAAAGCTCTGTTTTAGGTAAATTAAAGGCGGTTACAGCAAATTCTGGAATTAAACTTTCTAGGGCGTAAAATGTTGCGCCAATCACCAAAATCAAAAGAAGGGTGTAAATGACTCCGCCCACAGGAAAGGAGATTAGTTTTAGCAACGGTCTGGAAAAATAAACAATAAGCGTTACGGCAAGAGCTACAATTAAAAAGGTTTTAGTGGCGTTTCCGCCAAAATCAAAAGGTTTAGCATACGACTGCAAAAGATACATAGCCATGGCGGTGTAAATAAAATGTCTAATGATTGCTCTCATAGCATTAGCTTACTACAAATCTTGGTTGACGACAAAAGGGACGCAGGATTACAGTGCTAACTCCCCTGCAACCGTCTTGGTAGTTATCGATAGCCGTCGTTGTGAAAAACTACCCCTCTCTACCCACTCACTGACATGCTCTGCTATGCTAGCTAGGCGTAATCTGATTTTAGCAATAAATATAGCTCCACCATCATATAACCTTTATACTTTGGTATCTCCACATAGCGATCTAGCACTAAAGTGGGCTGTTTCTCGGGATCGATTAAATATCCTGTTTCCTCTCTAATTTCACGCACCAAACTACTCTGCAATTTCTCACCCTTAGCCACCTTGCCTCCGGGTAATTCCCAACAACCGGAATCAACAGTATCGTCAACGATCCTTTGCACAACTAAAACTCTCCTCCCAGCATCGTCAAAGACAACCGCCCGTGTAACAAGTAAAATAGGTTGAATATTACACATATTTTATTTTGTATTCTTCTTCAAGACAAACAGATAGGCGTTACCAACTCCAAATCCTTCGTCCATAAGTTTTTTACATTCTGTTAGTATATGCATCTTCTCATCAAATGGCGTTTGTAGCGAAGAAAGGCTATTAAGAAAACTCGAAATCAGTCTCCCACCACATATTGGTGTAGAAATTGATGTCAACAAACTTTTTACACCATCAGACATTTCAAGAAACCTTCCCTCGTACAACATAGTTAAATATAGCATACATGTCTTAGACGAAATTAAAGGATCAGCTAGTTCGTCCAACCCTGATAGTAGTTCCTTTAAATCTGTGTGAGGTTCTTTCATTCGGGTAGCTATATTCTCGCATCCACACGCATTTTTTTCTGGTATCCATTTTTTATTAAACCATAACAAGTAACACAGTCCTGACAAAAAACCAATTGACCTTGACATTTTTGAGATGTACTCAAAATCATTTCTTCTAAACAGGTTCAGCCATTCACACATACCCAACTTGTTAATATGGGATGACTTTCTAATTTCGTCAATATATTCTAATTTAAAACAATCTAATTTGTAAAAATATGGAAGTATAACAATCAGAATACCTCCTGGTATAAGTATCCTATGTAATTCTTTTAAAGCCGAATCAAGGTCCTCTACATGCTCCAAAACATCAGCAACAACTACTACCTCCTCCGATGAAGTTTTGATGGGTAACGCATGAATATCTCCAATACATCCCGCAATATTTTTATAAAGATTGTTTCTACCCACCCCCAATTTAATTAAAGATTTTTTCTCAAAATATGATTGATCAACATCTATCCCAAAATATCCTATTCCTCTTTTTTCAACTTCTGTTCGTAGACTCCCTTTTATAACAGATGCATTTATATTGCACCCTACATCTAACACTTTACTAGGATTAATTTTTTCTATCAACCCGGAAATGATTTTGTGTTTATACTGGGTATACCCAGATAACAACGATTGCTTTATATATTGTTTACTATAATACTTGTTATATATTCCAAGAGACATAAGCCTATAATTCTAGGCAGAAATTAATATAAGGGATAATCCACGGCAGAAACTACGATATTTCTTTAACTATATCAACTGCAAAACCCATAGCCGAATCAACAGCATTAGTGGGTAAGGAATCGTACAGACTTAAAATTTGAGGTGTCTTATACCCAGCACCTAATAGCTCTAAAACTTGCCACACCATTACTCTTGTACCCTTGAAGACAGGCTTTCCGTGACAGATTTCTGGATCGGCCTCAATGTATTGTAAATAATCCTTGATTTCCATATCGACATTTTATCATAAATTTTAACGAAATGTTCCTTGAGTCCGCAAATGATGGTGGTAAACGCGGGCAAAGCGATGGGATTCGTCGCGCAAGCGCTGGAGAAGTTTTAAGACCTCGGACGACTTTGGAAGTAGCAGTTCCTTGTACGACGGGATCGCTTCGCTACACTCGCGATGACTATCAATAACGATCGGTTGATACTTCTGCGTACCTTTAAAAACCACGGTTTCCTCCTTCTTCGCTAGCCCAATCACCGGAATATCCAAACCAAGCGAATTTAAAACATCAACCGCCACACCTACTTGACCTTTTCCCCCGTCAACCACTACTAAATCCGGCAAACCCCAAGAAACCAAATCCTTCCGCGATTCATGCAAAAACCTCCTAGTTAAAGCCTCTTTAAGCATAAAAACATCATTTGGTTTATCGCTCAACTTAATTTTAAATTTTTTATATTCTCTTTTTTCCAACCTACCGCCCAAAGCCACCACCATAGAAACCGCCGCATCTTTACCTGAAACATTGGCTACATCAAAGCACTCAATGCGGGTGGGTAAAGTATCGAGAATGGGTAAAGCATCAGCCAATTCCTTTAACGCCATCTCATAAATGTCGTCCACCAAATAAGGATTTTCCATAAACTCACGCGGAGCTCTAAAACTTTGCTGAATATACTCATACCTTTGCAAAATTATTTTGATTTTTTCCGCCTCCTCGTAGTTTTGCTTTTTTGACGCATCAGTCATCGTTTTTTGCAAATCCCGCACAATATTTTTTTGCTTTCCTTGTAAAAATTGCGCTACTCTTTTTATAACCTGCTCGTATTCCTCCCGACCGATTTTCCCTAAACAGGGAGAAGTGCACAGCCCAATGTGTCCGTACAAACAGGGCGAACCCAGCTTATAATATTTTGCAAACTTATTTGTGGAACAATCCCTAAAAGGAAAAATCCGCCTCATGGATCTAACAATATACTTTGCCACAAAACTATCCGGATAGGGACCAAAACAAACATCGCCTCTCACAATATCGCTTTTGCGCGCAGTAAGAACCTTTTTGAAGTCACCCTCTTTTCTTATGATTATGTAGAGATACGATTTGTTGTCCTTAAGATTAATATTATATTTAGGCTGGTACTTTTTAATAAGTTCAGCCTCCAAAATTAAGGCTTCCAGTTCAGAAAAAACCTCAATAACCTGTATATCCGCCACATTTTCCACCAACTGGCGCGTTTTGCCGTCTTTAAGGTTTTTTTGAAAATACTGCCCCACCCTATTTGCCAGCGATTTTGCCTTGCCTACATAAATGATCCGCCCACTAGAGTCCAAAAACTTATAAATGCCCGGGCTGCGCGGTAATTTAGTGATCTTTTCTAGTGGCACCATGGTTAAGTTTGGGTTTTTTAATTACCTGTAACACTGTTCCTAAAATAACGTGCGCCACGCTTTCATCCAAATAAATGGGCGGAAAATCCTGGGTGGATTCCGTAATAAGAACTTTTTGCCCTGTTTCGTCCTTAAGATAACGCCTGATAGCAGAAAATCCCTCGGTGGAACTTAAAACCCTGTCACCATCTTTTGGATTTTGCTCCTTAAAGTCAATTAAAACATAGTCCCCTTCTTCAATATTTTTGCCCAAAATATCTGTGCGATTCATAAAATTCCCTGTGGCTTTAACCACAAAAACACTGTTAATACTATCTAAAACGCGCTTTTCCAAAACACCTTTGGCCACCCGCAAATAGCCTGTAATATTCTCCACGGTAAAAAAACTTGCGATATCGTAATCAATATCGTTAATAACGGGAATGCTCACAAAATCTTTACCCAACACAGATTTTTGCACGGTAGTAAGCTTTCCCAACCGATTAGAAACCAATACCCCTAACTTTTCCAACCTTTTTAAGTGATACTTAATGGTTTGGGGATGATTTACGCCCAGCATTTTAGCAATTTCCCTTAAGGTAAATTTAGAAATATCTGTGCTTTCTATTAATTTTACTAGTCGTACCTGTGTTTTATGCATAACTTACACTATTTTAACCCCAAATTTTACAATTTTATCTTTTGTTGACTTATTGACAAGAGTTTTAAAATTTAGTACAAATTGGTGCATTATGCAAATTTGTGAAAGGAGGTGAAACCATGCCAGCCAGTGTTCAAAGTGTCATTAAAGAAATCTCGTATTATTTACGAAGCAACGGAACGGATAATAAAGAGTGGTTTGTAGGCAGATCTTACGATCCTTTAGAAACCATTATTACCAAACATTGTGTAGACGAAGCAAAAGACTTATGGATTTACAGAGAATGCCTTACTTCTACCGACGCTGAAAATGTTTTGCGCTATTTTACCCAAACTTTAAAGTGCGACGGAGATAGAAACACTGAAACACCCAGCGACGATAAATTTATCTATGTTTACAAGAAAAACAACCGAACAAATCCGTAACAACTTAGATCAAATTCTTGGCTTTAAAGGAGAGAATTTCTGTGGCGGTAAAAAGAATGTGATCCACAAGTTTAATTCCTAGAATCCTTCCGGCTTCCACCAATTCTTTAGTTATTTTAATATCTTCCAACGACGGGTCAACACAGCCGGAGGGGTGGTTGTGGGCTAAAACTACCGATATGGCGTTATGTGTTATGGCTGGCTCAAAAACTTCCCGCGGGTGGATAACGGTAAAATCCGCCGTACCTAGTGAAATAAGCTCTTTGTAGATAAGCTGGGAGCGCGCGTTTAGATAAAAGGCTAAAATGTATTCTTTGCGAGATTTTCTATAATCCTCAAAATGACTTTCAAAATCTCTGGGACTTAAATAAACTTTTTGACTTTTATTGCTAGCATCGTTTAACCTTTTGGCAAGCTCAAAAACGGCTACTAACCCGCAAGCCTTGGATTTTCCTATCCCGGCGATCTCCTGTAGATCAGTTAAAGACATTTGCGCTAAACCAACCAACTTGTGTTTTCTTAACAAGTTACCTGCCATTTTTAGAACCCCCGATCCTTTTTTGCCTGTGCGCAGAATCAAAGCCAAGAGCTCCACTTCTGTTAAATTGCCGGATCCCAACTTGGCTAGCTTTTCCCTTGGCTGATCGCATATTCTAGTTCTCTTTGTAGGTATTGGCACAATGACATCTAAATACCCCGCCACAGATAAGTCAAGATGGAATATTCTAGTTTAACTAGAATTAGTTGTCATAACAATATCCAAATTTACTGTTACACTGTTAACAACTCAGTAATAGGAGGTGCGAGATGAAGAGAGGAGTTGTTGTGGTCGGTTACGCAGATGAGCGTAACCGTAAAATGCGTCAGAGTAAAGTTGTATCGGCAGTGGTGGGGACAACTGATGAATTGGAGAGTGAGGAGAAGGGACTTGACGAAAGTCTGTGGCTGGCCTATGAAACGGAGGAGGGAAAGCCACTCGCATCTATAAAAGATGCTCAAGCCTACCTCCACCACCACAAACATTGACGCGTTAACCCCGTCCTGACATTTTTTCTCATTATCACGAGTTTCGCGTTAAACTCTAATCCTTGTTAAAATAATGGGTATGAAA
>CAZNNN010000023.1:0-11109 GCA_964574405.1 uncultured Candidatus Saccharibacteria bacterium | reverse complement strand
TTTGCGCGGTTTTTTAAGGGCGTATGCTACTTTGATTTTTTCGATATTAAGCTTAGTAAATTCCGCGAGAATCCTAGCTATTTGTGCATCGATAAGTTGAATTTTTTGTTCGGTATGAAGATAAGCGGAATTTTCCCTTAGATCGTTGTTTTCTCGCGCATATTCCCCAAGTTCTAAAATCAGTTCGTCCCGCCTTTGTCTTAGATTACTAAGTTCAATTCTTAGCTTTTCCATTTCTTCAAATGTTAACATAAAGTTACTTATACCAGTTGATTTGACATTGAAGCAAGACCTGCTAGAATTTTATAATTGGAGGTTGAGTAATCAGCCTTAGGGGGTTCTTAAAACACCATTAAATAAAATAAAAATCGGATGGTACCCATTCACCAATCTAATAAAATTATTGCAAAGTGCGTTACCCAGACATGTTGTAAAATGTTGCCGACTAAGGAAGTGCTATAAAAGCAAAAAAACTGGGTTGTGGCATCACGCTCGCTCATCAGTCCTTAGCAATTTTAGTGTAAAGCATCTATTAAGTAATGTCAACATTAGCCTGTTTGGCGTGGGTTTGAATAAAGCGCTTGCGCGGAGCAACTTCATCCCCCATTAACATGGTAAAGACCTCATCGGCTTTGGAGGCGTCGGCAACTGCAATCTTTTTAAGCTTGCGTGTTGATGGATCCATGGTGGTTTCCCAAAGTTCTATGGCGTTCATTTCTCCCAACCCTTTAAATCGTTGAATAATAGCTTTTTTACTGGCATCAGTTTTTATAAACTCTTCCCTTTCTAAGTCGTCAAACAAATATTTTTTTTCTTTACCCCACAAGGCTTTGTATAAGGGCGGAACGGAAAGGTAAATGTGCCCGTTAACAATAAGTTCCACCATGTGGCGGTAGAAAAAGGTAAGGTAAAGGGTTTGGATGTGCGAGCCGTCAACATCGGCATCGGACATGATAATAACTTTGCCGTAGCGAAGCTTGGCGGAATTATACGCTTCCCCAATACCCGCACCTATCGCGGTAATGAGATTTTTAAAACGGTCGGAATCTACTATTTTATCTAGGCGCGCTCGTTCGCTGTTTAAGGGTTTTCCAAAAAGGGGCAAAATAGCTTGGATCTTTCTATCCCGCCCCGCCTTGGCGCTACCACCGGCGGAATCTCCTTCCACTATAAAGAGCTCCGTTTTTGTGGGATCTTTTTCCTGACAATCCGCCAATTTCCCTGGTAACACTCCCCCACCCTCCAACGCAGATTTTCTAATTACCGTGTCGCGTGCGGCTTTGGCGGCCATTCGCGCTTTCATGGAAATAACATTTTTTTCCACAATTGCTTGCGCCTCCCTGGGGTTTTCCTCAAAAAACAAGTCGAGCGACTCTTTTAACACCGTCTCCACTGCCTGTCGTACATTAGTATTTCCTAGTTTTGCTTTGGTTTGACCTTCAAACTGCAAGATAGAGGAATCCAGCTTAACGGAAACTATGGCGGAAAGCCCCTCTTTGGTGTCCTCACCGGTTAAATTTTCCTCGCCGTCCTTAAGATAGCCTTTTTTACGGGCGTAATCATTAATGGTTTTGGTAAGAGCGCTTCTAAAACCTGTTAAATGGGTGCCACCTTCTGGGTTTTTAACATGGTTGGCAAAACACAAAACATTTTCGTTAAAGCTGTCGTTATACTGAAAAGCCACCTCCACCATAACGCCGTCATTTTCTTTTTTAACATAAAAGGGTTTTTGGTGCACGACTTTTTTATTGCTATTTAAATTGTCCAAAAATGTTTTGATACCGCCCTCAAAGTAATAGGTATACGACTCATCTGTTCGGTGATCAATGAGTTCAAACTTGATACCCGCGGTTAAATAGGCGTACTCGCGAATTTGAGTTAAAAAGTATTTAAAAACAAAATTAGTGGTTTCAAAGATGGTTGGATCGGGGCTAAACTGCACAATAGTAGCGGTTGGATAGTTCCATGAAGGTATGTCCACTAGCCACTCGGCGGTTTTTAGCTTGGAGGTAGGTTTTTTAGGGTCAATTTTACCCACTGGTGCTAACGGCTTTCCGCCGTCTTGGTATTCTTGCATTACCGTGTCGCCATTTCTTTTTACAATTACTCTGCACCAAGAAGCCAGCGCGTTGACTACGGATGAGCCTACGCCGTGAAGTCCGCTGGAAACTTTATAACTGCCCCCGCCAAATTTACCGCCCGCATGGAGTCTGGTAAATGCCAGTTCTAGTGCGGAAACGCCGTATTCCGGCTTAATGCCGTAAGGAATACCTCTGCCGTTATCGTACACCGCTACGGATCCGTCCTTAAAAAACTCCAGCTTAACATGGGTGGCAAAGCCTGCAATAGCCTCATCCATGGAATTATTAACAATTTCCGTTACCAAATGATGCAAGCCTTCTATACCCGTGGAGCCAATGTACATACCAGGGCGTTTTCTTACCGGCTCCAAGCCTTCTAGCACCTGAATCTGGTCAACACCGTAATCTTCTGCCATTTGTTTTTTAACTTCTTTAGCCATAGTTTTACATCATCATAGTGGATTTATACAGTTTGCGTTGGAACGGGTCCAGTAAAAGTCCAAAGGATTCTAAAGTAATAGCACCTAAAAGCGGATTATCGCCTTTTTTGCCCAGAACCACAGGTGTTACAATTTCATCTGAACCGTATTTTATGGAGGCGCTTCCAATTTGGCGAGCAACCTTTTTACCGTCCGCTAAAGTAAATTCACGCTTAAAATTGGGGCATAATTTTAATTTATCCACAAAATCTTTTGGTAAAACGGTAAAAGATGCCCCACTGTCAACTAAAAAATTGCCCGTTTCTGTGATTTTAGGATTGGCGGGATTTTTAATTGTAAGTTCCACATGCGTCATGCCCATAATGTTATTATTATAGCATGTTAGGTTCTGTGCTGATTACAGGTTTTAATAAAAAGGAGCGACTTATAAAGGCGTGGGAACTTTTAGCCACGCACGGCTTTACAATCGATGTAGCCAGTCCCGATCTTCTAATAGTCCAAAAAGAAGGTGAAAAGAAATCCATTGGTATTGCGCAAGCTAAAGAGGTAAAAAAGTTTTTGCAGGAGCTACCTTTTGAGAAAAAGATTAAGGCGATTGTAATTGAAGATGCGCAAATGCTTACGGACGACGCTCAAGGAAGTTTGCTTAAAATTTTGGAAGAACCGCCTGTTTTTGGATTAATTATTTTACTTTGTGACAATGAGGGTTCACTTTTGCCTACGGTGGTTTCTAGGTGTCAGAAAGTAGTTTTGAAGTCCACGGGTACAGCATCCACGGTTTATAATTTGGCAGACAAAAGTTATGAGGAGCTGTTTGATTTGGCAAAAGAAGTAAGTCAAAAAGATAAAGACGAGGTGGTGGAGTTTTTGGAGGGTTTATTGAGGTACAACATTAATCACTTCTCCCCTGTTTCTCTAGTCCAAAAGATGGAAAAGGCCATAAAAGACATTAAAGAGGCTAATGTGGCGCTTAAATTTGCGCTGGAAGATATATTTTTGATGCACAAATAGTGTGCTAATATGTAGATACTGCCTATGTTTGTAGACGCTTTGCAAAATAAAACAAGTTTTGAGGATTTTCTTTTTGATAAAGGTTTAATAGATGAGTCCAAGTTAAAAAGCATTAAAGACGAAACCGTAAAAGGAATTGAAAGCGTAAGCGATATCGTTTTAAAAGGGTCGTATATTAGCGATGAAGATTATGCTAAAGCGTATTCAGAGTTTTACAATATCCCCTACATTTCCCTGCTAGAAAAAAAGTTTGACGAAGCACTGCTTAATCTTATCCCCACCCAACTGGCAAAAACCTACACTATTGTTCCTTTTTTGCACGACACGGCAAACCAAACCTTGCATGTAGCCATGGTTGACCCGCTGGATTTGCAATTTATTTCCTTTTTGGAGAAAAAGTTGGGGTATAAAATTATTGCCTACATCTCCCCACCGTCCGAACTTCATAAGGTGGTGGACGAAAATTACGGTAAGTCTATTAAAGAAGAAGTTACCGAAGCGCTTGAGGAAATAAATTTAACCACCTTAAAAATAGAAGAATCCCACCAGTCGTTAGAAAATATTACCAGTTTAAAAGATGCGCCCGTGGCAAGAATTGTAAACATTTTGCTAGAAACGGCCGTTAAAAGTGGGGCTTCAGATATTCATTTGGAACCGGAAGAGTCCAACATGCGAATTAGGTACAGGGTGGACGGGATTTTGGGTGAAAGGCATACCCTGCCAAAAGCCATGCAGGAAAGTGTGGTGGCGCGCATCAAGATTTTGTCCAACTTAAAAATTGACGAAAAACGCGTTCCCCAAGATGGTAGGTTTAAAATTCAGGTAGGTACAACTTTTACGGATTTGCGTATCTCTACGCTTCCCACGGTTAATGGAGAAAAAGTAGTGATTAGGCTTTTAAAGGACGAGGCCAATGTTTACACTTTTAAAGACTTGGGCTTAACGGGGCTTTCACTCAAGCGTTTTGAAGAGGCGCTTTTAAAGTCAAACGGCATAATTTTAGTAACCGGTCCAACGGGTTCTGGTAAAACAGTTACCCTTGCTACGGCGCTTTCTAAACTTAACACCTCTAAAGTAAACATTGTTACACTTGAAGACCCAGTGGAAATTAAGATTAAGGGAGTTAATCAGGTGCAAATAAATCCGCAAGCCGGGCTTAGCTTTGCTTCCGGGCTAAGATCCTTTTTAAGACAGGATCCCAACATTATTATGGTGGGAGAAATTAGAGACGGTGAAACGGCAGAGCTGGCTATTCAGGCCGCCCTAACTGGTCATTTGGTTTTATCTACTTTACACACAAACTCCTCTGCTGGTGCAATACCTAGGCTTATAGATATGGGCGTAGAAAACTTTTTGCTGGCGTCCACTTTAAATGTGGTGTTAGCCCAAAGATTGGTAAGAAAAATTTGCGAAAACTGCAAAACCGCTTACGATCCCCTCCAAGAACTTATTGTGGATATAAGAAATGCTCTAAGTACGGTTAGCGACTCTCAATTAATGTTGGCACGGGATAAAAGTGTGGCGGAGGCGGTTAAAAAGGTTGGACAAAGCCAAGTAAAGCTATACAGAGGTGCAGGTTGTAATAAATGTGGGGAAACCGGTTATAAGGGTAGATCCGGCATTTATGAGGTTTTGCAGGTTTCAGAAAGCATCAAACGATTAATGCTTAACAAAACGCCTGAATCGGAAATTAACAAAGTGGCCATGGAAGAAGGCATGCTTACTTTGTTGCAAGATGGCTACATAAAAGCTTTAGAAGGCGTTACATCCATTGAAGAGGTTTTGCGGGTTGCCATGGAGTAGGTATTGTGTTTGGTGTAGAGTTGTTGTTTAATTTAGTTACTGCCTATGAAAATTAATGCCAGTACAATTTTAGATAGATGCGTAGCTTTAAAAGCCTCCTCGTTACATTTATCCGTGGGTAATAAACCCGTGGTGAGAATTAATACCAAACTTTCCCCCATTTCCGATATGGACACATTAACCCTAGAAGATGTGGAGCTTTTTGTTGCCCAAACCCTTACCAAAGAGCAAAAAGATTTATTTGAGGTTACCAAAGAGGTGGATTTTTCTATTGCTTTGGGTAATAAAGCTCGCTTTAGGGTAAACGCTTATTATCAAAAAGGTTACCCCGCAGTGTCGCTCCGCATGATTCCTATGGTAATTCCCCATTTGGACGACTTGCATTTGCCCCCCATTTTAAAAAATATTGCTGACTTAAAACAGGGCTTTGTGCTGGTAGTTGGACCTACCGATCACGGAAAATCCACCACTTTAGCCTCTATGTTGCAATATATTACTGAAACCCGTTCAGAACATATTATTACCATAGAAGATCCTATTGAATTTATAATTCCGTCCAACAAGTCGCTAGTGGAACAGCGAGAAATGTTTTTGGATACCCTTTCTTGGGCAAACGCTTTAAAATCTATTTTGCGCCAAGATCCTAACATTATTATGATTGGCGAAATGCGGGATCAAGAAACTATTGAAGCCGCCATGAATATTGCAGAAACTGGTCATTTGGTTTTTTCCACCTTGCATACCAACTCCGCTTCGCAATCCATAGAGCGCATAGTTTCATCCTTTCCTAAAGAAAAACAGTCCTATATTAGAAGCCAATTTGCGGATGTTTTGGAAGCGGTAATTTCTATGCGACTTGTTCCGTCTGCCCAAATGGGCGCACTTCCGGCGGTGGAAGTGCTTCTTAATAACTACGCGGTTAAAAATATGATTAGAGAAGGCAAAAGTTATAGGGTGGACGATATTATCCTAACTAGCTCCGAACAAGGCATGATTTCTCTTAATACTTCTCTGCTGAATCTATTAAACAAGGATTTAATTAGCGTGGACGATGCGTTTAAGTTTAGCCTTAATCCGGAAGAATTAAGAAGGCTAATAAAGAGATGAAATACAAATTTACCGCCAAAGACGCCAGTAGCAAATTAGTTTATGGGGACCTGGAGGCTTCTTCCGTGGAAAAAGTGGGTGAGGTGCTTAAAGATCGCGGGCTCTTTGCGTTGGATGTTAGGGAAGAATCAGGCGGGTTTAAAGGTTTTAATTTAAAGTCGTCACATGTTGGTGAGGGCGAGGTGGTTCTGTTTACCCGCCAATTTGCCACTATGGTTTCCGCCGGGCTTTCGGTTTCCCGCTGTTTAGAAGTATTGCTAGAACAAGCCACCAACCCTACTTTTAAATCTATAATTGCCAACATTCAAGGTCAAGTATCTGGCGGTACTCCCCTTTCCGGGGCTTTTAGTAAATATCCCGCTATTTTTTCTAACGCGTATGTTTCTTTGTGCAAAGCGGGTGAATCTTCCGGTAAGTTGGACGACATTATGCTTAAACTGGCCGACACTATGGAAAAAGACAAAGATGTAAAGGGCAAATTTAAAACCGCCATGATTTATCCGTTAATTATTATGTGTGCTATGGTGGGCGTTTTTGTGTTGATGATGGTGGTGGTTGTTCCCCAACTGGCGGATTTATATACTACCATGGGGGTGGATTTGCCCATGATGACTAAAATTATGATAGGAATTAGTGGTTTTATGCGCGCTTATAAATTTTTTTTAGTCCCCGGAGTAATTGGCGGGTTTTTTCTTTTAAAATCCTTTTTAGGGACTACTAAAGGACGGGAATTTTGGAGTGAGTTTATGTTTGCGGTGCCAGTTATTGGCGCAGTTAATAAACTTAAGGAATACTCTCTCTTTTCCAGAACTTTAAGTATGCTGTTAACTTCTGGTGTGTCTATGGTGGAGTCATTAAGTATTTCTGCGGAAGTGGCTAGTAATTTGGCGTTAAAAAGAGCGGTTAGAAACAGTTTATCCCAGGTAGAACGAGGCGTGCCACTTTCCGAGGCTATGAGTCAAACCAAAATTTTTCCGCCTATGATTTATAAAATGGTTCAGGTGGGTGAGGAAACTGGTAATTTAGACGCGGTTTTGGGCAGAGTTTCCCTTTATTATGCTAATGAAACGGATACGGCAGTAGCTAGGCTTTCTGCCGCGCTAGAGCCCTTTATTTTAGTGTTTTTGGGTGTGGGGGTGGGAACCTTGATTCTTTCTATTATTACGCCTATATATAAAATTACAACATCTATTTAAGATGATGAGAGGAGGTGGAAAAAATTATGACAAAAGGAAAATATACTAAAGGATTCACATTAGTTGAGCTTTTGGTGGTTATTGCTATTATTGCTATTTTGGCTGGTGCGCTTTTTATGGTTATCAATCCCGCCAAGCTTATGGCAAAAACTCGCGATTCTAAGAGAATTGCCGAGATTACAGAGCTTAATAAGGCCATTGCCAACTCTTTGGCTGACGGTAAGGTCACTTTGGGGGCATATGCGGTAAATGCTACCGACGCTGCAACGGCGGTAACCGGCGGAGGTTATGTTCGATTTACATTGCCTACCGGTACTACAGTGGGATTGGGAGACTACATGCCCACCTTGCCAAGAGATCCAGTTAAGGCTACGGTTGGTGGTATTAACTACTATTACTACTTTGCTAGTACGACTACTGCGTGGGAACTTAATGCCATCATGGAAAGTCCTGATAGTGCCGGTGCTGCAACTAATGATGGTGGAAATGCTAACACCTGTGCAACCACCGCACCTGCGGGAAACCTCTGTAGGTATGAGGTAGGAACGCTCTTGACGATTATCTAGTTTTTGGGTTTTAAGTATCGTTATTGTTAGGCGGGGCGCTACTGCGCCCCGCTGTGAATTCGCTTGGATAAACAAAGTAACTACCACATCTTAGAAGCGTCGGACGACCAGATAGCCCAAGACCAACATGTAACACCGTAGTCGCACTCAACAGCCCATCCACATTCATTCACACGTGCGGGATCATACAGTTTATCAGTTACAAGGCATTTTTCTGGTTGATGCGCCAGCAATTTATAATCCACCCCGTCAGATCTGTACAAATAATAGGTATTTCCACTATGCTCAGGGTCGCTTCCCGTATAGCCTTCATGTTTTAGATCTTTTGGAAGCGCTGGAAGCTCGCCAGAGGCTACAATACCGGGTATCCAGTCATCCACACAAATCCCCCAGGCTGTATTGCACGGAGGAGCAGACAACCACCCACCAGTTTGGTCGAGAGTATAAGGATAAGCCACATGTCCAAGGTAGTATCTAGCTAGAGCGCTTCTCAGTGTTTCCATTTCCGTCATTCTGCGCGCATACCTCGCTTTAGCCAGAAGTTTAGAGGGGTTAATGATCAGCAACAATGCCCCGGCCAAAATAGCGATAATGGCAATAACCACCACCAGCTCAATTAATGTAAAACCTTTAGTAGAGATAAAACCTAATCTCCTGTTCGTATTTTTAATTAAATCGTTAAACACTATGATCGATATTAAATTATATAGATAGTTTGTCAATCAAAGTTTGATCAGTAGCATTTGCGATTCGCCGTTTAAACAATTATCGGAGTCAAGATTCTTGTCAATCATGTCTTGTTCCGCTGAAGCGGGAATAGTGTTTTGGTCTGTATAATCACCCTGAACGCCAATGTAGACACCTGGAGAAATTGTGCATCCGTATCGGTTTGCCCCAACTGGCCAGTAATTGTAGTCATACTTACCCTTCCACGGTGTATAAGGTGGCCACGCGGCAATGTACGGTCCCTGCCATTTTGCTTGGACTTGCGAAACCCAGTCAAAGGGACACCATGTACAAGCCGGGCAGTCGGCTGGATTAACAGCACAATCTTGTCCAGTGTCAATGTTATAGGGTAATGGTTTGGCAAACCCCGGATCCCAGCCTCGCCCAACATCGGGGGGATAAAAACTCATTGCCAATGCGTAAAGGGTGCTGGCTTTTTGTAGGGTTTTTTGTGCCTGTACGGCCGCGACGGTTTTTGCTTTTTCCGGAGCACCACGCAACGATATAAACGCAACAGATGAAAGTATGCCTATAATGGCAATAACCACCAGCAGCTCAATTAATGTAAATCCTTTAGTAGAGGCAAAACCTATTCCCCTTTTCGTATTTTTAATTACATTGTTGGACATTGGAAGCAATGTTAAATTGTAAAAATAATTTGTCAATGAACTCAATCATATCCTGTTCAGATGACTTCGATTAAGTTAATTAAACTCGTTCTGCGCGACAGTACTTCCAATTATTGAGTGCTAAGGCATGTTCCTTGCCAATAGTTAGGTCCACTGGATGTGCCAGTGCTGAAGTCGTAATAACATAAGTAGTAACAGTTACTACCCTTCCCTCCTTGATATCCGTACCAGTATGCAATATTAGCGTTACCCACTCCCCACACCTGATAACCCGAGCCCGCAGGCTTTCCGGTTGGATTGTTTACTCCCAACGCGTTCCAACTTTCGCATTCCCTTGGACCATTTTTAAGAGCCCCACACCCGTTTAGAGCCATACAGATCTTTGCCAGGTTAGATTTCATCATTACTTCTTGAGCCTTTGCTTGTTGTTTTTGGGGATTTATGATTGTAAGCGAAATACCTGCCAGTATGGCGATGATAGATATAACCACAAGTAACTCTACAAGCGTAAAACCTCTTGCATTATCTTTAGGCAGATTCATCGTGACTAAATATTTACACAATGTAATCTGCTTGTCAAGTAATTTCTGTTGCTGTATATTCTGTGTGCAGAAAAAGTCTTTATGATGTTATTAATTGTTGTACTATCTTGCATATTAGGTCTATTTATAGGGTCGTTCCTTAATGTGGTGGCGGATAGGTTGTGTCAAGAAAAAAACCCGTTTAAAGGCAGATCCGCGTGTGATGCGTGCGGTAAAACTTTAAAGCCGTGGCACATGATCCCCATTTTGTCGTACATACTATTAAAAGGAAAATGTGCCTACTGTCAACAAAAAATGTCTCTGTACTACCCTTTTAGTGAACTACTAACCGCCGTTTTTTTTGGTGTCGCCAGCTACTTTTCTAACTTTGCCGTCTCCCCTACTCTGCTTACAGGCTTGCGATTTGCCTACCTGGCCATAGTTTTTAGTGTTTTTGCCATAATTTTTTTGAGCGACTTAAAATACCAGATTATTCCCAACCAAGTGGTGTATTTTGGCATTATTTTTGTGTTTTTGGTGCAAGTGGGTTCGCTAGGCTATTGGGCGTATAAATATCACAACATGTTGCAAAGCGATGCCTTAGGGTCGTACCTATTAAAGGGCAACTTTTATAAAGATAGTGTTATGCGGGAAGTAAAGTCCTTTGGTTATAATGTGGGGGCTGGTTTGGGGATTTGTTTGTTTTTTTACTTGCTGGTGGTGCTAACTCGCGAACGCGGAATGGGAGGCGGAGATGTTAAACTGGGACTTTTGATTGGACTTTTTAACGGGTTTCCTAACGGGATTATTGCCATATTTTTGGGTTTTATCTCCGGGTTGCTGGTGAGTGTGTTTCTTATATTGTCAACCAAAAAAGGCTTAAAAGATGTAGTGCCCTTTGGTCCTTTTTTAATCTTAGGCAGTGTGCTATCTTTATTGTATGGGGATGCGATTTTTACACGGTACATTAGTTTTTAGTTTATTTCTTTTGCTATCACTTTTTAATATTGCCGGTTCTGTTTATGCAGC
>CAZNNN010000022.1:0-12312 GCA_964574405.1 uncultured Candidatus Saccharibacteria bacterium | reverse complement strand
TAATGATTAACCGGAACTTCTGCAAAGGATGCTCCCACTAATTGCCATTTTTTAAGCATTTCCGCCAAAATGGAGGAATCGTGGCTTTCTAAGGTTACTTTATCTATTACGGCTTTTCTTATGAGCCTAAAGTCGCAATCTGTGTCCCGTATGGGTAGGTCAAAAATAAAGGAAGAAAGCCGGGCGTACGCGTTGCCCAAAAACATCCTTAAAAAGCCATCACCTCGTTCTTTTTTATACCCATTTACAATATCTACCCCAGTTTCAGCTTGCTTTGCTACTAACTTAGGCAGATCATCCAAATGATATTGCGCATTCCCGTCAGTATAAAAAATCCAGTCTTTAGTACAGGCTTCAAAACCGTATTTAATCACGGCGTATTTCTCCCAATTGTTAGTTTTGTCCACAATTGTTAGAGCCGGATAAACATCTTTTAGGCGTTTAATTTCTTCCAAGGTGCTATCTTTGGACGCTCCGCCGTGCAGAGCAATAATTTGTAAATCATCAGTTAATTGGTTACCGATTTCGTACGCATCGTCAATCTGTTTTTGTACAGTTCCCGCGTCGTTCATAAAAGGAAAAAATATGGCAAGTGAAGTAAGTTTTGGCATAGCGGGCTAATTTTAGCATTTGTTAGATTTTTTGGTAGATCGATACCTCTGAAAGAGGTACTAGGTTGGGTTTGGGTAATTCAAAGGACTTTATGTGGGTAAATTTGCTGGTGTCATCAAGCGACTTTTGAAAGATGACCCATTTGGAGGCGTAATAGGGGTATTTTTTAATTACCTCGGCGTTTTTAGTCCACGACATGGGGCGAGACGATAGTATTACATAATCATATAAAGTGGGATCGGGCGGATAAATTAGGTGTGCGCCGTCCGATTCGTATACATTAAACTGCCAAATTGTTGCCATTGGTAGCTTGTTTAAAGGATCAAGTCCTTCTTCCGTAACGCCAAATTTTGTTGACAAAGGTGACAAGTTTTCTTTAGCCCAAAGGTATGAAGCTGATTTTGGAGTGTTTCTTTGGAATTGAGTTAGCAATAACGCAGGAAAATATAAATAATACAGCGCGAACCCGTAGAACAATGCAATGCCTATTAGTTTAAAAACAGGTTTTTTAAGATTATCAATAATAAAGTTTAGTGCCACGAGTGAAAACAGCATTAAATTAGGCACAATCGGAAGCATCCACCTATCCACGCGCCTGCTTTGCAAAGAGAAAAAAATCACATACAAGATAATCTGGAGGATCATAATGATGTAGAACTGCTTTTTAGGGTGTATCCCGCCGTCACTTCCAGTACCCAACGACTTCACGATCCCCAGGAGTGAAAGCAGTAGCATGGGCAAAGTTAAGATCCAAGATAGTGCCTCAAGATATTTAAACGGACTATAATTAACAGAATCAAACACCATGCCCCCCTCTTTAGTGGTCATCTCTAAAAGTCTACCAAGAAAATCCCCCATAAATAGCCAGGCAAAAGGGTTGGTAACTATAAAAACGCCAATTATTATAAGTACGGAGGCAAGGAGGTTTTTAATGTCTCTATGTTTTAAGAAAACTACCAGATAAATGGGGAAAGTTAGCAAAACAGTAATTTTGGTAGACACAGCGAGTCCAAAAAACAAGGCAAAAAGGAGGGTGTTATCTGTGTCCTCGGAGTTGATGTGATGTTTCTGCAAGTATCTGTAAAAGAATAGGTTGGCAAGTAGAAGGAGCAGAGTAATAATAATGTCGTGGTTCAGATAGTGGGCGTGAACAATAAATTTCCAATTAAACGCTATCAGAAAGATTCCGGCGATTGCTATAAACGAGCGTTTAATTAGATCCAATTTTTTGATTAGCAGGTAAAATACGGGAATAAGGGCAAAACTAATTACCGCGTTAATTACCCGCATAAAAACATACAAGTCCGTTTTTGAAAACGCGATTCCTAGAATTCCTAAAGTTTTACTAAAAACCATAGTTAAAATAGTATAAAAATAAACGGGAAAAGTTCCGTAAACATAGGATTGTGGGACAAGTTTGTAGATGTCGTTATTCCTAATGATGTTTTTAATCTCGTAGGTGTACTTAATTGCCGGTTCACCTATTTCCGGTTCGTCGGCATACCAACTATGCGGAAGTCCAAAGTTTACGCTCCAAAGTCGTAGAATAACACCACCCAGTAAAATAACACTGAGCACAGCAGATACGAGGATGGAATGTTTGTTATTTAAAATTTTAAACACGCTTAAATTTTATCAGAACTTAGCGTATAGTGTTGTAAATGCAACTCAATAAACTCTGTTTCTCTTTAATCTTGGCTCTGTTTTTATCTGTACGATTTTGTGGTTTAGGATCAGATATGCTAAATTCCGACGGTGCTCGCTGGTACAGGAGAAGCGAGAATTTTCTGCAAGCCATTAAAGTGGGAGACTTTGCGTCAACTTACCAGCATTACCAACCGGGGATTACTTTAATGTGGATTAACTCCGTAACCAAAAAGGTGGTTTGGGAGACGCAGGATTTATTTAAGATGCCGAGGTGGTCACTAGAAAATGCCCAAGATTTTCCTAAAATTCATGCCGTGTCAAAAACTGTTCTCGTAGGTATTTTATCGTGTTTATTAATCTACCAAATGATTTTAATTACCAAAATTTCCAGCCTTAAAGTAGCACTAATTTACGGATTTTTGGTGTCAATTGAGCCTTATTTAATCGGTATAGATCGTTGGTTTCATCTAACCTCTTTGGAGTCGTATTTTGCCTTTTCTGCCTTCTTAACCTATCTTTACTCTCTTACACGCGGAAGTAAACTTCCAACAATTGCTACCGGAGCTTTTGTAGCTCTTTCTACGCTGTCAAAACTTACAGGATTTGTTGTTTTGCCACTTATTATATTTATGGAGGTGGTTAAAGGCTACTGTGCCAAAAATTTGAAAAGATCACTAATTTCCTTGGGTATAATAATCGTTAGTTTTACTCTGACTGTTTTTGTACTTTTCCCGGCGCTTTGGGTAGATTTTTCCCATGTTGTCCAAAAACTTTTTGGGGCGGTGGTTTCTGCGGTGGATAACGATACTCGCGCGCAATATTTTAAACCTCCCTTTTCCTACATTTATTATTTAGTAATTCTTGCTTTTAAACTTTCTCCTGTTACTCTCCTGGTGTTTATTGGATCGTTAATAGCATTTGTTCAACACTTTAAACGCAAGGAATCTGCACGAGGTAGATTCGTTTTAGCGTATTTTTTAACTTTCCTGCTCGCCTTAACTTTGTCAACTAAAAAAATCGACCGTTACGCCCTAGCTTTAGTACAACCTGTGTTGCTATTTGTATCGCTATATTTGGCAAAACTAAAATATAAAACTTTAATCAGTGTTATCGTTCTTCAATTAATTTCCACGGTCTTTATATATTTTACTAACTATCCTGTTATATCCGGCCACTACTCCCCTGTTTTTGGTGGGGTTAAGACGGCTTTAAACATGGACGTATATGAAAATAGCGGAGAATATTTTGCTCAAGCGGCGTTTTATCTAAATAGCCTCGGTCGCGCGGATGTGTATGTACCGGATAACTACGAGTCGTTTAAATATTTTTATCAAGGCAACACTTTGCGCAACTATTCGGAGTCCACAAAATATGCTGTAACCTCCGTTGATTTTGATAGAAAAGCCTCGCGTAATGTTGTGGGTTGTGAAAAACTGGATAAAGCTTTTGGACCAAGTTTTCAAGTTCCTTTTGTTTATGTATTTCGTTGCGATATTTAAATAGGGTAAGATAAGGCTATGAAAAAACTGGCGATTATTATCGTAAATTACAACACCAAAGATATTTTGCGGGACTGCCTAAACCATCTTGCTCAACTAAATCTAGTGGACACTATAGTAATTGTGGTAGACAACGGGTCTAATGATGGTTCAGCGGATATGGTGGAGGCGGAGTTTAAACAGGTTGACCCCATTAAAACGGAAAATAACGGCTTGGCGGCTGGCTTTAATTTAGGCATTACGCACGCAACGGACGCCGATTACTTTCTTTTTATGGGTACGGATTCCTTTCCCAAACCAGGTTGTATAGAGGGGGTAATGGATTTTATGGAGGCGCATGGAGAGGTGGGGGTGGCTACGGCTAAATTGGTGCTTCGTAACGGCTCGTTAGACATGGATGCCCACAGGGGTTTTCCCACACCATGGACGGCACTAACCCACTTTACCAAACTAAGTAGGCTGTTTCCCAAGTCGCAAATATTTAATAGGTATTTTTTGGGTGGACGCAACATGGAAAAACCCCACCAAATTGATCTCTGTATTAGCCACTTTATGCTAGTTAAACGAGAGGTCTTTCTTAAAGTTGGGCGGTGGGATGAGGATTTTTTTGTGTACGGTGAAGATGTGGATTTTTGTTGGCGCGTTAAGCAGGCGGGTTTTAAAATTTACTACTTACCGCAGTTTGAGTGCCTGCATTATAAAGGGGCTAGCGTAGGCATAAGAAAGGAATCGGCAGATATAACTGGGGCAGACCCCGCTACAAAATTGCGCATGAAGGCAGAGAGCGTTAGAGCTATGCGCCTTTTTTACCAAAAGCACATGTACAAAAAATATCCCTGGATTTTAAATAAAATGGTTGAGCTGGGAATCTCTGGGATCTTGTTGTTGCGTAAATAGCAAAGCAGTCTGCTCCCCCGTTCTCAAGTCCTTAATAGTTATCATACCCTTTGCCAGCTCTTCCTCACCAATAATTACCACTTGCGGAATGCCCTTTTTGTCTGCGTACTTTAACTGTTTTTCCAATTTGGTGTCTGTTTCAGTCCAGCAAAAAACATTTTTCCCCTGCAACCTTAGTTTGCTAGCGATTTCTTGCGACTTTAAAAGGAACTTGCTATCTTTGGATGACCAAACAGTTACCAAATAGTCAACACTACTTTTAGACTCTGGCAACAACTTCCAACCCTTTAAAAACTCCAAAAGCGTACAATCGCCCATAGCAAAACCAGTAGACGGCAGATCGTAGTCGCCAAAAATATTTATGAGTTTATCAAACCGCTCGCCACCAAAAAGTGATCTGAGGTTGTTTGGATTAGTGTCAAAAACTTCGTAAACTATGCCGTCGCTGTAATCAAAACCTCTAATTATGGACGGATCAAACTTTATCTCTGCGTTTACCCCAGCGTTTTTCAAATAGTGAAATAGGCGTTGTAGTGTTTGGTAACCCAAATTGTCTTGAGGAATATTTAAACCTGCAAAATCACTGGTCATAAAGACCTCTATTTGCTCAACAGCTGGCTCATTTAGCCCAAGATCCGTTAGGCTAGCTATAAAATCCGCACGCGTTAATTTTTCCCGCTTATCCATTAGTCGCCTAACTTTTGGTTGAAGCTCCGGATCTAATTTAAGGACTTCAGAGAGAAGCGCGTTTATCAACTTTCTATCGCTCACCTTAATCTGATACATATCCTTCTTGGCGCCAAAAGCCTGCATGATGGCTACAATTAGCTGGATAATCTCAAAATCCGCCTCTACCTCATTAACGCCAAAGATATTAGCCTCCAGCTGGTAAAATTCTCGCCCGCGCCCCGTTTGAGGCTTTTCAAATCTCCAGTTATTGCCTATCATAAACCACTTAATAGGTTGGGGTGTTTCTTTATACTTTTGCGCCAGCATGCGAACAGTCCCCGGCGTTAACTCCGGTCTAATTGCCAGCTTTCGTCCGCCTCTGTCCTCAAAACTGTAAAGTTGCTCGTTTACAATCTCCTCACCGGTTTTAGACGCAAAAATTTCAAAAGGCTCGATAATGGGAAAACTGTACTCCTCAAAGCCAAAACTCTTGCAGACTCTGCGCCAAGTGTCAAAAATATAATTCTCCACCCGCATCTCCTGCGGGTAAAAATCCCTTGCGCCTTTATATGGTTGTGTTGACAATTTGTTTTGCGACATAGTTACCTCCTTTAAATTTATAGCACATTAGAAATCTCCATTAAAGCGTTCAATTTCAACTAATAAAGATTCTATACGGTACTGGTTAATGTTTAGCCTCAAGCTAAAGGCGCGAAGTTTGTCTATCTTATCGAGCTTTGAAATTATTCTGGCGTAAAAACCGTTTTCCCAGACGATTAATTTTAATAAAACAGTTTCCACATTTTTTCTTTCGACTCCTGTAAGCTCGATTTTATTATAATTTAAGTATTTGTTATAAAGTTTGCATACTGAGGATAATTCTAGTGAAATATTAGTGATGTTAACAAGGCTCATAGGTTTATTCCTAATAACTTTATTTACAAGAGCCTTTATAGTCCTATAACTATCCTCAAAACCTTTCTGTGCTTTGAAATCTAGTAATAAACGAAGTAAAACTATTAATAAATTTCTGTTTAAATAAGTAGCGTCCACAGGCACTGGGAAACAATCGAATATTTTTTGGCTAGGTTCCATCATTGCAAGGATTTGAGATATCAGTAATTTAAAATCTTTTGGTAAACGGCTATTCTTAATATTAATATAAGATTTTTTTAATTTGTATAAAAAACGATCCGTCTCCGCATCTACGTTTATATCTCGAAGTTTTTTGTATTCGTACTTCAAGCCATTATCAATTCCCGATCTGTTGGAAAACTTAAAAAGAGTATCAAATATTGTACTACTAATATTATAGTATTTGCAAAATGCTCGCCTATAAATTTTCGCTCTGACATATTTATTGGGGTCGCTCAGATATTTTGCGAAGGATAACAGGTAAGGGATGTTAGGAGACACCTCTCTCATAGGATTTATCAAAATCCCTTTAACACCCGAGATAACTCCAGTACCGGGTTTGTTAAAACCGCCTAAATTTAGAAATCCCTCAGACATCGGGTCGTTTACGGGATAGTTGTTCCACCAAATTAATTCTCGGCTATTAACAACATTTTTGGCTTTTACTAGCATGTTTTTAGTAATTTTCTTAGTAAACACTTTGTTTCCAGTCCAGATCAGCGCAATATTATTATTTAAGTATTTATTTAAAGCTCTGGTGTAGGGATTTTTTTTAATAAAGAAGTATTCCGACGAGCAGAACCATAAATTACAACCTGACCCAAGTTTTTTTTGTACCTCATTTACTACTAAACACTGTAATCTTGCAAATTCTAATGCCTCGCTTAACATCCTTCCTTCCAGTGCTGTATAGGCTAATGGTATGTCGTCGTACAGTACGCAAAATGTTGTTACACCCAATTGTTGTAGTTGTGCAAACTTCTCTATAATCTTTGCTACATAAGCTTTAAAATTATTTTCAACATCCTTATAGGATTTCATACTTGGATTCAATCCGTAAACAAAAGTTATGTTATTTTTAATGCATTTCTGAACAAAGCCTTTGAATTTGGATATTTCTGCAGATGAGTAGGCTTTATCCCATTCAAAAGTAACTTTGGGATCATCTTTTGGACAATAAAAGTAGGTGCTTAAATTACCGAATTCAACCAGCGTCTCCAGTATAAGATTTCGGTTATCCCAGTTCCACATCGGGTATGGTTTTGCAAAATAACCTTCAACTACCCCAAAATATTTCATATTTTTAGTCATATAACTCCTGCAAGCCTTTTGCTTGGAAAGAAAAGCCCAAAGAGCCATCGGTATACACTTCTACATTAACTTTTTCGGTGTTTATACCCAAATCAGCCAGAAATGTTTTTGCCAATTCAGGGTTTCCTATCCCCATATAATAAAAAGTTTGGGAAAGCATTAAGTCCAGTTCACCCAATTTCTCCTGGTTAGCAGTTACACGAGTATCAGTATCCGCGTTTTTGTTTGTCCTAACAGGATCTACTTCATCGGCTTGAAAGCGTGTTCCTGGATTCTTCCAAGCTGCTACAGGAGATGCACCATCTGCTAAATATGCAGCAAGCTGTCTGCGGTTATCTGTAAGAACAGGTTGGGCGTTACTAAGAGGATATAGTCCCGTAAACCCTTTTCTTAACAAGCCATCCAACACAACGAGTCTGGTAAATTTTGTTATTTCGTCTTGTGGCGGATAGCCTCCAACCTGTAAGTACTTTTGGGCACTAAACGCGGTTGTGCTCAAAACTACGGACTCTATATAACCAGCGGTTTTGCCACCAAATACAACATCAACTAGCCACTGCATTTCCTGAAGGGATTTTATCTGTTTACCGTCTATTTTTGATATCACACTTAAAACATAATCTGCCACCATACACCTAAGATTTTCAGATAACATAAAGTTAGGAAAGTTTTCGTTTGCCCCATCAGCTAGTCCGCTAAAGGAAACGGGAGTTACTGCCACTGTATCCCGCCCCAAAACAGCCTTCTTATTGTCAATAATCCAGTTTTTTGACATAGAGATGTTATCATCATCAGTCGACATAAAAATCACATCCATGCAGTTAAGGGATTCCTTTCTTGCCGATAAAAAGCCGTCAAAAATTGCTGATCTGATATCTCCCATCATAACTTTGCCTTCAATTAAACTTTGAACCGCAATAAAATTGCGACCCTCCAACCTTTTATTAGCTACATACTCTTGTATCGAGGCAAAGGTGTTATCGGGCATTTTATCTGCTGGAAGATTTACATTAAAAACTACTAATGCCCCCTCTGGGATTTCCATCTTATCCAAGCATTTAATTGTTTGTTCAAAAATTGAGGATTGGCTGCCGAAGCCAATTACCGGGATGCCTACAACACAATATATTTCCTCAGCGTCTATCCCGGACCTTGCTATTTCAGATTGGATGCTTGTTGCCATTTTAATTCTTTCAGGAGACTTTTCCACTTTTGTTAGCATTGTATATGCTCTTGATAGCTCGAGGCTTGCTTCTCGTGAGGGAGCTAAAGCTAGTAATACAGAAAATGGAGTAAACTCCTCCCCCAATTCAAACCCACCTGCTAGAGTTTCTAACTCGTCCGGTTTTAAGGAAAGTCCAAATTGTCGGAAAATATTATTCGCTACTCTTTCTTCGTAATCTAAAACGCTCCGACTTATCTGGATTGCTTTTTCTATGTTTTTTCTGCTTCTCGTAAGTCTATCAGTATTAATAGTAGCTAAATCTTCTAACGCAACATTTCGCGGTGCTTGAAGTCCTAAATCCCCTACCGTTGTTGTACAATTTCTTTTCATCCAAAACAGATCGCCCTCATAGGCAAGTGCCATTAAAAGGGCATCGGGAGACACCGACTCTTTTGCGTCGATCTTAAGAACATCCCGTTGAGCAGTATCTATTAAGCTAGTGCTTGTTTTTTCTGCTTCATTTACTTTCATATATTTTGGGGTGACCTATGGGAGTTGAACCCATTTATCCTGTTCCACAGACAGGCGCTTTAACCAGTTAAGCCAAGGCCACCACGATTTCTAGGCACAAAAAAAGGACTCGCATTCCCCAAGCACAATATAGTTGTGCAAAGAGAACGAGAGTCCTAAAGACACCCGCGGTACCATCTCTGTTCCTAAAGGCTACAAACCCTTAGGCTCTTAATCCCGACTTTGGTTTCCCAACATCGAGCTCCTTATTTAACGGTTTGGTTCCGTATCCAATTGTGCTTGCGCTTTCTCTTGGATCTGCGTGGTGTAACCCTGCAAGGCGTGTTCAAAAAGTGCTTTTTAGTGGCTTCCAGCGACCCACCTCTCTATAAAAAAACTATCTTTTCTACTAGTCCTTGCTTAACGCTTTAAGATATCATCTTTTCAATGTTTGTTATACTATCACACTCATGTAACAATTGTCAAATTTTGTGTTTTCCCAATTTTATGCTACATATAATCTCATGACCTATATTGAGGAAATTGTTAAAAATATTCCAAACGGGCTCTACTACCTTGCCGGTGCGTGGACGCTGCGGCAAATAGCCCATTTATATTTTGTGCGGTTTTGTAAAACAGAGCAAAACGCGGGCGAACTTACCGAAGTCACCAGAGATATAAGATCAAAACTTTCAGGCATAGAGGCTGTTTTGGATAGAGTGTGTCGCTACTTAGCCGTAAAGGATGGGCTTAGACCAGATTATTTTATGGCACATAGTCCAATTACTCTAACTAATTTAGCCAACTTGGGGATTTTAGTTGATATTATAGCGCTTGATTTAAGGGATAAGTATCTAGCAAAACACCCCGAACTCTAAGCCTTTACGGCTTTCATAAAGATAGAAGGTCCAAAGTTTACTAAACCAAACGGTTTTTGCAATAAATTTTCTAAAACTAACAGGGAACCCTTGGACAAAGTTCTCTTCACTGCGTCGTTTCTAAAATTAGAAACAGAAAGTTTTTCTTTAATCTTAAATCCGCTATTTTTTAAAGCTTTTTCCACAAAATCAGGATGAAAATTTAAAAAAGTTACATCCTTACTTGCACGACTTATGGGATCGATTTTAAAATAACCAAAATTAAGTTTGGCTACATTTTTAATGGCGGACTTCGCATGTAGCTTGTTAGCAAATTCCAAGATAAACACGCCTCCCGGCAAAAGTAATTGCCCAATCTCCTGCAAAACCTTCTCCAGGTTGTCCAAATGATGTGCCACACGAACCATTACCACGCAATCGAACTTGCCCAGCCCATACTGTGAGAGCTTATACAGGTCGCCTTCTTGAGTTTTTACGCCTATTCCTAAAGCTTTAGCGCGTGCCTCTGCTTGTGTAAGTATTTTGGTTGACTGGTCAAAAATTACAATTTCTTCAAATCGCTCTTTGTACACGGGAATAAGCCTACCAAAGCCCCCACCCGCGTCTAGAACGCATTTCCCTTTTTTGGGTAACATCTTGGCAAGCGCGGTAATTTCACTGGCGTTTTCATAGTCGCGCCCTTGCCAATATTTGATGTAGTCGTATGTTTTGTCGTTGTAATCAGGTCTTTGCATATTAATTGGTGCGCCTGGCGGGACTTGAACCCACAATAACTTGTTCCGAAGACAAGTGCCTTATCCATTAGGCCACAGGCGCGTGTCCGTATCAGTATTTTAGCACGAAAACTAACATAGCGAGTGTGCTAAAATTTAGATATGGTATTTAGAGGTCGCACCGTAAAAACATCCACTCTGTTAAAAGTAGCCTATTTAATCTTTTTAGCAACAACAATTTTATATGTAAAAAGCGTTTTAGATGTTGACTCCTTTAAAGCCACGGAAAAAAGTCCAGAAAAACCTACGGTTAAGGTAGAGGCTGTGTCTGTAAAATTGGTAACCGAAATTAACGGCACTCTTACAACCTACGAGGCAAAGATGCAAAGTAACGATACCGTGGAGGACTTGTTGGAGGAACTGCGTAAAAACCAAGGTTTGTACTACGAAAAAGACCTTTATACTTACGGAACGGAGATTGTGAGTGTTTTTGACAAGGAAGCGATGGTTGGTAGTAAATGGGCGGTTTTGGTGGGTGACAAAGACATTACAACCAAAATAGCCAATGAGTATCTATCCAAGGGCACCTCTTATTCCTTAAAAGAAGTCCAAGTTAATTAATGAGAAATTAATACTTTTTATTATTAGTACGGGCAAAAACTCCCATAGTTTGCTGATAGCTCTCAAGCTGTGTATTATAATAGCAACATGGAATATTTTCAAACCATTGTTATAAAATTGGTCAGTTGCTGTTCAGCACGCCGTTACCGTGGCGGATGATATTACTATGGGAAAGATAATTTCAAGCCATCATCCTAAACGCCAGTTAAAAAGCTTTAAGTACGCCATGCGTGGAATTGTGCACGCTACGATTAATGAAGCCAATTTTAGAACCCAACTAGCAATTGTTTTAGTTTCTATTATTGCGGGCTTTTATTATCGTATTCAGCTTTTGGAGTGGATCGCCTTGGTGGTGGTGGGGGGCATGCTTTTGTCCGCCGAGCTTATTAATACCGCCATAGAGGAGTTTATTGACCATTTAATTCACGAACATCACGAGGGGGCGCGAGTAATTAAAGATCTGTCCGCTGGCTATGTTTTAACTACTGCCATATGCACTTTAGCGGTTTTTTTGCTGGTTTTTGTTCCTAAAATAACAATGTTGAGGAAATAACATAACCGTGGGACGGCGGAGATAAATTAATTTGTTCTCATGCATTTTGATAAGTTTGGTAGTAAACTGTACACTTGAGAAAGTAAAATCAAATATGACAAACACCGAAACAGTAAACGAGCTAGAAGAGTTTAAAAAGTACCAGAAAGCCTCGAGAGCATTTGTCAAGAACTCAAAAATTCGAGGTGACGATTTTTCCAGTGTATTAACGGGACTATATAATAACCCGTCCCATTTTATTTACGAGATACTACAAAACGCGGAAGATGCGGGAGCTAAAGAGATCGGGTTTGAGCTTTTTGAAGATAGGTTGGATATATAC
>CAZNNN010000021.1:0-12910 GCA_964574405.1 uncultured Candidatus Saccharibacteria bacterium | reverse complement strand
GTTTTCAGGGTTCTCCGCAAAATGGGTTCTGACTTTTTCAAACAAACACCACCAAATTTGACATTTCTTTAAAGGTAATGTAAATTGTGATTGTTGAGTCTGATTCAACCGGAAACGGTTTCTAATCAAGGCAAATGAGCTCACGCTAACGCGGGGGCTTTTTTGTTTGTGGCGTAATGCTAAAATAACCCCAGCATATGAAAACAGGCGTGGCAAGAATTTCTTTGGTTTATATCTTGATTTCCGTAGCAAAATTTTTGGCGTTTTTGGAATCAAAAGTTTTTGATGTTTTGGTAAAAATTGCTTTGGTGGTGCTAATTGGATATGCGCTAGTGCTAAACAGGTTACACATTGAGCGGTTTTACTCTCAAGTAGGCAGTGACGCTAAAACTATTATTTGGTACAAAACACTTCCAGCTAATTATTTTACCAAGCTGGATCAGGAGTCTAAAGTGGCACTAATTAAGTATCAAGAATCACTCAAACCCCAACCCCCTAAAAAAATCGCGGAGGTAGCGTTTCCCGCTATTTCTGCTAAGTCGTACATTATATTAGATAGGGCAAGCAATACCGTTTTAAGTTCAAGTCAGGCAAATGTGGCGTTTCCGCCCGCTTCTACGGCAAAAATTGCCACCTCTCTAGCTACGCTAAAAATTTATAAATTGGACGAAGAAATTACAGTTCCACAGTTTTGTACGCAGGTTGACGGGGTAAAAGCCGGGATTTTACAAGGTCAAAAATTTTTGGTGGGCGATCTATTAAAAGCCTTGTTAGTTTATTCAGCAGGAGATGCTGGTTGCACACTTTCCATTGGTAAAACCTCTTACGCCGATTTTATTGTTTTAATGAATCAAGTAGCCAAAGAAAATAATTTGCAAAACACTAAATTTACTAATCCTATTGGGCTGGATGACGCGGATGGGGAAAATTTAGCTTCCGCAGAGGATTTGGCAACATTAGGCGTGGTGGCAACGCAAAACGACTTTATTAAAGAGGTGGTAAAACTTAAGGAGTTCCAGCTTAATAGTGTCGACGGTAAATACTCTAAAACACTGGCTAGCACCAACAAATTACTAACGGATATTCCAGAAAGCGTGGGTATTAAGACAGGTACAACTACCGGGGCGGGAGAAGTTCTGATTTACGAATATGCCAAAGATAAGATGGATATAATCATCGTGGTCATGGGCTCCAAGGATCGGTTTGCCGATACCTCCGACATACTGGGCTGGACATTAAAATCTTACGCCTGGAACAAATAATCGGTAGGTGCTACTTCGTGTTACCTGTGGTCGTATTCACCGCACCCTCCACGGGTAAAATGTAGTCGCCGGAAATAGCGGGGTAGTAAACGGTAATCTGTCCCGCGCCTCCGCCCACAGTGGTGTAATTACCCTCAAAAACATAAATAGGCTGTAAATATTTTTGCAGTTTGGGGGTGTCGTAATAAGCCAAATAAATACTATTAATTAAAATTTTATCAATTCGTATTGGTACATAAGGTTCAAACGGATTGCCGTCCCGCGCCATAATTCCCGCCACCACGCCCTTATTTTGATTAACTTCCCCCCATGCTAGCGATACCGGAATTATAGGGTAAGTGGCGTTTTGATCCTTTTTTTTGTCCACCAGTTCCCACTGATAAGCCTCAACTTTAGGAAAAATTAGCTGTTTATACTTAGTATCCTTGGGAATTCCTACCCACACATGCAAAAGTCCCTTGTATGGATCAGGTCCGTAAATAGGAAAGCTTTTAAATCGCCTAAAAAAGTCCACTCGAGCAAGTTGGGTTTCATAGTCAAAATTAATAGCGTGAACCTCCCCGCCCACATACTTACCCAAATAAACTTTAGAATTACCTGTGTAGTACATATCGGAAAAACGATTGCTAGCAATTAGCATGTTTCTAGCTTGATCGGTGGCGGTTTCCTGCGTTAATTTACCCGTTACATAAAAATCCGTTTTACCAAAAAGTGGCAAATCTAGCTTAATTTCTTTAGTTTTAACATTTACATCTAGTCTCCCGTTAAAGGCGGGATCAAGCCAAGAATACACGGGATCAGTAGTTTGACTTTTAAAGCTGTTGTCGTAGTAACCTAAAATTGTTCCCGTTCTTTGTGCGTTTTTACCAGCTTCGTAAGAAAAAAGCGGTTGACGCAAGCGAAACACGGGCATTTTGTTGGGAAAATCCGTAGGAAGTCGCCCATTTTTTGTATTTAAAATGTATTGGGGATCAGAATTGGTAATTTTTTTATATTGAAATTCTGGTGCGTCCAACTTGCCGTAAAGCGCGGTGGGCAGGTCTTTGGGCGGATTGATAGTACGGATTAGCATTTTTACGGGTGCAATTAGGATTAAAACCGAAAGATAAATTCCCGCCACGGCTAAAATGCCCAAAACGATTTTTTTAAACATGGCAGAAGTTTGAACCAGATTCACAACTCTATATTATAGTCTTTAGCTGTTTGTGTAAACTGGTGGAGAGAGTGGTAAAATATTTTTATGGATAACAAGCCTTTAACGGTAAAAACGCGAATTGCCCCAAGTCCAACCGGGGACTTTCATATTGGGCAAATGAGAACGGTTTTGTACGACTATGCTTACGCCAAAAAGATGAACGGCGTTTTTTTGTTGCGGATAGAAGATACGGACAGGGTTAGGTATGTGTCGGGGGCGGAGGATCGAATTATGGATACCATTAGAGATTTTGGTTTGCCTTGGGATGAGGGAGTGCGCGTGGGTGGGGAATACGGACCTTACACCCAGTCGCAAAGGCTGGATATTTATAAAAAATACGCTTTAGAGCTAGTGGAAAAGGGCAATGCTTATTACTGTTTTTGTTCTAAAGAGCGGATTGATGAGTTAAGGAAAGCCCAACAGGAGGCGCATCTTCCTACCACAAAATACGATAAACACTGCTTGGATTTAACACCGGAACAGGTGCAGAAGAATCTAAAGGACGGCATCCCCTATGTTATTAGACTTAATGTTCCTAAAAATGAGGTTATTAAGTTTAGGGATGAGATTTTGGGCGACCTGGAATTTCCATCTAACGACCTTGATGATCAGGTTTTATTAAAGTCCGACGGTTTTCCTACCTATCACTTGGGAGTGGTGGTGGACGATTATTTAATGAAGGTAACGCACATTTTACGGGGGGTGGATTGGTTGCCGTCAACACCCAAGCATGTACTTTTATACAAGGCCTTTGGTTGGGAGCTACCGATTTTTGCCCATCTTCCCAATTTAAAAGAGGTTGACGAGAGAAAAAAAATGTCAAAACGGCGAGGTTCTGCCTTTGCTTACGAGTTTTTAAAGGACGGCTACTTGCCGGAAGCCTTGGTAAATTTTTTGATGTTTTTAGGCTGGAATCCTGGTGGAGATAAAGAAATTTATTCACTTAAGGAATTTATCGTGGCCTTTTCTTTAGAAAGAGTACAAAAAACTGATTTAGTGTCGTTTGATAGAGAAAAACTTTTGTGGATAAATGGGCAATATATTAGGCAGTTAAGCGAGGCGGAGTTGTACGATAAAATTACTGCTTGGGCAAAAAAGTGGGAGGTAGATTTGGGGGTGGGAAATAGCGATCGGGAGTATGTAATACAAGTTTTAGCTTTGATAAAGGATCGGATAAAGGTTTTAGCCGATTTTATGGAGTTATCCGGATACTTTTTTACTGCCCCCAAGGTTGATCTAACAATACTTTCTAGTTATTCTAGAGATAACTGGGTAAAAATTCTAAGTAGTTTTGCCAAGATTTTGGCGGAGATTGATATAAAGGGTTGGAACAGGGAAACGCTGGAAAAGCTGTCCCACAGCTTTCTTGAAGAAAATAAATACACTACTAAAGAAGCGTTTATGACTTTGCGCGTGGCAGTTACAGGATCTTCCGCCACACCCCCACTTTTTGATGTTTTAGAGCTTTTAGGAAAACAGGTGGTGCTAGATAGACTTAATGCTTTAATAACGGTAAATTCTAGTTAAACTAGAGACAATTGGTTGACAAAAAGGTGGTACTGAAATACATTCACACCATAAATTGCATTTAGTTCCAAAAGGAGGAAGTATGGTACAAAAAATTGATAAAGTTGATAAAGAAGTAGAAAAGGTAAAAAGTGGTAGAGAGGTGGCGTTAAAATCGGCTCTGGACCAAATTAAAAAGTCGTATGGTGACGGTTCTATTATGAAACTGGGCGATAAAGTGCAGGAAAAAATTGCGGTTATTCCCACAGGAGCAATTGCTTTAGATATTGCGCTGGGGGTGGGCGGGTTGCCTAAGGGAAGAATTATAGAAATTTACGGACCCGAATCATCCGGTAAAACTACGCTGTGTCAGCATATTGTTGCGGAAGCCCAAAAAATGGGCGGAACAGCGGCTTTAATTGATGCGGAACACGCCTTTGACCCTATCTATGCGGAAAAAACGGGGGTAAATGTTAAAGAGCTTTTAGTTGCTCAACCTGATACAGGTGAACAGGGTTTGGAGATTGCAGAAACTTTAATAAGATCAAACGCGGTGGATGTTATTGTAATTGATTCTGTGGCGGCATTGGTTCCAAGAGCGGAAATTGAGGGCGACATTGGAGATACCACCATTGCTTTGCAGGCTAGGCTTATGAGTCAGGCGTTAAGGCGGTTAAGTGGGGCAGTTAGTAGATCAAACTGTACGCTTATTTTTACTAATCAACTACGCATGAAAATTGGCGTGATGTTTGGTAATCCGGAAACTACTCCTGGGGGCAGAGCTTTAAGGTTTTATGCCAGTGTGCGACTTGAAATAAGGAAGATAGAGGAATTAAAGGACGGCGGGAACTCCGTGGGGATAAGGTGCAAGGTAACGGTGCGCAAAAACAAAGTAGCCCCGCCCTTTAGAGTGGCAGAATTTGATATTTTGTTTGCTCAAGGCATTAGCAAAGAGGGGAATTTATTAGATGTGGGAACGGAGTTTGAAATTATTAAAAAATCTGGGTCGTGGTATGAGTATAATGGGGAAAAGCTGGGTCAGGGTAAAGAGTCAGCGAGAACCTACTTGAAAGAAAATAAGAAAGTGGCGGACGAAGTGGAAAAAAAGATTAGGGATTACTCTAGAGATAAAGCCGAGCAATTTTTGGCGGTAGGTAAAGAGGAAGAAACTCCTAGCCCATTGGTAGAGCCCGCAGGTGTGGGGGAGTAGCAAAAGCATTATCCAGCCTTTGGCAATGTAGGACTATGGATCAAGACGAACTGTATCAAAAAATGTTGACCAAGGTAATAATGTTTTTGGGGTATAAACCGCGCACACACAAGGAAATTGCTGTGCGACTTGGCAAGTATTTAAAGTCGCAAAAAGATCTGGACGACGAAACAAAAAGGAATATTAACGAGAAAATCTTTAGCTACCTAGAGGAAAATAAACTCATTGACGATGAAGAATTTATTAAACTTTTTATTGAGTCAAAAACCCGAGGTAAAAGTGTTTTAGGTAAAAAAGTTATTCAAAACAGGCTTATGGCTAAGGGAATTAGCAAAGAGGATGCTACCTACTTTGTGGACGCCACCGTTTCAGAAGAAGATGAGTTAAACAGTGCCGTGAAAACACTTATCAACAAGTATAAAATCATAACCTTTGGTGGACCAACGCCTAGCGGTGCAATAGAAGCGGAAAAGTATAATAATAAAGATACGCGTGATCACATGGGTAGATTTTTGCTGTCGCGAGGCTTTTCTTATTCCATTGCCAAGCAAGCGGTTGACTATTTGGTAAAACAACCGTAAAATCATACTCGCTTATGCAATTCACATTTTTAAGGAGGCTATATGAATATATTACTTGCGGTGGTAGTGGCAATTCTACTTGTACTTGTGGTACTTCTTGCGCTTGTTCTAGCAAGAAAGGGTCAAAAACCCAATCCAACTCCAGTTGACGCGGGAGCAGTAGCAACGCCTGCGGCAATTACGCTACCTGTTCAAGCGGAGGAGCGTAGAAACGATAATGTTGCCAAGTTTCAACCCCCAGCTGTATCCCAACAAACTCAAGACCAGGTTCAAAGGTATTTAGATCAGGCAAAAGCCAAAGCGCGGGAAATTATTATTGAGGCTAGAGACGAGGCTATAAAAGTAAGAAGTGGCGCAGATAACGAGTCGGCAAAAATTAGAAGTGAGGTGTCATCCCTGGAAAAAAAGGTTGCGGATAAGTTAACCCAAGTTGATATTAAAGAAAAAGAATTGGACGACAAGTCGCAAAAATTAACCCTTACAAAAGAAGAAATTGCTAAAGATAAACAAAAATTGGATGGGTTGGTGCTGGAGGCGCAGGAAAAATTGCAAAATGTGTCTGGATTAACTAAAGAGGAGGCTAAAAACCACTTATTGGCTAGTTTGGATAAAGAGCTAAAGCAGGAAAAAGGTAAGCGCATTAAGCAAAATGAAGAAGAAATAAAAAATGAGTCAGACAAACTAGCGCGGGATATTTTGGTTACCGCCATGAGGCGGGGAGCCACGGACATTGTGGTGGAGCATACGGTTTCTAAGGTGCGACTTCCCGACGAGGATATTAAGGGGCGAATTATTGGTAAAGAAGGACGCAATATTAGAACTTTTGAGGAGCTTACGGGGGTGGATTTAGACATGGACTCTTCACCGGGGGACATTATGATTTCCTCCTTTGACCCCGTGCGACGCGAAATTGCGCGCCTTGCCATGGAAAAACTTATTGCGGACGGACGGATTCAACCCGCGCGTATTGAGGAAATTGTGCTTGCTACGCAAAAAGACATGGATCAGCTTTTATTTAAAGAGGGGGAAAATTTGTGTCATAGGTTGGGAGTTTATAATTTGCCTAGGGAAGTGGTGTCGGTTTTGGGTAGATTAAAGTTTAGATTTTCTTACGGTCAAAACATGATTGAGCACACTATTGAGGAAACGCGCATTGGAGTTTCTATTGCCCAGGAAATTAAAGCCGATGTTGAGGTGGTTAAGATGAGTTGTCTTTTGCACGACATTGGTAAGGTAATTGCCGACGAGGAGGGTACGCATATTCAAATTGGGGTGGACTTTTTACGCAAGTTTAAGATTGCAGAGTCAGCTATAAATTGTGTGGCGGAGCACCACGAGGACAAACCTTTTAGTTCCGTAGAGTCCGCGGTGGTTAATTTGGCTGACCACATAAGCGGAGCGCGCCCTGGCGCGCGGAGCGAAGATTATGAGTCGTACAAAAAACGCATGGAGGACTTGGAACAGGCGGCTACTTCTTTTGACGGCGTGGAAAAAGCCTATGCTATTTCCGCGGGGAGAGAAGTGCGCGTGATTGTTAAACCGGATCGCGTGGATGATTCCACCGCCTCAATTTTGGCGCGAGAGATTGCTAAAAAAATAGAGCTGGAGCAAAGTTATCCAGGTGTAGTTAAGGTTACGGTTATAAGGGAAATACGGATTTCCGAAACCGCCAAGTAAATATATGAGAATTTTATACATAGGAGAAATAGTAGCAAAACTTGGGCGAAAAGCGGTAAAAGAGGTCTTGCCAAGCCTTATTTCTAGTGATAGGATAGACCTTGTTATTGCCAATGCCGAAAATTTGGCTCACGGACGGGGTGCAAACAGGCAGACCCTGCAGGAAATGCTTGGGGCGGGCGTTAATTACTTTACTGGTGGAGACCACATTTTTTGGCAAAAGGACTTTGAAGACTATGCGCTGGAAATGCCCTTAGTATGTCCGGCAAATTACCCAGAGCCGGCGGTAGGAAAAACTTTTGGCATTATAGAGCAACAAGAGTTTAAAGTTGTGATACTAAATCTTATGGGCAGAACTTTTATGAACGAAAATTTTGACAGCCCTTTTCAAAAAATCGATTATCTACTCAATTCTGTTTTACCTGCGGGGGGCGTTGATTCCAAAAAAGACTTTATTTTAGTGGATTTTCATGCCGAAGCCTCCAGTGAAAAAGTGGCGTTTGCCAATTATGTTGACGGTAGGGTGGGTGCAGTTATAGGGTCGCACACCCATATCCCCACTGCGGATGCCCAAACCCTACCCCAAGGCACTTATTTTGTAACCGACGCAGGTATGACCGGCTCGGCAGATTCCGTTTTAGGTGTTAAAACCGATATTATTTTAAATAAATACCTCACCGCCAGAAACCAAAAGTTTGAGTGGGAGGAGGAGGGTCGCGCGTGGTTTAGAAGTATTTTAATTGACACACAAACAAAGATGATTTCTAGAATTGACAGGCTTTTAAGCCTTTGAAAGGGGGTGTATCTAACATGGCAGTAACAAAATTTGATTTAGTTAATCAGCTTGCCGACAAAGCAGGGTTTACCAAGGTTGACGCATCAAAAGCCCTTGATTCATTGGATGAGATTATAAAGAAAGTGCTTTCCAAGGGTGATAAAGTAACCTGGACCGGCTTTGGTACTTTTGAAGTAAGAGCAAGAGCGGCAAGAACCGGTAGGAATCCTCAAACAGGAGCTCCTATGCATATCCCAGCCACCAAGTCTCCCGCCTTTAAAGCAGGAAAAGGACTTAAGGATGCGGTTAAGTAAAGCTTTAGGTCATAAGACCTCAAGCTTCCTTCTTCCTCGCAAGGATTCTTGCTTGGAAGCGGAGTTAGGGTAGACGGAGGGGCTTTGAAGTCCCTCCGTTTTGGTTCAGACTGGGCAAACCGAACTTATATGCGTTTCTAGAACAGGTGCCAAAGTTAAAACTGCTGATTCGCGTAAGTTTTGCGGAATTTCATAGTATTCACTGGGTAAAGTAAACCAAAACGAGGCACCTTGCCCAATTCCCGCCGACCAAACGCCCACACTCCCGCCCATATTTTCCACTATATTTTTAATAATATACAGCCCCAACCCCGTTCCTCCCGCCTCTGCTACAGTTTGATAAGAATTATCAATGCGCCCAAATTTATGAAAAAGCCGTTTTAAATCGCTTGGGTCAATGCCCTTACCTGTGTCGCTAATTTTAAATTTTACTAACGAGTTGCCAGCTTTAGTTACCGCAAGCGTTATACCGCCCAGGCCAGTAAATTTTACGGCATTGCCAAGTAAATTAGTAAGCATCTCCTCCAGCTTGCCCTTATCGGCATAAACCACTGAGCAATTTTCATCCACCTTAACCTTAAACGCCAAACCTTTTTCTTTAGCCTTTAATTCAAAGTCAGCCCCCAGTTGCGCCACAAACCCTCTAATATCGATTTCCTCTATTTTTAACTGTAATTTACCCTGGTCTATTTTTGAGGTATTTAGTGTGTCGTTAATCATGGTCAACATCCTTTGCACCCCGCCTTGCGCCTTAGCTAAAAATTCGGTTTGTTTGGGGTTAAGTTGGCCATAAGTAGCATTTGCCATCATCCAAAGATAGCTTTTTATAATAGTCATTGGTGTTCGCAATTCGTGGCTGGCAATGGAGATAAATTCGTCTTTAGATTTTTCCAGCATTTTTTCTCGCGTTACATCGGTAAGCGTAATTATGCACTCGTCATCCTGCTTAGGGTTTTTTATGGTGGTAGATTGCAACTTTATATATTGTGTAATTCCCCCCGAGTCGTGCATTAAATTTTGCATCAGGACATTTCTAGGTTTAAAACAAAAAGTTTCCGAATTCACTTTATTGCCAGATTCAGTAGTTAAAGCCAAAACTTCATCTAGCATTTTTCCTCCCACTTTTTCTGCGGACAACTTAATTAAATCTTCTGCCGCTTTGTTGAGAATAGTTATTTTTAACGCTCTATTTACCGCAATCACTGCCTCACTAATGTTGTATAAAAGGTTTTCGGTGTGTTTTTGCTCTTCCAAAAGTTCCGCTGATCGTTTGTAAATTTCTTGAGCCAGACCTTGATGCGAGGGGTTGTTGCAGATAGTTTGCGGGTCTTGAGTTAACGCTTGGGGCATGCTTAAACTGTAACAGTAGTGCATTAAAGCGTCAAATTTGATAAGATTTTCACTATGCTTAAAGAAGTAGCGTCAGTTCCAGATTTTGTCGACTTAGAAAAACAGATAGTTGACTACTGGGCAAAGATAAACGCGCCCCAAAAATTAAAAGAACTTAGGGCTAACGCTCCGGAAAAAGTTTATTACGACGGACCAATTACCGCCAATAACATGCCTCATTACGGTCATGTGGTGGCATGGACGCTAAAAGACATTATCCCTAGATACTGGAGTATGAATGGCTTTTTTGTGTCAAGAAACATGGGTTGGGATTGTCAGGGCATTCCCGTTGAATATGAGGTAGAAAAACAACTGGGTTTTAAAAATAAGAAAGATGTGGAGATTTATGGGGTGGAAAAATTTAATCAATTGTGCAGAGAATCGGTTCTTAAATACAAAAATGCTATGTACGACTACGAGGCTAAAGTAGGCAGGTGGTTTGATGAAGGCGACATGTATTTTACTATGGACTCAAGCTTTATAGAAAGTATTTGGTGGTCGCTTAAGGAACTTTACACCAAAGGATTGCTTTATGAAGGCTACAAGGTAGTGGCTTATTCCACTAGAGCCGGTACTACGCTTTCCACGCACGAAGTTAGCGAGGGTGGGTATAAAGATGTAGAAGACCCATTTATTACAGTTAAATTTGAGTTAGTAAAAGAACCCGGAACATTTGTTTTAGCTTGGACCACCACCCCATGGACTATTCCGGGAAATTTATTGCTTGCGGTGGGTAAAAACATTGAGTACTGCAAAGTAGCGTTGGAGGGTTTTAAATATATTCTTGCCAAGGAACGATTGGCGGAGGTTTTTAAAGGGAAGGATTACAAATTGGAGGGAAATTTATCCTCAAAGGACTTAGAAGGACTTGAGTACCGCCCCATTTTTGATTATTACAGGGAAAAAACTCAAGAAGGTTGTTTTAAGATAGTTATAGCTTCCCATGCTAATACCGAGGAGGGTACGGGAGTTGTTCATTTAGCGCCTTACGGAGCCGAGGATTTTGAGGTTTTTCAGGATCTTGGGATTAAAATGTTTGACTACCTTGACGATACTGCCACATTTACTAGCGAGATTCCGCAATATCAAGGGTTATTTTACAAGGACGCCAACTCCAAGATTATTAATGATCTTGAAGCTAAAAACGCACTTTTTGCCACAGGGAAAATTGTTCATCGCATGCCTATTTGTTGGAGAACTGGTACACCGTTAATCTTTAAACCCATCAAAAGCTGGTATGTTGCTGTAACAAAAATAAAACAGCGGATGATGGAGGAAAATCAAAAAGTACATTGGGTGCCGGAGCATTTAAAGGATGGTTATTCTGGCGGTTGGATAGAAAATGCTAAAGATTGGGCATTGTCGCGAAGTCGTTATTGGGGTACGCCGCTACCAGTTTGGATCAACGATAAAACGGGTCAAAAAGTTTTTATAGGTTCTTTTGCAGAATTAAAACAGCTTTCAGGAATGGAGCTTTCCGATCCCCACAAACCTTTTGTAGATCAAATTACTTGGGAAGATAAGGTTAATGGCGGAACTTTTAAGAGAGTAGCCGATGTGATAGATGTGTGGTACGATTCTGGATCAGTGCCTTTTGCTAAACTTCATTATCCTTTTAAAAATAAAGAGCTCTTTGCTAAAAAATTTCCTGCGGAGTACATTGCGGAAGGTTTGGATCAGGTTCACTTGTGGTTTTATGTGATGCATGTTTTGGGCGTGGCACTTTTTGATCGGATTCCCTATAAAAATGTTGTTACTAACGGTATGATGCTTAGCAAAGTTGGAGAAAAGTTAAGTAAAAGCAAAAAGAACTATCCGCCATTGGATGATGTTTTAGATAAGTTTGGGGCAGACATATTAAGATTTTTCATTTTGCAGTCGCCCCTAGTTAAAGGTGAAAGTGCACGGTTTTATGACGAGGCTTTAGGCGATGTTAAAAAAGAATTCTTCTTAACCCTGTGGAATTGTTTAAAGTATTTTAACATCTATGCCAATTTATGTTCTTATCAGCCTAAGGATCTGCAAGAACCCAGTAATTTAGAAAATAATTTGGATATTTGGATTGTTAGTCGACTAAAAGAAACTATTCTTGAGGTAAGGGAGAATTTGGATAAATATTACATTATGGAGGCAACTCGCGCCTTAAAGCCTCTGGTGATCGATTTATCAACCTGGTATATTAGAAGGTCGCGTGACAGGCTAAAAAATGGCGATGTTAACGCATTAGCCGTTTTGCATTATGTTTTATCCAATGTTTCTCTGCTTCTTGCGCCTTTTACGCCGTTTATAGCGGAGGAGATGTATGAAGTTTTAGGTTTGAGAGAGGCTCGGGGTTTAGATTCGGTGCATTTTGATTTATATCCCGTTGCCAAGGAACTCATGCCTCAAGAAAAAAGGAATTTGGACAAGATGAAAATCACCAGAAGCGTTGTTTCTCTAGCCCTCTCGATAAGAACTGTCAAAGGAATAAAAGTTAGACAGCCTCTCTCCGCCATCTATCTTGCAGGTGTAAAGCTGGACTCTCTTTATAAGGATTTGGTTATAGATGAGGCAAATATCAAAAATGTTGAGGACGGTTTTGAAGAAAGCAAACTTTTGACCGATCTAAATTTTGCTTTTATGGAGGATAAAGGAATCAAAGTTTATTTAGATACCAGTATTACCGACGAGTTAAGAATTGAGGGTACAGCGCGTGAGTTGGTGCGCGCCATTCAGGATCTGCGCAAGGAAAAAGGTTTAACCGTAAATCAAAAAGTATCAATTACCTACCCAAATACCCCAGAAAACCTGCTAGCGGTGGAAAAAATGGGCGAGGAAATTAAACAAAAGGTTGGGGCTACACACCTTTTAGCAGGGGACAACCTTGATTTGGTGTAGTTTAGGAACGGTATACCTTGGTATACCAAAATACGCCAAAACGGTATATCGCGGTATACTACCTATATGACCTGGTTTGCTTTTACCATCATTTCGCCCATTCTAAACGCGCTGGTTAACTACA
>CAZNNN010000020.1:0-13841 GCA_964574405.1 uncultured Candidatus Saccharibacteria bacterium | reverse complement strand
CTATGTTTACAAGCTCTTTAGCTAAGGTTCTTGCTATCATACTGGCAGTTTACACCATCCTTGGACAAATGTAAAGTCCAATTTTATATTTGTCCAAAGGGGCATTTAACCCTGTTATAGCAGAGTTAACAGCTGGGCAAGAAATCCAAAAGCAACAAAAAGTAATACTTCCAAGTGGCAAGCTAAGTTAAAACTTCACCACCCCTTACGCTTGCTTTTTATGCAGTATTTTGGTTATATATCGGCATAATCCCGCGGGGTGGGTAGTTCAAAAGTGCCCATCTCATTTTTTAACTTTTATTCCTCTGGCTAATTTTACTTTTTGTAGTATAATCCTCCCATGCAAATAACTAAAAATTTAGCAGTTCTATGTGAAAACACCGCACTTGATAAGGACAACAAAATTTCCCTTTTCAATGTGTTTGATGCCATAAATGTTTCGGTAATACCGGGGGTTTACCCAAGGTTGTATTGCGTGGTTAATTTTGAGGTAAAAGACCTTCCGGCAAATAAGCGGGAGTTACAGGCTCAATTAAAAATTAGAAAACCCGGTGGTGATTATATCGGACCTGGTATACAGGTTGTCGTTCCGGTTGATCCCGTAAAAAAGGTGCAGTCGATCGGTACTATCTTTGAAGTCTATAATCTGCTGTTTTCCCAGGAAGGTGCCTATTCTGCGGAGGTTTTTATAGAGGATAATTTGGAAGCGAAAGTAAACTTTACGGTTAAAGTAAAGGTTTAAGGTTTAATATATGTTATATCAGGAAGTATCCCAAAAATTAGCGGAGGATGTTAGCGTCTATTTAGAGCCAACTACGGCGTCTACGCTAAATTTTATTGACATTAATGTGGAAACTATTAAAAGCGCGGTGTTAAGCTCCCAGCAGGTGGAGATTGTTCCCTTGCTTTCCTTAAATTCGGATCGGTATAAATTGGGAGCGCCACTATGGTGCCAATTAAGATATACGGAAGGTTGTTATGTAGCCGAGCTTGTCGAGCTTAATTTACTTGGTTCGGGCGTAGATAAAAACGACGCTTTGGACGATCTAAAAATCTGTTTAGTGGAGCTTTTGGATGATTTACATGAGGCAGGGGCGGATCAGCTTGGTAAAGAACCGTTAAAATGGAAAGTCCTTTTAGAAGATTTTATTGAGCAAAGATAATTATGACTATCAGCGATTTTGAAAAAAAGGTAATTGCCAAAAAAGTATCAAAGGTGCTTGATGTACGAATAAAACAGTCCCACCACACTATTTACAACTTTTACCACAATGGCAAGTTTATTTTAAGAACCTACCATTCCCACAGAACCGGCGACCTGCGGGATTTTGAAGTCCAGTGCATGAAATCACAGTTAAAATTGGATAACAAACAACAACTTCTCGATCTTAATAATTGCCCACTAAGCGCGGAGGGTTATCTGGAGATTCTTAGTAGAAAAGGTTTGGTTTTGTGAAAGTATTACTTCTAGGTCCGCAGGGATGCGGAAAGGGAACAATAGGACAAATGCTTAGTGAAAAAATCGGTGTTCCATTAGTTTCGGTGGGTGGGTTGCTTAGATCGCTGAACCCAGAGTCTTCATACTACAAAACTGTTAAGGATCAAATGGAGAAAGGTGTCTTGGTGGACAATCAGCTTGTGGGTATGATAATCAAGCAGGAATTGGACGATCCAAAATATGCCAAGGGGTATATATTCGATGGTTGGGCTAGGCAAATGAGCGATCTTAATATTTTTGATCCAGGCTTTGATTTTGTGGTGGTTTTTGAAATGTTGCGCGAGACCTCTATAAAAAGAATTAGCGGACGGAGGCTGTGTGAGGTGGACGGTAAAACATACAATGTTAACACTTTGCCCAAGGAGGAGTTGGCAAAATGCCCAGGTAAATTAATCCAACGGGAGGACGACACAGAAGAGGCGGTTAAAAAGCGCTTGGAGATTTATTACACCAAGACTATGGAGGTGGTTAATTACTTTGATAAGCAGGGAAAAACTATCCACATTAATGCCGAACCGTTACCGGAGGCTATCTTTGCCGATTTAATAAAAAAACTGGAGAAATAGTGCTATCATTACGCGATTATTATGATTCTTATCAAGTCGCAACAAGAAATTGACGCTATGGTAGAGGGCGGGAAAATTGCCCGCAAAGCCGTGGATGAAGCGGTAAGACAGGCTAAAGTTGGCATGACTACGCTGGAGTTAAACACTATCGCGGAGAAAATCATCCTCGAGAGTGGCGGAGTTCCGTGTTTTAAAGGCTACGAAGGCTTTCCTTTTGCTACTTGTACAAACATAAACGAGGGTATAGTGCACGGTTTCCCTAATAAATACAAACTTAAAAAAGGCGATGTTGTGAGTGTGGATCTAGGAGTTTTGTATAAAGGCATGAACACCGATGTTTCCGAGTCGTTTGAATTGGAAACCCACCACCAAGATAAATTTTTAGAGACGGGTAAGCAAGCTTTGGCTAATGCCATTGCAAAGTGCATGATAGGTAACAAAATTGGTGATATTTCTAATGCCACTCAAACCACCATCCAAAGAGCTGGTTTTAGTGTGTCACGCAACTTGGCAGGACACGGTGTAGGCAGGTTGATTCACGAGGATCCCTATGTGGAATGCTTTGGTAAACCGGGAAAGGGCTATGAAATTAAGGAGGGTATGACTTTTGCCGTAGAGGTAATCTATCAAAAAGGTCGTCCAGAGCTTAAGTTAGCCAAGGACGGCTGGACATTATCCACCAAAGATGGTAGCCTTTCTGGGCTTTTTGAGAAGAGTGTGGCGGTAACAAGGCAAGGAGTACTTGTTTTAACTTGATTTGTTTGGTAAAATCTTGCGGTTGCATGAGTAAAGACCTTGTTAAAAAAGATGGAATAGTTAAGGAAGCCCAACAGGGCGGTCTTTTTCGTGTGGAGCTGGAGGACGGCAGTGTGATTTTAGCAGTACTTTCTGGCAAAACTAGAAAGTTTCACATTCGCATTCTTCCTGGCGACAAAGTGCGAATGGAGTTTTCCCCTCACGATTTAACAAGGGGCAGAATTTCTTATCGACTTTAAAAGTCAAAAAACATTATGAAGGTTAGAGCGTCAGTAAAAAAAATATGTAGGGAATGTAAAGTTCTTAAACGCGCGGGTGTTTTGCGGGTGGTTTGCAAACGAAACCCTAAGCACAAGCAGAGGCAAGGATAACATGGCAAGAATTGTAGGCACAGACATACCAAATCAAAAACGACTTGAAGCGAGTTTGCGTTATATCTATGGGGTTGGACCTACTTTGGCAAAAAAGATTTTAGCTAAGGCAGAGATGGATGGCAATGTGCGAGTGAGCCAGCTACTGGAAACAGATTTTGCAAAAATTAGAAATGCTATTGCCGAGCTTAAAATTCCAGTGGAGGGAGAACTCCGGAGAGTGGTAGGGCAAAATATTAGGCGACTTCAGGAAATAAAGAGCTATCGTGGTGATAGACACAAAAAGGGACTTCCCGTGCGTGGACAAAGAACCAGAACAAATGCTCGAATAAGAAAAGGTAAAAGGAAGACCGTAGGAGGTATTAAGAAGAAGTCGGCGGCAAAGACTTAAGACGAAGAACAAATCTACTATATGGCAAAAAAGACTAAAAAAAGAATTATTCCGCAAAGTGGCAAAGCCTATATTATTACAGGCTTTAATAATACTATAATTACGCTTACGGATTTAGAGGGGAATGCGCTTTTTAGTAGTAGTGCTGGTAGCGTAGGTTTTAAAGGCTCCAGAAAACCCACCCCGTATGCGGCTACCAAAGCCGCAGAAGAAGCGGGTAAAAAGGCTTATGAAGCGGGGCTTAAAGAAGTATCCGTGTTTGTAAAAGGAGCGGGAGCGGGAAGAGTAGCGGGCATTAAGGCTTTAAAAACAGCGGGTTTGCGGGTAACGGCAATTTCGGATATTACGCCTGTACCGCATAACGGTTGTAGACCAAAGCACAAGAGGAGAGTTTAAGTTATGTCAAGATATACTGGTCCAAAATGTAGATTATGTAGACGGGAGGGCGTTAAGCTCTATCTTAAGGGTATTAGGTGTGAGTCGGAAAAATGCGCTTTAGCTAAAAAACAACAAGCACCAGGTCAACATGGAACCTCCAGAAAGCGCCTTTCTAGTTACGGAATTCAACTTAGAGAAAAACAAAAAGCCAAAAGAATTTATGGTCTTCTAGAAAAACAATTTGCAAATTATGTTACAAAGGCCATGAAAGCCAAAGGTGTAACGGGCGAGCAACTTTTACGGGAACTAGAATTGCGGTTTGATAACTTGGTTTATCGTGCCGGCTTTGCTGTTTCTCGCGCTCAAGCCAGGCAGTACATAAGACGAGGTTTTTTTACAATTAGCGGAAAATCCTGTAATATACCATCCGCTCAGTTAAAAGTGGGGGAAGTTTTGCAAGCCGTTGACTTTGGAAAACTGTCACCACGAGAAGGTTTTACCTTGCCAGAATGGCTTTTGGCAAATGTTAAAGAAAAATCGGTTACTTTGGACAGACTTCCCTTAACAGAAGATTTGCCCAACGATTTTGATGTACAAATGATTGTTGAATTTTATTCCAGATAAGGAGGAATTTATGTTATCAGCGCAAGATTTAAAAATTAGTAAAGTGGCAGAAAATGGCAACACAGGCGTTTTTGCTTTTGAACCCCTGCTTGGGGGTTTTGGTAATACTTTAGGGAGTACTTTGCGACGCGTTTTGTACACTTCTTTGGAGGGTGGAGCACTTACCCAAATAAAAATTGGTGGCGTGGTTCATCAATTTTCCACTATTTCCGGTGTTAAAGAGGATGTGGTGGAGATTGCTTTAAACCTTAAGCAAATTAGGATTAAGATGTTTGCTAAAAATCCCGTAATTGGCACTATTAGCAAAAAAGGACCTGGGGTGGTAACTGCGGAGGACATTGAGTTTCCTAGCGAGGCTAAAGTTATTAATAAAGATTTGGTAATTTGTACTTTGGCGGATAAAAATTCCAAATTTGAGGCAGAATTAGTAGTGGAGCAAGGTGTTGGTTATTCGCCAGTGGAAGAACGAGAAACTTCCAAAATTGGTGTTATTTTGCTAGATGCCATTTTTTCACCAGTCGTAAGCGTAAATTACACCGTAGAACCCGCGCGACTTGGAAAGAAGATTGATTTGGATAAGCTTACTTTAACGGTTACTACAGATGGAACTCTTACACCTTGGGAGGCGGTCTCCACCTCTGCAACTACTTTAGCCAGTTTTTTTACCCAAATCTCTATTGGTGGTCAAAAAGATGTTTCTGAAGACGGTTCTAGTTTAGAAGGCGACGGTAAAAAAAGCATTTTAGTGGAGGATTTATCACTCTCCAACCGAGCTATTAATGCCCTTAAAAAGCAAGGCATAAAAGATCTATCCGATCTTGCGCAAATGACGGATGTGGCAATTTCCGACATTAAAAACCTAGGTGAAAAGTCCGTGGAGGAAGTAATGGCGTTACTTAAAGAGGAAGGCTTAAGATAAATGAGGCATAGAGTTTCGTCAAAAAGATTAAAAAGAACCAGCGGGGAGCTAAAATCGCTTCTTAAAAACCAAGCGAGTCAACTTTTTGAGCGAGGCTCTGTTACCACCACACTTCCTAAAGCCAAAATTTTGCGACCTTTTGCGGAAAAATTAGTGACTTTGGCTAAAGATACAGGTTTTAACAGCGTAAAAAAGGTTAAAGCGGTTTTAGTAAACGATTCTGTAGTGAGAAATCTCTTTGATAATGTAGCCCCCAAGTTTTTACAAAGACCTGGCGGTTATACCAGAATAGTAAGACTTGGAGTACGACAGGGGGACAACGCGCCTATGGCTAGAATTGAGTTAGTGGAAAAAGCAACGGCGACTAGCGAGGTCGAAAAGAAGAAGGTAAAAAATGCAAAAAACTAAATTTGATACCATTAAAGAAGTTAAGCCCAAATGGCATCTTTTGGATGCTAAGGATAAAATTTTGGGTCACTTGGCAGAAGAAGCCGGCAATATTCTAAACGGCAAATTAAGCGCCCATTTTTCACCTAACCAATACGGTCAAGATAAAGTTGTGATTATCAACTCTAATCAAATAAGAGTTACAGGCAATAAGTTGGAAGACAAATTGTATATTCATCACACGGGATTTCCTAAAGGTTTAAGGTCTCAAAGTCTAAAAGAAGTAATGGCAAAAGATTCAACCAAGGTGATAGAGAGCGCGGTAAGTGGCATGCTTCCAAAAAACAGATTGCGCAAGAAAAAAATGGCGGGGCTTTTTGTTTTTAAGGACGAGAAACACACACATCAGGCAAATTTTGGAAAGGTTAGCAAGTAATGCCAAAAGCGAGCACAAAAGCTAAAGAGGCTATAATTTTTGCTGTAGGTAGACGCAAAACTGCCGTAGCATCCATCTTCTTAAAAAAGGAAAAAGGCAAATTTTTGGTAAACGGCAAACCAATAAATGAATATTTTCATGTGGAAAAAGATCAAGCCAAGTGGGTAAAGCCTTTTTTTGTGGCGGGGCTTTCTAATCCGGAGTTAACTTACTCTGCAACTATTAAAGTTGCGGGTTCTGGAGCGACTGGTCAAGGGGAAGCGGTAACGCTCGCTATATCCAAGGCGCTGGTTCAGGATTTGCCTGAACTTAGATCTCCATTAAGAAAGCAGGGTTTATTAACGCGCGACTCACGCATGGTGGAAAGAAAGAAGCCCCACCTGCGCAAAGCCCGTAAGGCTCCCCAATACTCAAAGAGATAACATCTGCTCTAGGACGCTTTTAAGTTCCTCAAAGGAACTCTCTATCTCCGCGATCCTTTTGTTAAGGTAAATTCTATTATCACTAGACATTTCCGTAAAATTGACATTAAACTCATCCGATACATGCCTTAAGACTCTAACGGTGGGCACGCACCTCCCTGTTTCATATGCGGAAATAATTTTTCCAGACATCCCGAGTCGCTTCCCAAAGCGCTCCTGCGATAAATTTAATTCACACCTAAGTCGCCTAAGTTGCTTACAAACATGCATATTAGCCTTTCTGGACAGGGAATTCTAGTGAAACTAGAAGTCAATACATTGATACATTTGTTAGGATTAAGTATATTGTACACATAGGTATCATTTCAATATGAAAGGAGGTGAAAAAATATGAAAATCAGAAAAAGCTTCTTAACTTTAGGTTCAGTAATTTTAGTAGCAGGATCATTAATGGGTGTGGCGTACGCTTCTTTTACCGATCAAGCCAAATTTGCCGGATCTAGATTTAGCATAGGGAGTGCGGATTTAAAGCTTCTTAACGACTTGGCAGGCGGTACCGATGCAGCAAATTTAGTGGACACTAAACCGGTGCCTTCTTACGACAATATTTCTCCGGGGTGGTATCAGAACTACTTGATTAAGATTTACAACAACGGAACGCAGACTATGTCGCTTACTTCCAACATGGATTATTTAACAGCTAACGATCCGGTGAGTATAAGGGAGCTATTGTACATGGAACCGTATGACTGGAATGACGCTAATAACAATGGGTTGTTTGATGGGGAAAGTGAGCAGGGTAACTCTTACGGGAAAAAGGCATTTACAGCATGGAAAACCACTGGATTTGATTTTGGACAGTTGGCTAGCGGTGCAACTAAAGCCTTGATAATGAGATTTTCCGTTGGGAGCATTACCAATCCTAAAATGGGTGCAGTAGGGACATTTGATTTTATGTTTGATGGGGTGGGGATTTAGTTACTACAAAGTGCCTGCCCGCTTTGTTTTCTGTTATTGCGAGAATCCGCCTATGGTGGAAACGAGATGATTCATAGCTATGACAAAACAAGCAGTTTGGAAAATAATTATCGGTTTAGGTATACTATCATGCGCGTTGTACTATTGTGTTTACACTAATGTGCGGATGTTTTTTGTAATCACGGGATCCATGAAACCTCCGATTCCTGCCAGCTCGTTAATTATTTCTAAAAAGATAAGCTACGATCAGGTTAAAGCGGGCAAAGTAATTATCTTTAACGATCAAAATACCAAACGCGTTACTGCGCACAGGGTAGTGGAAAATAAGGAGGGTAACTATGTTACCAAAGGCGATGCCAATGAATATCAAGACAGATTGGTAGTACATCCCGTGGATATGATTGGTGAGGTAATGGGGGTTTTTCCGCTTGGCGACTTTGTAACTGTGGGTCTTCAGGTGGTTTTTTTGGCGCTAGCACTAATTTTGGGTATGTTGCTTAAGCAATTTCTGCTATTCTTAAAGCATGGAATTTCCCATTCAACCACAACATATAACGCGCTTTGTAGATTTTATCTTTTTAGGTGCGCCAAGAAGGTTGTTTGTGGTGGGCGGGCGGGTTTTAGTCCTGGCTAATTATGAAACTTCTTTTACCTTAAATTTGCGACTTATTTTAACCCCACTTTACGGCGATTATACTAGAGCAGGTAGAGTAATTGGGCTAGTTTTTAGATTGTTAAGTGTTGTGGGTGGTTTTATTGCTCTTACGGCATTGAGTGCGATTGTTTTGGTGTTGCCTCCACTTTGGTATTTAGCATTATTTAGTTTGGTTTATGCCATGGGCTTTTATGCAGGTGCAGTTTTTGTATTGATGTTTATGTTTTGGTGGCTATATACCAAGGAAAAACCTTCTTGCGCTGGGGAATTTAGACCCGTGGTTTCCCGAGTGGTAAATAATGTAAAAATCCGAGGTAATTTGGAGGTAAAGGATTTTGTAACCTCCAAAGGTTTTACAGATTTTTTTGTACGACTTGAGGTAGCAAACACCGATTTTGTGACCGAAGTTGCCAGAATTTATACTTATGAGGATGCCCAAAAACTAGTAGGTGGATGGGAAACACAGTTCCGCGAGTATCTTATCAAATTTGGAAATTTGTTTATAGAACCAGAACAGCTAGTGCTTTCTATTATAGCCACCATACCTAATTTAGAGAAATTTCTCGCTAAATATAATTTAGTTTTTGCCGACTTGGAAAAATGCGCCAAATGGTTAGTGGATGTGCGTAATCAAAAGGAACGAGCGCATGTTTGGCATGATCACTATAACTTGCCAGTAATGGGCGGGATTGGTAAGGGTTTAACAGGCAGAGTAACGCCAGATTTGGATAGCGTGTCTACGGATTTTACCCAGCAAGTTAAAAAAGGCTTGGTGGAAAAAACCTATTGGCGCATGGAGGAAATAAAGCGCGTAGCAGATCTTTTGGGCGGTTCTAACAAAAATGTTTTGATTGTAGGTCCGCCGGGATGTGGCAAAACAGGCATTGTTAAAGGCATTGCCTACAATGTAATTAGGGGAACGGAGTTTGCCCAATTAAAATTTAAGCGCATTGTTAACTTGGAAGTGGGGAAAGTTTTGGCGGGTACAAAGAGTTCTGGCGATGTGGCGGATAAACTTAAAAAAGCTTTGGAGGACGCGCTGGGTGCGGGAGATGTAATTCTTTTTGTGGACGATATTCACACGCTAGTTGCCGGTTCGGCATCGGAAGATACTAAAACCAGCTCTGCCTATACTGTTCTAACAAACTATTTAGCGGACGGTAGGTTGCAGTTTATTGGAGCCACTAATATTGCAAGTTTTCGGGAATATATAGAACCAAACGGCTCTTTTGCCCAACTTTTTCAGGTGGTGGAAATTCCTCCGTCGTCAAAGGAGGAAACCCTAGAAATCCTAAAGGTTAAAACGGAAACTTTGGAGTGGCAATATAAGGTAAAAATAACTTTTTGTGCGCTTAAAACCATTATAGAGGTGGGCGACAAGCTGATTCATGAGCGGGTTTTTCCGGATAAAGCGGTGGATATTTTAAATAGGTGTGTAGCACAAGCGGGTAAAACAAGGCACGAAGTTAATTCTGCGTTGGTGTTAGAGGTTTTGTCGGAGGTAACGCACATTCCGGTTTCAGCGGTGTCCCAAGATGAGTCGCAAAAATTATTAAATATTGAGACCGAGATGAAAAAGCGAGTTATTGGGCAGGATGACGCTATTAACATGATTGGCTCGGCGTTAAAGCGCGCTCGGGCGGGCATTAGAAACGCCAGTAAACCTATGGCTAGCTTTTTGTTTGTGGGAACAACGGGCGTGGGGAAAACGGAAACCGCCAAAACTCTAGCGCGAACTTATTTCGGTGACGAAAAACTTTTCGGTGACGAAAAACTTATGATTCGCTTGGACATGAGCGAATATCAACAGGTGGATAGTATTAGCAGGCTACTGGGCAATCCGGACGGTTCTACTAAGGGCGTTTTAACAGAAGCCGTGCGCACCCGCCCGTTTGCGCTAATTTTGTTGGATGAGATTGAAAAAGCGCATCAGGATATTTTGCTCACCTTTTTACAAGTTTTGGACGACGGCAGACTCACGGATTCTTCAGGTATTACGGTGGATTTTACTAACACCATAATTATTGCTACTAGCAATGTAGGCACGCGTTCCATTCAGGGTGTTTTTGCGCGTAACGGAGGCTTTGAAGAAATGAAAGAAGTGGCGCTAAAGGATGTACGGGAAAAATTTGCCCCAGAGTTTTTAAATAGGTTTAATGGGATCATTGTGTTTAAACCCCTTTCTGTGGAGTCAGTGAGAAAAATTGCGGACATTATGCTAAACGGAGTAAGGAAAATGGCGGAGGAAAAGGGCATTAAGGTTAGTTTTAAGCCAGCCCTTGTGGACGAACTTCTTAAGCGTGGCTACAATCCGGAGTGGGGTGCTAGACCTATGGCGCGGGTGATAGAAGAAACCGTAATGAATTTTTTGGCGATTAAGATTTTGGCTAAGGAGATTGTGGGTGGCGACTCTATTGAGTTAGGTATGGAGGTTTTCAATTAGGTAATACAGGCACGATCAAAACCCATTTTAGTGTGCCAAATAATGGAGGCGCAGTTGGTTAATGGTCCTGTTGTAACAATAGGGAAATATATGTTGTTTGCTTTTTTAATTATACTCTGTTAAACCACTCTTGATCGTAAGATCACTGACTCTAGAGCTGGAGAGCCCCTTTAAAGGGCTCTTCGTGCATTTGTGGATTTTTTAAATCGTTCTTACCCAAAGTCGTACTATAATAGTAACATGATAATTGAACTATTCCCCGATCAACAACTGGCGCAGGACATGTTAATGAGCTGGTACAAGTCCAAAGACCGCCCGCAGTTTATAACTTTAGGAGGCTATGCTGGCACGGGAAAAACTACACTTCTTTCTTTTTTTCGTCGCGCGCTAAATAAAGAAAAATCAAACCTAAAAGTGGCGTTTTGCTCTTATACCGGCAAGGCCACGCATGTTTTGCGCAAAAAGCTTTTTGAGCACAAAGCTATGTTTGGGGGTGACGAAATACGAACCATTCACTCGCTAATTTATAAGGCGGTAACTAACGAGCGCGGGCAAATTATTGGTTGGAGGCGCCGGGGTAAAAGCGAGGTGGAGTTTGATCTTTTGGTGGTTGACGAGGCTTCCATGGTAGATGCGGAAATTTGGCAAGATCTGTTGTTTTTTAACTTGCCTATTGTAGCGGTGGGCGATCACGGTCAGCTTCCGCCTGTATCGGGCAGTTTTAATTTAATGGAAAACCCACAACTGCGGTTGGAGAAAATTCATAGGCAAGCGGAGGAAAATCCCATTATTAAGCTTTCTGTACTGGCGCGTGAGCAGGGGGGAATTGTGTATGGCGACTATGGAAACAATGTGAGAAAGTTGACTATGGAGGATGCCGAAGGTCTTTTAGAAAATATTTTTAGAAATTATAACAATGAGGATATGATTTTATGTGGCTATAATAATTCGCGTGTGAGGTTAAATTCCACCGTGCGTGGTGCTTTGGGTTTTGAAAGCCCCTTGCCGAGTGTAAATGATAGAGTAATTTGTTTGCGCAACAACCGCGAAAAGGAGATTTATAACGGCATGTTAGGTTATCTTAAGGAAATTAAAAAGCTGGCAGGGGATATGTATAAAGTAGCAATATCTATGGATAGTTTTAATGGCGACTTTTTGTATGAAGGCGTTATTTCTAGCGAGCAATTTAACTCGTCTACTACCCTAAATAATATTGCGGGTTATGCAAAAACCAAGGATATGGATTTGTTTGACTTTGGTTATGCGCTAACGGTGCATAAAGCCCAAGGGAGTCAAGCAAAAAAAGTGGTGCTGTTTGAGGAGCGGTTTGGTAGGCAGGATGAAGACATGTGGCGTAGATGGCTTTACACAGGCATTACCCGTGCGGAGGAAGAGCTTTTGATTGTTGGTTAAAAGGCTTTGGGTTTAAACCCGCGAGAATTTCCCACTTTGATGTTTTTTCCGTTTTGTGTGAGTACAAACAGCCCCGCCTCTTCTGCTTTTTGTTTAAAATCGGGTGGGAAAGACATTCCGGCGATAGCCCCATAAACTTGTTTGCCTTCCGTTTGAGGAAAACCTTTTCTAAAATTTGGGATTACTCGTTCCAACATATCATCAATGTCTTTAATATGAACTTTGTGTTTAACCTCCACAACCGCATCACTCTTACCATTTTTTAGCATAACACCGTATTCTTTGCCGTTGTAATCACGAACATTTCGTAAAACTTCATCAAATTTAATTTGACCTAGGGTTCTTGTTTCCTCTAAGTTGTAATAAAAAGCATCTTCTGCGGTGTCGGCAATATTATTTGCCAAATCCCCGTGTTCTTTTTTAAGATTCTTTAAACTGTCTTCGGTGTCTTTTCTAACTATTTCAAGGGCTTTCTTTTCTATCTCTGTTTCCCGCCTCTCTTTATCCAGCTCTTGCACCGCCTCCATAACGGTATCGTAAAGGTACTTCATGGTAAGTTTTTTTGGTAACATTTTCATGTTTGGATACTAGCGTTGATTTTTAGATTTGTCAATCGGTATGGTTTCTTTTATTAGAATAGTTTTGGTTGGTTTAATGCGGTTTGAATCCGCTCATTTTGCGACTTTAAGTTTATATGATGCTTTTCCAGCGCAAGCCGTTTGATTTTCTGTGGATAATTTTAACCACCGATTTCAGCTTTTCTTTACCCACCGTCATTCCAATATTATATATCAAGTCTGCGGTTAAGGTATAATGACTACAAGGAATAAATGCACGACACTAGTATTTACGAAAAATATTTTTGCAAAGGCGAGATTATCGCCAAAGATGTTGCCGATTACATTGCCCAGTGGCTACCTGACACTAGAAAATCGCATGAAAATAGCATAAAACCAGGTCAACCAGGAAAAGAGTGGGGGGTAACCGCGCGGAAAGATCTTAACGACAATATAGAAAGCAACAAAAGCGTAACTACCAAACTTTATAACAACGAGCCGTTAAGCCCGGACGATATTAGGGAGGTTTTAATATACCTAGAGTCCGCGCAAAAGGCTATGCACCAGCTTTTGCCCGGGGATAAGGTGGTTGCTCTGGATAGATATATCAACGAGTTGGAAAGCAAAACAGGTAAATTCTAGTTAAATTATCATGGTGGTTGATTTGACAAAACGAGAGTTTTCTGTTAACTCATAACTAAGTTATCAGGTTGTGAACTCCTTACGGAGCCAGAAAAAAGAAACTCGCAAGGGTTTCTTTTTTTTGTCCCATTGCACCAATAACTACAGCCTATACGGAGGCTATAAAAACCTAACGGAGAACATAGTCGCAGGTTACGGTGTAGACATTATATGGGTGCCAGTTTTTTTCGAGAATACACATATCAATTTCCGGCCATTTGTTGTTTAAGTTGGCAATCTCCGATTTGTTGACCCAAACGCAACCGTTCTTCAAAGTCATTTGACCCCTTTCTTCCTTGGTAACTGTTATTTCCTGAGTTTCTCCTTTAGTACGCGTTTTAGGGATTTTGGGAGGGATTTTTAACC
>CAZNNN010000019.1:1488-13994 GCA_964574405.1 uncultured Candidatus Saccharibacteria bacterium | reverse complement strand
CTCCCACTCCCACTCCCACTCCTACCCCTACACCTACTCCCACTCCCACTCCCACTCCTACCCCTACACCTACTCCCACTCCTACACCAACCCCCAAACCCGTAACTACAAGCTGTGAAATTCCTCTTGGTTACATAGAAACCAAACATAACTGCCCCTCCGTTAAAATAAATTCTCAAGGATTACTGTACAATGGGGTTGTAGTTGATTGTCCAAATTAATTTAACTTTTGAAAGGAGTTAATATGTTAGAAGAAAATAACAACCAAAAAAGAATCCCAGGTATATTGGTAATTACGCTGGTGCTTGTTCTTTTAGGAGTTGGTCTTTTCTATGTAGTAAATTCTGGGATGTTTACCAATCCTGCTCCAGCAAATCCAGGAAATGGTGCGGTAGTAAGCACTAGTCCGGCACCCAAATTGGTTAAGGTGGATTTTTCCTACAAAGTAAAATCTATTACGGCGGAAACCATTGTGTTAGCTGGCAAAAATGGGGATTTTACGCTTCCTAATGATGCGGTTAATGTTAAAGCGTATAAGGGACTTACAAAGGATTCGCCAACCATGCCTCTAACAAGCCTAAAAGTTGGGGACAGTCTAAATATGGAGTTTGTACCGGGTAAATCTGCTACGCTCTTTGTGTCCACTATGTAAGAGAGTTTTGAGTTTTCCAGTCGTCCACCTTTTTATGGTGACCGGAAACAAGAATTTGAGGAACTTTTAAGCCTTGCCACTCTTCTGGTCTACTATATTGGGGATGCTCTGTTTGCGTTGGTTGACCGGGGTTAAAGGATTCGTTAATAAGCGCGTCTTGATTTTCTATGGCTCCGGGGATTAAACGGGTTACGCTTTCTATAATTGCCATGCCTGCTATTTCCCCGCCAGATAGCACATAGTTACCAATGGATACTTCTTGGGCGTGAAAATATTCCGCCACGCGTTGATCCATGCCCTCGTATCTTCCGCACACGATCACCAGATTCTTTAGTGTTGATATGTGTTGTGCCGTGGCTTGATTGTAAGTTTTACCTCGCGGGGTAAGAAAAATTATGTGCGCGGGTTCACGCATCGCTGGGATTGCTCTATTTAGGGCAAAATTTATAGCATCAAAAATAGGTTCGGGGCGCAAAATCATGCCCGGTCCACCGCCGTAAGGCGGAGAGTCCACTGTACCTCGTTTATCAATGGCAAAATTGCGCAAGTTTATAAAGTCAATCTGCAAAAGCCCTTTTTCTATGGCACGACTAATAGGTAAGTGTTTAAGATGGTTGGCAAAAATATCCGGAAAAAGAGTTATAATGCTAATGTGTAACGGTAATGTTTTATTAAGCATTAGCAAGTTGACCGCTGTCCGTAAGCGTTACATCCACCCAAACACCTTCTTTTACGGCTTTGGCTTTGGCAAGAAGTCTAATACTATTTATAGTGCGACCCTCTTTACCTATTACCAAGCCCATGTCTGCGGGGTTTACGGTTACGCTATATCTAAAATTTGTGCCTTCCACTACTTCTGTTACCGCCACAGAATCGGGATTTTTTACCACATTTTTAACTAGAAATTCTACAAATTCTTTCATGCGGTTTCCTTTTCCGTTTTATCGTTTTCGGACGGTTTGCTGCCGTTGGATTCGTTACTATCCGATGTTTGTTCCTCGGTTGCTTTTTCTGCCTTGGGATTGTATTTGGTATATTTATAAGTTCCCGCTAACATCTCCTTTACCGAATCCGTTATTAATGCGCCTTTTTGTACCCACGCGTCTAGTTTTACTTTATCAATCGTTACTTTTACGCCCGTGGGGGGCTTGCCCGCCGTGGCGGGGTTAAAGTCGCCCAAAATATCCAAAAACTTACCGTTTCTTTTACTCCGTGTTTCTGCCACCACAATTTTGTAAGCGGGAGCGTTCCTTTTTCCTATTTTTGCAAGTCTTATCTTTATTGACATAACTGCGGTATTCTATCAGCTGGATATAATTTTATCAAGACCTGCACCTGCAGCTTCCATCTCCGCGCGTTGTTTGCTTTTGCCCTCGCCCACGCCAAAGACTCTGTCTCCCACCTTTACCTGTATTTTAAAGGTTTTATCGTGATCCTGTCCCCACGAGTCAATTAAATAATACTCCGGCGTAAACCCAAGTTTTTCTTGCGCCAGCTCCTGAAATTTAGATTTGGCGTCTTTATATTTTTCATCCCGCACAATGTTGTTAATTTTGTATAAAAGTTCCCGCTCCAAAAATTGCTGGCAGAACTCCAACCCGTTTTGTGTGTACAGCGCACCTAAAACCGCTTCAAAAGTGTTGGCCAAAATATATTCGCGATTTCTTCCACCGGTGGCTTCTTCCCCCTTGGACAAAAGTAAAAACGCTCCGTAACCTAATCTTTTTGACTCAAAAGCAAGGGACGGTGTGCACACCATGGCGGATCTATAGTTTGTAAGATCCCCTTCCGGCAGAAGTGGAAATTTTTTATATAAAAAAACGCTCGACACAAGTTGCAAAACCGCATCGCCCAAAAATTCCAGCCGTTCGTTGGAAACAAGTATGCTTCCGTGGTGCTCGTTAAGGTACGACCTATGAGTAAAAGCGGTTGCTAACAGCTGTTTATAGTTTTCATCGTTGTCAACTTTAATCCTCAAAATGTTTTCTAACGCTTCAAAGTCCATATATTATTCAATTTTCTCCTCCAGCGCGTCGTACAGGTCTTTAACGCTTTCAATTTCACCCTGTTCTGCCAGTAGATCAATTTTAAACAATTCCTCCAGCTCCTCCAAAATTTCCGTAAGTTCTAGCTCGCCAAGGTTAAGATCATCGCCAAAAAACAGGTCGTCCAAAATTTCTCCAGGCTCTAGCCCCGCTTTATGGGCAATTATTTGTTTTACTTTTTCTTTTTGACTGCTATTTTTCATGGTCTGCCACGCTTCCTAAAACCCCGTTTACAAACTTGCTGGAGTTTTCACCCCCAAACTCTTTGGCTAGTTCCACTGCCTCGTTTATAGCTATACTGGCGTTAACTTTGGCGTTAAGCATTTCGTACACTGCTATGCGCAATACCGCCAAATCTAGTTTAGCAATTCTATCCAATGGCCATTCAGGTGCACATTTGGTAATTACGGCGTCAATGGTTGCAATATTTGCTTTTACCCCGTCCACCAAACTTTTTAAAAGTTCCAAATCAGCCTGGGCGGTTTGTGGCATGTCTTCTATCAGCTCGTCCGGAATGTCACCCGTACCACCAAAAAACTCCGCGTAGAGTTTTAAGAGGGCTAATTTTCTGGCTTGATGCCTAGGATCTACCTTTTGCATTTTGGACAAACATGATGTGGAAGTTTTGCGCTTCCGCACGCTTTACACTTAACCGTGTTGATAGCTGGTCTTTTATAGTGCGAATTTCTTTTTATCCGCACCTGGCTTTTGCTAGTTTTTCTTTTTGGAACTTGCATAGGGGTATATTAAACGGGTTAGGGGCAACTTGTCAACTAAAGTTGGACTTGACAGCCGTATATTTGCGTAATATACTCGTTTCATGAACTTACCTGTGCCACTTGCTTTTGATTGGGATAAGGGAAACATGGAGAAAAACAGCGGTAAGCACCAGGTTATGTATAAAGAGGCGGAGGAAGTGTTTTTTAACAGACCTATTAGAATTTTTAGGGATATTAGTCACTCTCAAGAAGAGGATCGGTTTGTAGCATTGGGGATAACCGATAAAAAGAGAACACTATCCATGGCTTTTACTATAAGAAGTTCTAAAATTAGAATAATTTCGGCTCGTGATCAGAGTCATAAAGAAAGGAAAATATATGAACAAGAAAAAATTGATGCCGCAGTTTAAGAATGAAGCGAACGAAAGAGCCTTTTGGCAGAGCCACGATTTTTCCGATTATGTGGATCAGTTTGAGGCGGTTGAGATGGATTTATCGGAACTAAAGCCCTCTACCGAATCTATTTCCCTGCGACTTCCGGTTTCTCTCCTATCTAGGTTAAAGGAAATTGCTAATTCGCAGGATGTACCTTATCAGTCGCTAATGAAAGTTTTTCTTGCCGACAAGGTAAAATCCGAGTTTGCTAAAAGTTATTAAATTAGTTTTTAGGATACTTTCGCTGAAATAATCGTTAGTAAGGTTTTGCCGTATTTGCGGGTTTCTAGGTGTACAGAGTCTACAAGGTCTTTAGATAATTCAATTGGTGCGCTACCAGCCGAGGATAAAAGAAAAAAGAGTCCGTGCGGGTTTAATCTTTCCATAACAAGTTTTACTAGATGTTTGTGATTTGTTTCCGTGTAGTAAGGGTCGGCAAAGATAATATCGTACATGCTTTGAGTATTGCCAAGGTACTTTAAAACATCGTCCCAAATGGGGTTCGCGCGGTCTGTAAGTTCACAATTTTTAAGGTTTTTTTCTATGGTTTCAATAGAATATTTTGATTCGTCCACCAAGTCGCAAAAACTTGCTCCCCTGCTTAAAGCCTCTATGCCAAGATTTCCGCTACCCGCAAACAGATCCAAGCAGGTGGCGTTTTCTATCTTGTCTCCGAGGATGGAAAAAATAGCCAGCTTTACCACCTCTTTTACCGCGGTAACCTTTTTATTGTTTTTTTGCTCGCAAAAGAAGCTACTACGCCCGTAAGGGTGAAGAGCTTCATTTGGCAATATTAACTTTTTTCCTTTAGCTACGCCGGATGTTATTCTTATCATAGATAGTAATGTGCATTTTTTGCACATTCCTCCTGCTAATTTTGCCCCACAAACTTTCCCGATTCCTCAATTTTTTCCACCAACAGCGGGTATTTTTTCAACTGTCCAAAGTATTTTTCCGCCTCCCGTTTGACCTTTTCCAACAGTTCCACATCGTAAACGCTGGCAATTTTAAAGTTTTTCACTCCGCTTTGCATAGTTCCAAAAATGTCACCCCGACCCCGCATTTTAAGGTCAAGTTCTGCCAGTTCCATGCCGTCGCTTACGGTTTCCATGTATTTTAGTCTTTCGCGCGACTTTTGGGAACTGCCTGTGTGTAGCAAAAAGCAATAACCCCGCTGACCAAGTCTACCTACCCGTCCCCTAAGTTGATGTAACGATGCCAAACCGTATCTTTCCGCGCTTTCTATAACAATAATTGAGGCTTCCGGCGCATCTATTCCCACCTCCACCACTGGTGTAGATACTAAATATCTTACTTTTCCGGCTTTAAACTCCGCTATGGCGTTCTCTTTTTCCTGGGGTTTCATTCTACCGTGAATTAACTGCATCTGCTCCTTGGGTAAAATCTTTTGCAATTCTTTAAATTCTTTTTCTGCTGCCTTTACATTCTCAAAGTCTTCGCTGTGCGACTGGTCAATAAATGGGCACACTATGAAAGTTTGGCAGTTTTGGGCTTTTATCCAGTGATACAATTTCTCTCGCTCTTTTTCTGCGGCGACTCTAGTTTGCACCTTTCTACCCTCCTCCGTGTGTGGTTTTAAAACCGAAATGTCGAGATCTCCATATACCGTGAGCGATAAGGTTCTGGGTATTGGTGTGGCTGTCATAGCAAGTAAGTTTGGTACAATGTTTTCTGCCGTCATGTTTAGCAATTGGCTTCTTTGTTCTACCCCAAAGCGATGTTGTTCATCTATTACTACCAGCCCCAACAAGTTTATTTGCGTTTCCGAGTACAAAAGTGCGTGGGTTCCAATGGCAATATCAAAATTTTGAGTAAGATCTGTGTTCTTATAGGAAGTCTTTTGAATAATTTTTATGCTCGAATCAAATTTTTGAGTAATAAATGTGTTAAATGTAGCAAAATGTTGCTCTGCTAAAATCTCCGTGGGTGCCATCAGAATACTTCTATAGCCGTTTAGGTAGCAAAGGTACGCTATGATAAGGCTCACCACGGTTTTTCCACTCCCCACATCTCCCTCTAGAAGTCTATTCATGGGCGTTTCTTCTTGTAAGTCCACCATTATTTGATCCAGAGCTTTGTGTTGCGACTGGGTAAGCTTAAAGGGCAGGCTTTGGATTAAGGCGTTGATAGTTTTCTGGTGTGGTTTATACAAAATCTTGCAACCGTTTTTTTCTTTTTTCCATTCCTGTTTTCGTTTTTCCACCTTAAGAAGTTCCAGAAACATTTCCTCAAACGCAAAGCGTTTTTTAGCATTTTCCGCGTCAACTACAGTTTGAGGAAAGTGGATATTTTTAAAACCAGTTTCAATTTCTGGAAAACTGTTCTCTAGTAGTATTTCTTGGGGTAAAAAGTCATCTATTTTGTTATTCGCAAAACCAGTTACAATGTCGTTATTTCTGGAGCGAAGCCATTTGGAGGAAATGCCTGCCGTTTCAGGATAAATCCCCACCAGTCGCCCGGTGGAAACGCCCCCCTCCCCTTCTTCAAATTCTGGCGAAAAAATACATTTTTTGTTTTTATATAATGTAATTTTTCCGCTCACGGTGTAGGTTTTATTTTCCTTTAAAATAGTTTTTAAATAATGCTGATTAAACCAGATCAAACTTAAATCTCCTGTTTCGTCAACTATTTTAGCTAGCGTTAGCTTTTTTCCGTACGGCGTGGCAATGTTAGTAACCTTACCCAAAAAGCCCGTTATTGAAACAACTTCCCCTACCTCCGCGTCTTTAATTTTTACTTTGCGACTATAATCGTCATATCTAAAAGGAATGTGATACAAGAGGTCGCCTACGGTTTTAATTTCTAACTTTTCCAATAGTTTTTCATACTTTGGACCTATTTTATTAAGAAAGCGCACAGGCGTACTCAAATAGTTAGTTCTCATACATGCATATATTAGCATTTTCAAACAAAACAGCTTGTTTAGGTTGGTGTGACGATTATTTAAGTAGCGTATTAGTCGGTGGCTTATAGGATAAAAGGTAGGATGGATGTGGCTATCAGGGCGCAGGAGGCAAGAACGATGATAGTTTTCTTGTAGTAACCTTTCTTTTTGGCGGTTTTATGAAATTCCTTTAGTTTACTCATAGCACTATTCTAACAAAAATCACTGTACAGGTCTAAAAAATTCTCGTTTGCCAAATTTAATTATTGTGTTGGGCTTGATGTCGATTAGTTTACCCAGATCGATAATTTTCTCCCCACCCACTTCCACCCCACCCTGCTCAATGGTTCTTTTAATATCACCAGTGGAATATTTTGATCCTACCGCCGTTTTAAGAAATTCCAGCAAAGTAGTACCGTCCAATGTTTTTACTTCCAGAACATCTTCCTGCGCGACTTCTTTATTTTGCACGGTGTTTTCAAAATTCTTTTCCGCCTCTAGCCCCGCTTTTTCTCCGTGGTAAAACTCTACGATGTTTTTAGCCAGAATTTTTTTATATTTCATAGGGTTGTCCCCCTCTTTTACCGCCAGCTTCATAGCGTCGATCTCATTACTTGGCACGCGTGTTACCAGCTCAAAGTATTCCCAGATTATTTCGTCAACAATAGACATAACTTTTCCATACATATCGGTTGGATTATCTAAAATTGGTATAAAATTTTTAAGACTTTTTCCCATAGGTCTGCCATCACTTCCAGTTAGAAGTTTGGTAACAAAAGCAACCTGCGGTTTTTGTCCAAAAGCTTCCATAAGTTGCCGTCCAGCTAAAAGATTAAAAGTTTGATCCGTCCCGCCAAACTCTATGTCACAATTTAAAGCCACAGAATCGTAGCCCTGCATAAGCGGGTACATAAACTCATCTAGACCAATGGGTTTTTGCGCCTTGTATCTAAGCATAAAAGTTTCTCGTTCTAACATTTGTGCAATAGTAAAGTTTTTTGCAAGTCCAATAACATCATTAAAATTTAGTGGTTTGAGCCACTCGGAATTATGGCGTATTTCCAGATTTTCCTTATGGACGGTTTTACAAAACTGCTCTACATAACTTTGCTCGTTCCTTTTTATTTCCTCGGAGCTTGTTTCTCCGCGCATGTCTACCTTATCTGAATGATCACCCACTAAAGTTGTAAAGTCGCCAATTATTAAAGTAACCCTATGTCCAAGTTCCTGAAAATCGCGGATTTTTCTTTGGACTACAGAATGCCCAAGATGTAAAAGTGGTCCAGTAACATCAATTCCAAGCTTTAAGTGCAACTGTTTTCCGGAAAGAAGTTGTTCTTTAAGGTCTTTTGGAGTAAAAATTTCATGGACTCCTCGAGTCAAAATGTCGTTAATAAGTTTTGGATCTGTGATAATTTTTGGCATTGGTGAGTAGAATATACCATCAAAAAGGTGGTAAAATCAAAAAACCATGATTCGTGCTAATCCAAGAAGTAGAAGAAGCTTTTCTCTAGGTACAGCATTATCTCGTCAGAAGAATTCTTCCATAGGTGATGGGGGTGGGAGGAGTGTAGATTTAGGACGGCGTAAGTATGCTAGCAAGAAACTAGTGATTTTAACTTACCTAGCGTCAGCGTTGTTGATTGGAGTAGTAGCGTTTTTTGTGATAACTATGGTGGTTTTTGCCGTTTTTTCCTATCAATTGCCGTCGCCCGACAAACTTTTGAATCGAAGTACCGAGCTTTCCACTAAAATTTTAGATCGTAACGGCAAATCAATTTACGAAGTGTATGGGGAAAAGAATCGTGAGCTGGTGCAACTTAAGGACATTTCGCAAAATTTACAGCACGCTACTTTGGCCACGGAGGACGCGGATTTTTATACCCACAGCGGGTTTTCCCCCAGGGGTATGTTGCGGGCGGTTAAAAATACCTTTTTTGGGGGCGACTTGCAGGGCGGTTCTACGCTTACCCAACAGGTGGTAAAAAATACTCTGCTTTCTCAAGAGCGAACGGTAACGCGGAAGATAAAGGAGATGATACTCGCACTGCAGTTGGAAAGTAAGTATTCTAAGGACGAGATTTTGCAAATGTATTTAAATGAAACGCCGTATGGTGGACAAAATTATGGCGTTTTAACTTCCTCAAAAGCCTATTTTAATAAAGAACCTAAAGACTTAACACTAGCGGAATCTGCGTATTTAGCGGGGTTGCCTCAAAGTCCGTCTGTATACTCGTATTACAGTTCCGACCCTAGTAAAGGTTTGGTACGCAAAGATTATGTTTTGTATTTAATGAATGTGCGAGGCTGGATGGGGATTGACGGGAAGCGCTATTTTATTACCAAAGAAGAGTATGAAGGCGCCAAAAAAGAGGAGCTCAAGTTTGAGCGGGCTCACGCCTCTTTTTTGGCGCCCCACTTTGTTTTTTATGTTAAAGAACTATTGGCGCAAAAATACGGTGAAGATCGCGTGGAGGGCGGAGGATTAATTGTTACCACTACTCTGGACTTAGCGGTGCAGGAAATGGCGGAGAAAATTGTTAAAGAGGAAGTAGCCAAGGCCAAGGGTCTTAATGTTGGCAACGGTTCCATGGTGGTAATTGATCCCAAAACTGGCCAGATACTTGCCATGGTTGGTTCCAAAGACTATTTTGCCGATCCTGAACCTGCCGGTTGCGTTTCTGGTGCCACAGGACCAGGTTCATGCGTGTTTGATCCCAATCTAAATGTGTTGCTGGCACTTCGTCAACCGGGCTCTTCCATAAAACCTATAACTTACGCTACCATGCTTACCAAGGGTTACACCGCGTCCTTTCCCTTTATGGATGTGCCTACCACCTTTGAAAACATGGCGGGTCAAAAAGTTTACAAGCCAGAAAATTACGACGGTACTTTTAGAGGTCCAATGTCGCTTAGAAAATCCCTTGGAAATTCGTTAAATATTCCCGCGGTTAAAGCTTTAAAGATGGCTGGCATTTCCAATATGATGGAGCAGGCAAAAAAAATGGGCATTACTTCTTTTAGTAGACCAGAAGGTTACGGGTTGGCACTAACTTTAGGTGGAGGTGAAACCAAGCTTTTAGAAATGACAGGTGCGTTTAGTGTTTTTCCCGCTAAGGGCATGTTTAGAAGTCCGGAAGCTCTTTTGGAGGTAAAAGATGCTGGTGGAGGAATGTTATATAGATGGGTTGACACGGGAGGAACGCGGGCTTTAAGCGAGGAAGTGGCTTTTTTGCTTTCTGATATTTTGTCTGACGACGGGGCCAGAAGTGAAGCGTTTGGTTTTGGAAGCTTGTTAAATATTCCAGGGCACGAGGTGGCGGTTAAAACCGGTACAACGGACGACAAACGAGATAACTACGCTATTGGATTTACACCTTTTGTTGTGGCAGGCGCTTGGGTAGGAAATAACAATAACGATAAGATGAACCCGTATTTAGCTTCCGGTATTACTGGTGCTACGCCCATTTATAATCGCTTTATGAAAGAGTACATTAAATTCTATTACGGTGTTGACTCAAAAAAGCCCTTGGAAAAATTTGAAGCCCCTAAAACCGTCAAAAAAGTGGATATCGATAAGCTTACAGGTATGTTGCCTTATGGCGACGGTGATAAGCGCCAAGAATGGTTTGTAAACGGTACAGAGCCTACGGCAGTGAGCGATTGGTATCAAACCTTGGAAGTTTGCAAGGTGGACGGAAAAATTGCTAACCAGGCTTGCAAGGATGCAGAAAAAACTAAAGTTAAAAGCTATATAAAAATTAAAGCGGAACTGCCAGAATGGCAAGACGAGGTGGACAAATGGGTTTCAGAAAAATATGGTGGGGATGATACTTACTTTCCACCTACCACCACCTCCAAACTGGCTTTTGATTCGGAGGGTAATTCTTCTGGAGGTAAAATTTCTGCCGACATTGTGGGTTTTACGGATGGACAGGTTGTTCCGTTGGAGTTTAGGCTTAAGGTTGATGCTTGGAGCGAGGATGACATCACCCAAGTGAGTGTTTATGTGGATGACGATAAGGTAACGGATGATAAATCTTTCCCCTATGGTTACAACTTTGTTTTTACGCCTAAAGACGCCGGTGAAAAGGAGTTTAAGATTAAAGCGCGGGATAAAAGTGGCAGAACTGCCGAGGACTCTATAAAATTAATCATCTATGGTGGAGAAGCTTCTATATGAGTAACAAAGTGTTAGAAATTATTGGCTGGTATGGAACCTTTGCGATTGTTGGGGCTTATGCGCTATCAAGTTTTAATGTTATCTCGTTTCAAACATTTTTATATCAAATCCTTAATATCACTGGAGCCGTGGGAATTGTAGTTATCTCTTTAAGAAAGAAAACCTATCAGCCTGCAACGCTAAACATAATATGGGTTGCTATTGGTGTAGTGTCTTTGTTGAAAATCTTCTTTAAATATTAGCTACGAATACTGATATCGGCAAGCTTCTTTAACTCGGCTAAGGCGGTGTTTATTGTTCCCATGCCGTCTTCCCGAGTGATACATGGTTTAAAAATAGTTTCGATTGAAACCGATTCTTTATTATCTCCCAGCTCTTTACCACCATATTTTTTCAAGAAATTGGTTTTTAGTACATCGGAGCTGGTCGATTTTATAACGTCCATAAGCCCTCCTACTGGGAAACCTTTGGGAACAAGAAAGGAAGTTTCCACAAAGTTTGGAATTTGGACATCGGAGAGTATTCTGTCTACATGCCTTTGTTCAGCGTACAGCTGTTGTATGTACAGCGTACAGCTATTGTATGTACATGACCCCAGCTCCCTATCCCCCACATAAATTGTTGCCTCTGCTCCGCCAGATAGTTTTTTTAAGGAAAAATCATTAATGCCCATGTTTTTAAGTAGCGTACTTAAAAGCGAGGAGGTTATTTTATGTAATTCTTTGGGGCTTTTACCTTTATCAAATACCACACACCCCAAAACCCGTGTTTCCGTGTAAGTTTGGTAGTCTTTTTTATCGCCTTTTTGACTATAAATTTTACCGACTTCGAAAAGGACTCCCGAATTAATTTGGTTTTTGGTGTAATTTGGAATTATCTCCTTTAGGGTATCGGTAATGGAAGTACGAAGCGCGCTTTTTTGAGAATTCTGCGAGTTTTCTAGCACAATTTGATTTCCCGCGAGATTCCCGTTATGGGAAACCTGTCTGTCCGACAGGCAGACTAGCGGATCGGTAATAAATTCATGCGCCCCAAGCTGTACCATAGCGTATCGCAGGGTTTCTTCAAAAATATAAATTTCTGGCGTAATATCTTTAGGTGGCGCATTTTGAATTTGCGCCGTAGGGATTTTTGCGTAACCGTTAATCCTTAAAATATCAGAAACAATGTCGTCCTCCACCTCAATGTCTGTTCTAAAGTACGGTACAACAAGTTTAAAGCTTTCTACATCTGCATTCACGATTTGATACTCGAGTCTAGTCAATATATCGGCGATAGTTTCATTGGGTACATCAAAACCCGCGAGTTTAGAAACGCGAGATCTTCTTAAAATCATTTCCTTTGGTTTGGATTCCTTAGGATTCCAGTCGATATTTTGATAGTACTGCCCACCTGCCAACTCCAGTATCAGGTAAGTAGCCCGTTCTATGGCGTATTGCGTAAGATCGGGGTGCAAAAATTTATCGCACCTTAAAACTGTTTCATTTTGAATTTTTAGTTTTCTAGACACTTTTCTAATAACATTTTGATTGTAATTTCCGGCGTCCAAAATTATATCCGTAGTTTT
>CAZNNN010000019.1:0-1388 GCA_964574405.1 uncultured Candidatus Saccharibacteria bacterium | reverse complement strand
CGGGACATTCCACTTTAATGTCCACGATCTGGTTAGCTTGAGGTTTTTTGCCTTCCTCGGTGTAAGTAGGGGGTAGTTTTAAGTCGACTTTAAGATACGCGGCTAAATCTCTAGCGCAACCTAAAATGGAGAGCCAATCGGAGCGGTCAAAACGATGCTCCAAATCAAAAACTTTGCCGTCAAAAGGTTTATCCGTCATTAAACCTATTTGGGTAAAAGCATCGCCAATTTCTTGAGGCGATAAATTATCAAGGTGAACATATTCTTTTAGCCAATCTAAAGGTATTTTCATAAATGTTTATCTTTCAGATATAAGCTAAACCTCCATATAATTTTCTAATGTCGCTAATACCAAATTTAGCCATTACCAACCTATCCAAACCCATCCCCCAAGCAAAGCCTGTGTAGATTTCCGGATCAATGCCGCTCATTTTTAAAGTATTGTAGTGAATCATGCCACAGCCTAAAATTTCCATCCAACCCCTTTGTTTGCACACAGCGCAACCTGTTCCGTTACAGAATCTACATATAACATCCACACCCATGCCGGGCGAAACCTCTGGATAGTACTTGTATCTAAATCTAAGCTCTATGTTAACATCGTCAAACAGGTATTGGTGAAACTTTTCCATAAGCCATCTTAAATTTTGCATGGTAATCCCTTTGTCCACCACAAAACCTTGGTATTGATGAAAAAACGACGAGTTGGTGGGGTTGGCGGTTTCGTTTCTATAACATTTGCCGGGCGCCACAACTCTAATGGGTGGCTGATAATTTTCCAAAATGCGTGCTTCTATGGAAGAAGTATGTGTTCGCAATAAAATATCTGGTTCGTTAACAAATAGGGTATCCTGCAAATCCGTGGCGGGATGCCCTTCTGGTAAGTTAAGTCGCCTAAAATTATACTGCGCGGTTTCAATTTCCGGACCCTCGCCAACGGAAAAGCCGTAATATCTAAAAAAATTGTTCATTTGTCTAATAATTTGCGTGGTAGGATGCAAGTAGCCTGTGTTAGCTGGGGGGTACGGAATGGTTAAATCAATGTCCGTGTTTGTTATTTGCGCCTGTTGATAATCATGACGACCCTTTTCGATTCTCTCCTCAATATACTTTTTAAGGGCGTTAAGTTTTGGTCCCACCTCCTTTTTTTCTTCTGGTGATAGGTTTGGAAGTTCTTTCATTTTTTGAGTTACTAATCCGTGGGTTTTGGAAAGATACTTAAGGTACAGCTCGTCAAACTTGCCCGTTTTTAACGCCTCTTGTAGGTCGACATTAAACTGATTAGCTAATTGATCGATTTCCATTTAGCCTTGATTATACTATAAAGTAGCTGTTTATTTTAAGTGGGGCTTCACAACATCCAAAACTGCTTTAAAACTGTCCATATC
>CAZNNN010000018.1:6223-14630 GCA_964574405.1 uncultured Candidatus Saccharibacteria bacterium | reverse complement strand
AAAATTCAAATTCGCCGAGAGCCGCCGGTTCAATAAAAAGAAGTTCGAGCCGACTTTTTTTGCCATGATAGATAAATCATGGCAATTATTTTTTGCGCGCGCGATTTTTTGCGCCTGTAAGGCGCAATTTACGAATTCTCTCATAGGTTCGAGCCAAACAGTTCCGTTTTTAGAAATTTGTGATTTTTTCTCTTCCAACTTTAGTTTTTCGTCAAACAATTCGTTTTTCTTTTGCTTGTAAATTTCCGGTTCAATAACTTGATCTAAATACCCATCAAGAAGTCTGTTTAATTTGATTTCGGTTTCTTGAGTTTGTTCGTTTAATTGTTTTGTTTCTATTTTTACGGTAAGTTTATCTTTTTCTTCAGCTTCAACAATCCATTTTTCAAAATATGGTTCCCAATCTTCATGCAAGCCACAATCACGAACAACTTTCCTTACTTGCGGTTCTAGTTCTGATTCTGAAACATATTTTTGATTACAGGGCTTGAGTTTTTTCGTACAACGGTAGTAAATGAAAGTTTGATCGGTGCCGTTTTTGTATTTCTTGATATGCTGTTCCGCCGTGATTGCGGCACCGCACTCGCCGCAGGCCGCTAGACCTGCAAAAGCGAAATTGTGGCCTTTTTGTCTTGGTCTTTCGATTTTTTCAACTTGTTTTTGGACTTCATCAAACAGCTTTTTGCTGATAAAGGTTTTGTGAGAGCCCTGATAATATTCTCCGGCGTATTTGAGAATACCCAGATAAAATCTGTTAGAGAGCATATTTTTTACTTGCCCAACTTTTACAGGTTTTTCTCTTTCCCGCTTAATTCCAAACTTAAATATAAATTGAGAAATGGCAGTAAAAGAAATATTCCCATCAGCAAAAAGCTGGAATGATTTCTTTACTACTTTTGATTCTTCTTCATCAATATCAATTCCCCTCGTTTTGGGATTATTGATATAGCCGTATGGTGCTTTACTTGGCCAAACACCATTTCGCAATTTTTGCCTGTTTCCTCGTTTTACATTCTCGCTTAGATTGTCCACGTAATATTTGGACTGGCCAAAAGCGATTGAAAGCATAAATTTGCCTTGCGGGGTGCTTTCAAACCAAAACGAGGGGAATTTTAGGTCAAGGAGTTTGCCGGTATCCAAAAGATAAATTATTTTTCCACCGTCAATAGAATTTCTGGCTAAACGATCGGGGTGCCACGATAAAATACCATTGGCTTGCCCTTTTTCAATTTTCCTTAAAACTTCGGCAAATTGTTCTCTTCCGGGGGTTTTGGCAGTTTTGGCCTCGGTGATAAATTCGGATACAAACAAATTTTCTCTTTTGGCAAACTCCTTGAGTTCGACAATTTGTGCCTCAATTGACAAAACTTGTTTGTCTTTTTCATCTGTAGATTTTCGACAGTATGCAATATATTTGATCATGTTTTTGTTTCTTTAAAGTTCTTAAATTTTTGCGTTTTTCTTTATTCTTTTTTTTACGGCGGCTCTCGGCGAATTTGAATTTTGCCTTTAGGGCGCTCGCAACGGGCGGGGGCGTTGCGAGCGCCCCACCTTGTGAATCTTCAATTTCCTTTTTAGTGAACGTTTTCGAAAAAATTCGAACTTATTTCAAGAATGAATCGCCGTAGCTCCGGCGCGGCTGACGCCGCGCCTCCGAAAAAGTCGGCTCGAACAATCCGCTAAAAGCGAATCAAAGAAAAACGCAAAAATTTTAAAGAACAAAATGTACAAGAATAGGATAATGATCAGACCCTTCATTTTCATAAACTTCGCTAAAAGTGGTTTTTACATCTTTGGCAAAAATGTAATCTATCTTTTGTTTAGTATTCATTCCCACTTTTTCTAAGAGACCAACCATTGATTTAAGCAGGTATTGGAAAATTTTTGTTTTACCTTCTGGTAAGGAAAATGGAGATGCTAAATCTGCAGAATAAGATAGATTATTTGTCATGTCATAAATATTTTCCTGATGTAATTTTTCAAGAAATGGTTTTTTGTCATTTAATAAATTGAAATCTCCGCATAAAATAATTTTGCCACTTATATCCAATTCTTTAATTTCTTTTAAAATATAATCAAGTTGAATAAGTCGCTGTTTCGCTCCACCCTCCCACGCTAAATGAGTATTTAGAACAACTAAAGGAATTTTGTTGTACTCAAAAATAGTAATCAAAGCTGTGCGATCAACGGGGGCCATTGCGCCGTCAGTAATAGACCAGACAAACATTTTTTCCCAAATAGTCCATTTTGGAGTTGGAAGATGTAGAATTTTTGAATTCTGCAATTTAAATTTTTTGTTATTGTAAAAAGTTGCCAAACCTCTTATTCGTCTTGGTGATATCAAGCTTAGGTTTTTTTCTTGAGAATAGTTATTGCCAAAATATTGTTCAAATTTAGAAGAAAGAGATTTATCCTCCGGAAATTCCTGAAAGCAAACGATATCTGGTTTGTTCACTACCGATTCTAATTTTTCTAATATTTTGTCTGTATATACTCCCCCTAGAACATTGTAAGAAAGTATCGAAAATTCATTCTGATTTTTAACCCTCTTACTTTTTTGATTGGTATTTTGTTTAGCACTGCCAAGTAAAACCCATTGATATCGGGGATCTAAGAAGGTTGCTAAAGAAAACATTGCGAGTAGGTAGAATAGTAAGACGAAGATAATTAGATCGATCTGGGTAAAACATTTGTTTCTCCAAGATTTAGGAATGGCAAATAAAAGAAACATTTCGATAAAAAGAGTATTAACCATTGCCCAATGATAAAACCAAATAATTTTTTCAGGTAAATGAATAAGGTTTTCCTCAACATTTCCTAATTTATCTAAAAAAGTAGGAATCTCTAATAAATCCTGAGTAATATCTTTTGCGAAATGGATGACCACTAAAATATAAATTGGAACCAAAATAATTCTCCATAGTCTGAATAGCCTTTTGTCTGATTGTAATTTGTTCTTTATTTCAATCATGGATTTTTTCTTTAGTTCTTGATAAAATTATATCAGAATTCTTATTGCTGGCGAAGCCAGCAAAATCGCGCGCGAAAAAAATAGCGGAGGCGGGGCGTCAGCCGCGCCGGAGCTACGGCGATTCATTCTTGAAATAAGTTCGAATTTTTTCGAAAACGTCCGCCAGTAAAATATTATGTAATTTGATTTGACATTTTGCCGAATACCTGCTAACCTTCTTCCAGAATCTCTTAGGTTACGAACTCTCGAGGGAGTCGAAAAAGGAAATCCGCAAGGGTTTCTTTTTTTGTGCCTGTTATAATATTCCTATTATGGATAAATTATCAAACGACTCACTATTTTTAAGCCACGAGACTGTGGAAAAAGCTGGATTAGAGGTGTCGGTTACGACGATGTCTCCTTTGGGTGGAGAACATGCCGATTCGGATGCTGAGATTGTAGCAAAAACTGAAAGATGCGTTGTAGAGGCCATCGTATCGGGCTCTGCTTTTTACGGAATCACCCTTACAGAACTACCAAAAGTTCAAATTGGCAATAGAGCAGAGTTTAATAGAGTTTACGAGCACGAAACCAAAGAATGGGTTGTAGGTGCGCATACTCATAACGGGTTTATCTTTCTTGATCCAAGATTATATAGAAACACGGCTATGGATTTTGGTATGATTGCACAAACCGATCACGAATTTTCCGAGGGTCAATATTTGCGTCTTGTTGCTCACGAAGTTGGACATCTTTACTTCTCAGCCCTAATGGGTACGAATGAGCACGGAAGTGAAATGTTTATGCGATGGCTAAACGAAGGTTGTCAGCAAGTAGCGTCTGGGCAGGTCTCGGATGGGAGAGTATCGTATGAAAAGTTTAACGCTGATATTCTGGACGGAAGCTCCGCGAATTATTTTTATCACAAATCGGCAACGGTAGTTATGAGAATGGTGGAAGTTTATGGTCAAAAAGATTTTGTAGAAAAATTACGCGTGTTACTAAGTCGCACAGGAGAAGCGTTTATAAAACAGGATAACGACCAAATAGCGGATCCCCATAAAGTTTTTTACGACAGTTTTAGGGAGCTTTTTGGTTTTGAACTTAATAAGGAAAACTTGGAAAACTTTGTAAAAACAGATCGATCACCCACACCCACAGCAAAGTGACTAAATAAGCTTTTTCTGGTACATTAAGCCGTATGGAAGACTTACACGAGCGCTTAAGTGTTCTTAAAAAAAAGCTAAATATAGAGGCAAAAAAGGATGAAATTTCCCGTCTAAAAGATAAAATGCAGGACGACTCCGTATGGCAAAATTGGGAAGAAGGTCAAAAAATTGCCAAAGAGCTTTCTGATTTGCAAAAAGATGTGGAGGATTTTGAAATGCTGGAGTTGGTTTCCGAGGATGAAAATCCGGAAGAATTTGAAAAAGCCTTGTGGGAAGTGGAAAAGAAAACTTACTTAAGCGCCCCACACGATAAAAGCGGGGCTATTTTATCCGTTCACGCGGGGCAAGGTGGCACGGAGGCCATGGATTGGACGGAAATGCTGTATAGAATGTACACGCGGTTTTGCGATCGTAAAACTTGGAAGCACGAGGTTTTGTCTATGACGCCGGGTGACGAGGCGGGGTATAAATCAATAAGCATTGAGATAATTGGCAAGTACGCCTACGGGTTTTTAAAAAATGAGTCGGGGGTACACAGGTTAGTACGACAGTCGCCCTTTAATGCCAACGACTTAAGGCAAACCTCCTTTGCTTTGGTGGAAGTAATTCCGCTGGTTGATGAGTCGATAAATATTGAAATTAAGGAGGACGATCTAGAATGGGATTTTTTTAGAGCAGGTGGGCATGGCGGGCAAAATGTTAATAAAGTATCTACGGCGGTGAGACTTAAACACAAACCCACTGGAATAATTATCGAAAACCAAACCGAGCGGTATCAGGGCAAGAACCGTGAGAAGGCATTGCAGGTTTTAAAATCCAAACTGTACGCGTTACAGCTTGAGGAGGCTAAAAAGGCAGAAAGAAAGATGAAAGGCGACTATAAAATGCCGGGTTGGGGCAATCAGATCCGTAATTATATTTTGCATCCGTATAAATTAGTTAAAGACTTGCGCACGGATCTGGAGTCCACCAATCCAGAGAGGGTTTTGGGTGGAGAATTAGACGAGTTTATAGATGCGGAATTGAAGCTATGAAGCTTCCCTTCTCGCAAAGTTTCTGCTCGAAAGTAAAACTTTAAAGAACTATAGACAAATTTTGTACTCAATATATAATAGGGTGTATATGCAAGACGCAGCGATTGTTGAACAGCCACAATTTATAAACCCCCAAAAGTTGCCGGTGGAAGGGCAAAGCATTGGAAAAAAGTATGTCCTAGCGGGCTTGGTGGTGGGACTCGCTGTTGCCGGAGCTACCTTATTTCTCACGCAACTGGGCGGAAAAGAGCTTTGGACCAAGCGGATCTCAATTTTTGGGCAAATCGGTAAAGATAGCACACCAGCAAAGCCTCAAGAAGTCGTGCGACCCATTCAAAATTCGTTAACAGGCGTAATGTATACGAAAGAAGAGTCCAAAGACTGGAAAGATTTGCGACCCTTAGGTGTAATGATTAATAATCACGAGTCCGCACGACCGCAAGCAGGGTTAACTGACGCGGATTTTACTTACGAGGTGGTAGCGGAGGGCGGTATCACCAGATTTTTAGCTTTCTATCAGTCGATTTTGCCCGACAAAGTGGGTCCAGTAAGAAGTACGCGCGAATACTACCTAGTGCTTACTAAAGAAATGGGCGATGCCATGTTAATGCACTACGGATACTCACCTCAGGCAAAAGTTGCTATGGATAATTGGTCTGTGCGCAGTCTGGAACAAGGTGGGATTGAAAGCGCCTACTGCGCCGATTGTATCTGGAGAGATCCTGCCAGAGTTGCAAAAGTGGCTTGGGAACATACGCTTTACGCCAACGCTAAAAAAGTAGTTAAAAGAGGTTTAGATTTGGGCTGGGATGGAAAACCGGATAACTTTTATGTGTGGCAATTTAAGGACGACGCAGGAGGCTATTCGCTCATGCCTAAAGCAGACAAAGTGTCGTACGACTTTTGGTATCCAGGCGATTTTTCTGCTATGTGGCAATACGATTCGCTCACCAACAGTTATTTGAGGTTTGTGGGGTTTGACAGTGTGGGCAAAGAAGTTGCTCATGTGGATGAACTAACCGGCAAGCAAATTAGCGTTAAAAATGTTATTGTGCAGTTTGCCACGGAAAATAGAGTTGTGGGTGATGAAAAAAATCGCTTGGATTATGTATTAGTTGGTAGTGGCAAGGGCTATGTATTTTTAGATGGCAAGGTTATTGAAGTTACTTGGAGCAAGGCAGGACGGGACGCGCGAACAAAATACTATGATGCTAATGGTGAGGAAATAAAATTTAATAGAGGAAAATTTTGGGTAGCTATTTTGCCCGATAGAAGCCCGGAGAACCTTAAGTTCTCATCAGTCGATCAACTGCCCAAGTAATAATTTGGAGCGCCCATCTGTCCCAGGCGAAAATAAGTTATGTTAGAAAAATTTCTAGTTAGTGGGGTGAGGGTAAAAATTTTGCGAACCATGCTCATGTGCCCCAGTGAGCAGTTTCACATTAGAGGTTTGGTGCGGGAGGTAGGTACGGAAATTAACGCCGTGCGACGCGAGCTTACCAATTTGGAGTCGGCAGGCTTGCTGTTTAGTCGTAAAAGTGGCAATAGGGTATATTACACGCTTAACATTCATTCCTCGTTTTACCCCGAGTTTTTGGCTTTGGTGGCTAAAGAATTTGGCTTAGGCGCTAGTATTATTTTGGGGATCAAAAATTTAGGCGACCTTAAATTTGCGGTGTTATCTAAATCCTTTGCTGGAAAGCGGCGTAAATCTTCTTCTCTAGATGTTGACCTTTTTGTAGTGGGAAAAGTAAATATAAACGCGTTGGAGGACTTAGTTAAAAAGGAGCAGGAACTGCGCGGGCATGAGATAAATTACGCGGTTATGGGTGAGGATGAGTTTAATTATGCCAAGCGCAAAAATAATCAGTTTGTAATTAGAGTGTTGTTGCAAAGCCGTATTATGCTTATTGGCGACGAGGAAGAGTTTTGTTCGTTGCAATGAAAAAAGATTATTTAAAGTTAGGAGCAATACTTGGTTTATTTGTTTTGGCTACTTTAGTGGCTATGCCCTCTGTGCCAGTTAAACTTCCGCAGATTGGGGTGGATACAAGCATTGGTGGCTATTATGTGCCACTTTTTGGAGACAGGCTAACCATTGATTTGCGTGATCTCAAAAAAGGTTTGGATTTGCAGGGAGGCGTTAAGCTGGTGCTCAAAGCGGATATGTCCAAGCTGGGAGAATCAGATAAGATTAAGGCTTTGGAGTCAACAAGAGAAATTATTTCAAGGCGCGTTGATTATTTAGGGGTTGCTGAGCCAAAGATTAATACCGTAAAAGTTGGTGAGGAGTACAGAATTGAAGTGGAAATTCCAGGGATGGACGATGTAAAAATGGCGGTGGACGCTATTGGGCAAACTGCTCAGTTAAGGTTTAAAACTTTGCCCAAGGAGTTGGAGTGGACGGAAGATAAATTTGCCGACTATTTTCAAAATCCCGCCGTTTGGGTGGATAGTGGGATAACCGGTGCGGATTTGCGGGGTGCAGGCGTAACCTTTTCTCAAAGTACGGCACTAAAGGATAAAACTTCCCCTCAAATTGAACTTCAATTTACCGCAGAGGGTAGAAAAAAGTTTAGCGACTTAGCAAAAGCTAATGTAGGCAGACCCGTGGCACTATTTTTAGATGAAAGCAAGTTTCCTATTTCTATGCCGGTTATCAGCGCGGATTTGGCAAACGGACTTACAGGCGATCCGGTGATAAATGGTTCGTTTGATATGAAAAGCGCGCGGGCGTTAAGCTTGCAAATCCGCGCGGGAGCCCTGCCTGTACCTATTTCTATTTTGCAACAACAAACGGTGGGGGCAACGCTGGGAAACGAGTCGGTACAAAAAAGTCTTAAAGCGGGAGCTATTGGGCTTGGGCTGGTAATGGTTTTTATGGTTGTTTTGTATGGCGGACTGGGGTTAATTGCCAATTTTGGACTGTTGCTTTACACGGCTCTTGTTTTAGCTATTTTTAAAATTATCCCCGTTACCTTAACCCTGCCGGGCATTGCTGGGTTTATTTTATCCATTGGTATGGCAGTAGACGCCAGCATTTTAGCCTTTGAGCGAATTCGCGAGGAAACTAGCTGGGGCAAGCCTCGTGGGATTGCGTTAAAGCTGGGTTTTGAAAGGTCGTGGAATTCCATTAGAGACTCCAATATCTCGTCTTTAATTACCGCGGGTGTGCTGTTTTATTTTGGGTCGGGCATGGTGCGCGGTTTTGCTTTAACACTCGCAATTGGTATTGGGGTTTCGCTTTTTACCAA
>CAZNNN010000018.1:0-6123 GCA_964574405.1 uncultured Candidatus Saccharibacteria bacterium | reverse complement strand
GTATGTCAAAAAAGAACAAGCATAAAAAAATAAATATAGACATAAAAAATAGCGTGATCTTAGAAAAGTCCGTAGTTAAACCTGTCGACAATGGTGGCAATGACGACACGGTTAACCGAGATCTCATGAAGTATAAATTTTGGTATTTAGCATTTTCCGCTCTTGTGATAGTTCCCGGCTTATTATCTCTAGGGGTATTTGGACTCAAAACTTCCATAGATTTTACGGGAGGCTCGGTTCTTAAATTTAGTCGACAAGAAGGAACTTGGGATAAAAGCGCTATCGAGCAGAGTTTTAAAGAGAAAGGTGTGGAAATTGCCTCAATTAATCTTGAAGACGGCGGAAAAAGCGTGAGTATAAGGTCTAAACCTATGGACGCTAATAAAAACGAAGAACTAAAAACAGCCATCACATCGTCAACATCGATCCAACAAACTTCCTTTGAAACGGTAGGTCCTTCCATTGGCGGGGAAACAGCCAAAAAGAGCCTAGTGGCTTTTATAGTAGCCTGCTTTGGTATTGTGTTTTACATTGCCTACGCGTTTAGAAATGTGCCCCAACCTTTTTCTGGTTTGCGCTTTGGGGTGAGCGCAATTTTAGCTATGATTCATGACGCTTTAGTGGTTTTAGGCGTTTTTGCTATTTTAGGACATTTTAAAGGTGTGGAAATTGATCCTATGTTTATTACTGCTTTGTTAACCATCATAGGCTTTTCTGTGCACGACACCATTGTAGTTTTTGATCGGGTGCGCGAAAATTTAGGTAGGTTTAAAGGTAAAAATATTGAGTGGGTTGCCAATTATTCCATTTTGGAAACTATGCGTCGTTCCCTTGCCACTTCCGCCACCGTAGCTATTACCTTAACCGCGCTGTTTGTTTTTGGTGGGGCAAGTATTAAATGGTTTGTTTTAGCATTGTTAATTGGGGTAATTTCCGGAACTTATTCCTCCATCTTTAACGCCACACCCGTTTTGGTTATTTGGGAAGACTTTTTAGGTAGGCGTGGTAAACTTGTCGCATGAAAAAGTGGGTGGTAAAAGGGGCGTATGGGGAAAATATTAATGTGGTTACCCAGCTTTTGCGGAATCGAGGTATTGGGGAGGATGCACGGGAGGAGTTTTTAAGTCCACTACCACTAGCAGAATATCTAAAGAAAATGCCGGGCGACTTTAAGGAGTCGCTCAAAAAAGCCCGCGAGGAAATTTTAATCGCCATTAAGGATAATCGTGCGATTGTAATTCACGGTGATTATGATGCGGACGGCATTTGCGCTACCGCTATTTTATATAAAACGCTCACACAAACATTGGGACATGCTAAAGTGGCATATTTTCTTCCCAACAGATTTGACCACGGTTACGGGCTTTCCCCGGAGTCGGTAAAAGAAATAGCAAAATTAACCAAGGAGCGTTTTGGTGTGGCTGGAGGACTAGTGATTACCGTGGATTGTGGAATTACGGCGGGGCAAGAGGTAATAGAATCAGCTAAAGGCTTAGGGTTTAGAGTCATTATTACTGATCACCATCAAAAGGGTGAAAGCGATCCGCGAACGGAGGTGGTGCTGTGGAACGATGGAGTGGTAGGTGCGGGCGTGGCTTTGGTTTTGGCACTAGTTTTGGGTTTACGCGACGAACAACTGTTAAGTTTGGCGGGCATTGCCACGGTTACCGATTTGGCGCCGTTAAAGGGTTTTAATAGAGCGTTAGTTAAAAGGACTTTGGCGCTTTTAAATACTAATCCGCCTTTGGGCATAAAAAGTTTATTAGATGTTTCTGGTGGTACTAACGGAGAAATTGGTATGTACGACTTGGGTTATATTATTGGCCCGCGGTTAAATGCTTCTGGTAGACTGGACTCCGCGTACGACTCTTTAAGACTGTTGTTGGAGGACGATAGCGTTGAGGTGACAAAAATTGCGCAAAAACTTAACGCGGTAAATCTTGAGCGCCAAGAAATGACGCAAAAAATGTTTGATTTGGCGGATGAGTTGTATGTGCAGGACGAAACAAGTCGCGTGGGTAACGAACCGAGCTTGGCGAATAGCAAGATTATTATAACAGCGTCGGAAAAATTTCACGAAGGGGTTATAGGCTTGGTGGCGGGAAAACTGGCGCAAAAGTATTACAAACCCGCCATAGCCATAGCTATTAATGGCGATGTAGGAAAAGCATCAGGGCGGTCGATACCAGGAGTAAATATTGTAGATCTGTTAAAACATTTTGAGGAGCGGTTTACGGGACTGGGTGGACACCCTATGGCGGCGGGTTTTTCCCTTAAAAAGGAAAATTTGGCAAAGTTTACCACGGATCTTTTAAAATACGCGCAGGAAAATATAGCGCAAGATTTGTTAGTTCCACAATTAACCGTAGATTTGGAAATTCCACTTTTGCTTATAACTGCTAATTTATTAAAAGAAGTTGACCAGCTAAAACCCTACGGTATTGGCAACCCCGAACCTTTGTTTTTGTCCCGTAATGTAGGTGTGGCGGGTTCTAGCTTGGTGGGCAAGGATGGCTCGCATCTTTCACTTAAGCTTTTTGACGGGCAAAATACCTATAAAGCAATTTTGTTTGATGCAAAAAATTTGGGAGTTTTGAGTTTTGACTTGGGTACACGGATTGATATTGTTTATTCCGCTTCGTTAAAAGATTTTCACGGTACACCCTCGTTGGATCTAGTAATTAAGGATTTTGCTCCGTCGTGTAAAGTTTAATAAGTTTTAGGCGTAAAGCCCACCGAATTTAACGATCTTACCTTTCCGCCATCTTGTGTTAACGCTATAAGTCCAAGATCCTCCGCCTGTTGTTTAAGCGATGCGGGAAAAGCCATCCCCGCGATTCCTCCATAAACCTTATAATTAGCAAATTCCGGCAAAGACTCCCTAAAATACGGCAATTTTTTAGTGGCAAAATTAATAATATCGTTTGGGTGCGGTTTGTGTTTTACTTCTATTACTGCCACGCTGTCGCCGTTTTTAAGTACCAAATCCCACTCTTTGTCATCCACAAAACCGGTAAGATTTCTTGCCACGCCGTCAAATTTAATGCCATTTAAGCTTTTTCTGCGTCTTAAACTGGAATAAAAATATTCCTCGGCTACATCTCCAAGATTATTGCCTATTCCGCCCATTCTTTGCATAGCTTTTTCCACATAGGCATCCAGCTCCTCTAATGTACGCTTTTTTGCGTTGGGCGTTTGCATGAAGTCTGTATATCAAAAAGATGTATTATTGTCAATATGACAATTTATGTAAACGGGATTTTTATGAGGGGTTTGGGACTCCAGAATACCACGCTAACGCAAAAATGGAAAAAGATGATAAAATGATGCACATGCAAAGAACATACATCAAAGATTTAAAAGCCCAAATTGGGCAGGAAGTTAAAATTGACGGTTTTGTCCAAACGCGGCGCGATCAGGGCGGCATTAAATTTATTGTTTTGCGCGATGTTTCGGGGATAGTCCAGGGCATAGTGATGAAGCAGGCGGGTGAGGTTTTTGAGCAGGTGGGTGCACTTTCTTTGGAGTCGGTGGTGGAAGTTTTTGGACTTGTTAAAGAGCAAAAGCAAGCACCAGGTGGTTTTGAAGTGGAAATAAAATCACTTACAGTTTTATCTTTGGCAGAACCCTTACCAATTCCCGTGGTAGAGGAAAAAGGTGGGAACGAGGTTGATACCACATTGCGATTTGATTATAGGTGGATTGACCTGAGAAAGCCGGAAAAACTTAAGATTTTTAAAGTTTGGACAGCTTTGGAGAAAGGTTTTAGAAAGTATTTTAACGACCATGGATACATACAGATTTATACACCATCGTTTATGGATGCCACTAGCGAGGGAGGTTCCGAATTCTTTGAAGTTAAATACTTTGACAGAAGTGCCTATTTAGCTCAATCTCCTCAATTCTACAAGCAACTGGCACAATCGGCGGGTTTTGAGAAAGTTTTTATGGTTGGACCTGTATACCGTGCCGAACCATCGTTTACTACCCGCCACACAACAGAATTTACTGGTTGGGATTTTGAACTTTCCTTTATAGAGTCGCACGAAGGTATTATGAAGGAGGAAGAGTCCATGCTGGTGGAAGGTTTTAAGACCGTTAAAGTAGAAGTTTTGCCCGACTTGGAAATTCCTGCCATTCCTTTTCCCAGGATGACTATGAAGGAAGCTAAAGAGAAACTTAAAAAATCGGGAATTCATAGCGAACGGGCTGGTGATTTTTCACCTGAAGAGGAAAGGGGGATTTGCAAGATAGTCAAGGAAGAAACCGGTCACGAGTTTGTCTTTGTAACCGAGTACGGTATGGCAGAAAGAGCTTTTTATCATATGCGACCTGAAGGTGACCAGACAGTAACCAAAAGTTTTGATTTGCTATATAAAGGTGTGGAAATTACAACGGGTGCCCAGCGAGAGCATCGACCCGACATCTTAAAGAAGCAGGCTATTGAAAAGGGCGTGCCAATAGAGCCCTTGGAGGGATACTTTAGTTACTTTAGATACGGCTGCCCGCCCCACGGCGGAGCCGGTATAGGTCCAGGCAGGATTGTGATGAAAATCCTGGATTTGGAAAGCGTAAAAGACGCCACCTTTTTGCCGCGGGATGTAAAGCGTTTGACCCCGTAGCCAATTTAGGTGTTTTAAGTCCATAACCGTAATAAATTCTATTCAAATTAGAGTCAATACCCTTGTCGCAATTCATTTACCGATGTAATCTTCGTAGCGGTGGACCATGGGCCGTTCGATCCGGGATCACGGACGGGTATCCTGTAATCTAGACGACTAGTGTACACTAGTCATATGACCAATCAAAAAATATCCAAAGAGGTTAGAGAACAAATTTTAGCCAGAGTTAAAGAGGGCAAAGACAAGATTCCTGTGATTGCCGAACAACACGGAATTACAGCAAGAACCATTTATGCATGGCTAAGCCGTGGTATAGAAGGAGCTGATTCTACATGGTTGGAGACGCTAAACTTAAACGGGAAAATGAGTCTCTTAAAAAGATCATTGGGCAACTTGTGTTAGAAAAGGATAGGGGAAAAAAGGTCTGTATGGTAAAACAAACTGAAAACAAAACACAGATGGCAAAACGCCTGGGGATAGGCAGATCAAGTTTGTACTACAAACATAGACGCCCCGCCATAGACGAGGAGGTTAAAAACCAAATAGAAGCTGTACTTACAGATCATCCAGCCTATGGACATAAAAGGATTGCTTTAGCTTTAAAGCTTAACAAAAAGAGAATCCTCAGGGTTATGAAAAAGTACAAGATTACTCCCTACAGAAAACCACCCAGGCCCTTAACCAAAAAGAAAGACTTAGGTAAGCCCGCTACCAAGTACGAAAACCTCATCGAGAACTTAACGGTGTCAAAACCGGATCAAGTGTGGTGTTGCGATTTTACCTACATAAAACACCAGTCCAGGTTTATCTATCTTGCAACTATGGTGGATTTGTATACTAAGGAGATAGTGGGATTTAACATCTCAAGATACCACAACAGATTTTTAGTCATTGGGGCATTGCTTGGAGCATTAGGCAGTGGTGTATATCAAAAGCCAGATATCGTTCATTCAGATCAAGGCAGTGAGTACGATAGCAAGGGACTTTGCCGATCTGGTGGAATATATTTGCCAATCGTTGTACTATTACAACAACAAAAGAATACATACGAGATTAAAAATGACACCTAAACAGTTTAGAGAAAAGTATTTATTTGAATTAGAGAAAGGAACATTAGTTCACAAGTCGTCTCGATAGATGGGTACTTGACAACCCGAAGAGCTTGTTAAAAAATTGAAATAAATTATGAAATACACAGATAGAGTATATGGAAATTTTGAAATTACGGAACCAGTAATTTTAGAATTGATAAATTCTTCAACACTTCAAAGATTGAAGGAAATAGATCAAGCTGGATATTTTGAACCCCATTTCCCCGGTACCACACATTCGCGTTTTGAACATTCAATCGGCGACTATTTACTTTTGAAAATTTATAGAGCACCGATTGAGGAGCAAATTGCGGGACTTATTCACGATGTTTCTCATTCGGCATTTTCTCATTGTATAGATTATGTTTTAGACGCTGGCTCTGAAAAAGAACATAATCATCAGGATAATG
>CAZNNN010000017.1:12523-16047 GCA_964574405.1 uncultured Candidatus Saccharibacteria bacterium | reverse complement strand
CTGGCGAGCCCGCGTAGCGGGCGAGCCAAACTCTTCTTTTACTAACTGGCGGAGGGAGGGGGATTCGAACCCCCGTGCGGGTTGCCCCACGCTTAGTTTTCGAGACTAGCCCAGTATAACCACTTTGGTATCCCTCCTTGCAGTCGATGTAGATTATACTTCAAGTTTAACTTTATTGCGTTTTAGTTTATGGGGATATTTTTATTCTCTTTTGAGAGATCTTGCTGAAATTGCGTTACAAGGGTTGTTAAGTCGTACTGCAAAGTTACATTGTTTCTAAAATTATCAACCGCTTTATACGCCAGACCCCCGTTAATAGCCAAAAATAGTATAAGTACCATAAGTCCTGCAAAAAATCCGTGATATTTTTTTACCACATAAGTTCCCGCCAGCGAGTCATGCCAGGCTTGTTTTTGTGGGTTTTTGTAAATCCAATAATAACCAAGTCCAAGTAGGGCGTTGGAGGCAATTTTAGCAATAAATTCTCTAAAAAGGGCGTTTTTATAGGTAAGTGCCGTACCGTCAGATCTTACGATCTGTAGCCCGCACACAAGTTTTCCCAAGCCCGCGCCTAGTTTACTTATTAAATAAGGATGAATAAAAAACTTAAGAAGGCCAGCGCATAAAATTGTGTAAAGTAAAAACCATAAAAGACTTGGGATAAATACTTCAACACTGGAACTTCCAAACGCGCTTAAGATGTAAAGTGCTACAAAAAAGTTAAGCGCCCAAATAACAATATCCACGCCTTGCGCAAACCATCTTAGCCAAAACCCTGCGTAAGTTGGTTGATTATTGGTGTCCATGGTTTTCCTCCGTTAGTTGTTTGTCAACAATCCCCAGCGTAGGCTGGTGATTTGCTGAAAATCCCTGCTCTGTAAGCAAGGATTTATAAAACAAGACCCAGGTGGACTGGGTAAAAACTGCCGAAATTGCGCCGACAATTCCCATAAACATAATTAGTGCTAACAGAGCTAAAAATATAATTGGACCTGCCACTACCACAAAAGGTGGAAAAGCTACTGCCCCAAAAACTGATGCCACGCCAATAACACCTAAAATCACTAAACCAATCATAGATGCCACGCCAAAAACACACCCGGCAAAGCAGTTGATAATAGACATAATAAAATAGTCCACAAAGAACTTCTTAAAAATTCTAAAGCCTCTGCCAAACCCCACTTTCCACTTAAGCGACTCTAAATTGATAGCAAGAATGCCTAAATTTATGGACGCGCCTAAAATAATACTAGCTACAATAATGGCAATAACCCACACGATGCCAAAAAGAATTAACAGTATTTTACCCACCTCGCCCAGCAATAATCCCGGAATTATCAAAATTAAAGACGATGTAATAATTATGAAGACAAACGCTAACCCCGGCAAAATTTTAATCTTAATAACCTCTAGTGCATTTAATTTTCCTTTGTCCGACATTTGCTGTAAAGACAAAGATTCTCCGAAGTCTTCCTTATCAATGCCGTAAACTACGCTCGATTGCGCCCAAGACTGTGCGTACAAGGAAACCGCTATAAATACCACAATACTAATTAGAACTAAAAATATTAAACTAGCGTAAAAAGAATACGGGACGGTTTTTACTAATCCGACCAGACTTATGGTTTCCCTAACCCTACCGTCCGACATCCCCAGTATTTGCGGTAAATTTGAGGTAAGTAAGTTGCTGTTTAGTACCTCCAAGTGGTCATAGTTTTGTGGAATTGGTTGCTCTATTACCGTGTTAGGTTTCTGCTTCTCCACCTCTTTAACCAAGTCGCCTATGTTACCGCCAGAACTAAAATTTGCTCCCGCACCTAAACTTGCTAAGACCAGTCCAAAAACCCAGAGTCGCTTGTTGCTTTTTGTAATTCTAATAGAATCCTTAATAATTTTAGAAAAATCCGCTTTCATAGTTACCAGTATGATTTTATAGAGTTTAAATGTCAATCAATATGTTTTAACACCTTTTGCGTCCAAAAGGAGAGTTGGGCTACTTCTTTGGGTGTTAAAATTTTTACCGCCTGACCCCAGTGGACGGCTACCACATCGCCTAATTTTAATGTGGGCAAAAAACCGGGTATAAATTTTGCTTTACATTTGTTTTGGATTAGTTTGTAGCCAGCACTTGATTTTTCTAATGAATTTAAGTCCGCCACTAGCTCGCCACCTTTAATGTTAACCACCTTACCCCAGCGAATCATACAGTTATTTATTGACTCTAGATTAAAAGGCACCGATCCGCTAGCCTTTCCCACACCTATATGCAAAACCTGAAAAAGATGGTGGGGGATAAAGACCTTAGGTAATTTAGTTTGCAACTCGTCCACAAACCAGTCCGGTACACCTTGTTTAGCAAAATTATCCAGCAGATTCTTATAATCAACGGCTTCTGCTTTTTTTAATTCATCGTTGCCCAGCCAATAAGCCTCAATTACCTTATAGGAAAACTTATCGCGGTTGGTTATATGCGCTAAAGTTTTAAGGTAAGGGTTAAGCACAATAAATTTTTCCAACTCGTTTTTGATGTTGGTACACACACCGTCTACCACACATTTTTTAAACTTTTCTGGCGCAGTATTTTGTCCGCAATAACCTAAGGAATTGGGTGGTAAAGAGAATCGGCAAGCAAGTTGAAGAGCTTTTTTATCCATGTCTATGTATTATACTTCGCCAGATGGTGCTGATACATTTTTAGCTTAAAAAGTATTGACTTATTTTTAAACATTGGTACAATAATAATCGACTATAAGCCTCTTCGCACTAATTAAATTTTTTAGAAAGGAGTCCATATGGACAGTAATAAATTAGTGCTTTTTGAAGGTAATAAAATTCGCCGAGTTACGCATAAGAATGAGTGGTGGTTTTCCATCTTAGATGTAGTCGATGCTTTAACAAATAGTCCGCAACCTAAGACATATTGGGCTAAAATGAAAGATCGTGACGGGGAATTATCCAAACCGTTCCCGTTTTGGGAACAGTTGAAGATGGTTGCTGGAGATGGAAAAATGCGGGAAACAGATGTTGCTAATACCGCCGGTATATTAAGAGTCGTTCAGTCTATACCATCACCCAAAGCTGAACCTTTCAAAAGATGGCTTGCGCAAGTGGGTTACGAACGAATTCAGGAGATAGAAAACCCTGAACTTGCACAGGAAAGAATGAAACTTATTTACGAGCGAAAAGGGTATTCCAAGGATTGGATAGAAAAAAGACTTCGTGGTATTGCTGTTAGGCAGGACTTAACCGACGAGTGGAAAGAAAAAGGAGTAAAAGGGGCAAGCGATTTTGCCATTTTAAGCGCAGAAATTTCCAGGGCTACCTTTGGGGTAACACCCGGTCAACACAAGAATATAAAAGGCTTAAAGCAGGAAAATTTACGCGACCATATGACGGATCTGGAACTTATTTTTTCCATGCTGGGCGAAAAAGTTACCACGGAAATATCTAAACAGGAAAAGCCTGTTGTTTCCAAGGAAAATTATTTAGACAACCCGCAGAATAGAAAACTATTGCAATGACAA
>CAZNNN010000017.1:7600-12423 GCA_964574405.1 uncultured Candidatus Saccharibacteria bacterium | reverse complement strand
ATTATAGATGTGGTAGAAGGATTAACCGAGGTTAAGCTATTTAAGGACGATGAGCTGAAGAGGATTATTTTACCTCCGCGAACTACCACCCACGATTTTGATTTAGGGTTTCAGCTTAAATACCTTAAAAAGCTTGGCAAATTGGGCAAGGTTACATTAATAGGTTTGCCCATGCGAGGCAAAATTGATTATAATCGAATCCACTCCATTTTTAAAAAGTTGGTGGCGCAGGACATACAGGGGTCGTAAGATCTAATAATTTTTTCTGCCTCCCACTTTAAAGTTTCCTCCCCTTTGTCCAAATTTTCATTAAAATATTTTTTAAGATCGTTTTCTATATTAATTTGATTTTGGGCGGTGGGAACTATTACATCGTAGTCTTCAATAATGCCTTTTTCATTTACTTTAGCCATGTGATACAAAATCCCTCGGGGGGCTTCCAAAACGCCCACGCCAATGCCGGCTTGCGGAGGTTTTCTTATGGGTTTTTCCGCCACAATTTTAAGCGACTTTAAGATGTCCAACGAATCATCTACACACTGCAAAATTTCTATTGCTTGAGCTAAATTATTATAATGTATGTTATTGGACGGGAAAGCGTTAAGATAGTTACCCGCATCTTTTAAAGTTCTAGGGTTTAATAAATCCTTATTTAAATTAAGTCTGGCCAGAGCTCCTACCAGGTAATCTTCGTGGTCGTCGGAAAATATATAGCCTTCCGACTGCGAGTAAGGGATAACCACGGATTTTAGGAAATCGTGAAATTTTTCCTCCGGAACTCTCTTGCCGGAGGTATTAACCACCTCGCCCTCCAAAAAGTTATAGTTTTTATCGTTTCTTAAGGCTAGATAGTCGGAGTTTCTGGTTAGTACCGGCTTCCAGTTATAAAAAGTTTCTATTCCGCGCAAAACCTGCGGGCGAATTTTTTCCAGTCGCTCAATTAAATTTGCAAATTTTAACTCATCGGGAAGTTTTAAAAAGCCCCCCACAGTGGGAAAAGGGGCGTGAATGGTTGCGCCAATAATAACATCCGTCATGTCTGAACCCAACTTTTTAATGTCAAAAGAGTCGTGCAAAAGGGTGTGTCCCAAATTATCGTGATGATCTGGAATATCTAAAATGGAGTCAATGCCCAAAACATCCGGCAAAACAAAAAAATACAAGTGCAAAGCGTGATCGCGAATCATAAGTCCATTGTAGGCAAGCCTACGCAAAGCTTGCGTTTGGGGAGAAACCTCTATACCTTGCGATTTTTCAATAGCTTCAATGGACGCAAAAAGATGCGCCACAGAGCAAGTTCCACAAATGCGGGAAAGAAAACTTGGCGCGGAAATACAGGGTCTACCCCTGACTGCCTGGGTATAAAACCGGCGATAATCTTGAATAATAAACTTTAAATCTTTAACTTTGCCATCCACCACGGTAACTTTTAGCCCCGCCGAACCTTCTATCTTTGTGATATTTTCTATGGTTATTTCACCACTATGCATCTTTTACAACTCCAAAAACTTTTAAATATTTGTACAATACCGATAAAAACACTTCCGAATTCATGGGGCAACCTTCCACCTTGTCATCCACTTTAATAACTTCCTCTAGTTTTTTCACCTTTAAGCTATAATCAAACCTACGCATGTAATCCTTCATCTTCTCTGCCATTTTGTCTGTAATGTGCTCGGGAGTAAAAGCATTGCGCGACGCGGAGGGCATGCCAGTGCACGCGCAAGATCCAATAGCCACTACATACTTGGCGTGGGCTCTAATTTTTGTAACCTCACTTGCCTGCGACTCGGAAGACACCGCCCCCTCTATAAAAGCCACATCTAGCCCATCCATACTGTTTTTACTTTTAAGTGCTTTAAGATATCTAAATTCCACCAGCTTTACCCAGTTGTCCAGATAGGTGTTTAACAGCTCCGTTAAAAGAATGGTGCTATCTTCACAGCAGGTAAAAGAAAACCAACCCACCACAAGTTTTTTGGCAGTTTGTTCCATAAGTGAATATCTAGTAAAGTGTAACATGTTTGGATAACAAAAATTCTATGTGTCTGGCAATTCCGGGGAAAATTATTAAACTTAACGGTATGGAGGCTCTTATAGAGTACCCTGGAGAAAACCGTAAAGCTTTTTTGGGCGACGATGTAAAGGCAAAACTTGGCGACTATGTACTTGTACAAATGGGTGTTGTAATAAGAAAACTTACAAGCAGGCAGGCAAAGGCGTCTTTACAGGCTTGGACAAAACCGCAGGATAATTTACCCGTTACAACAACCTAAAACCCTCAACCCTGCTAGAATGCGTCTTGACATTAATTTTAACCCTGCTAGAATTAGCTACATGACAGCAGAGGTGTTTACCCGTAAATCCTTACAGAAGGTGGAAAAGTACATGGAAACCAAGGAAATATTAGGTTTGGTTGGTCCAAGACAGGTGGGAAAAACTACTTCGCTAAAGTATTTACAGGAGAAAGTTGCCAAGCAGGGTAAAAAATCCTCCTTTATAACTTTTGAATCGCTTCAGGATAGAGAGCTGTTTGAAACTAATATTAACCTTTTTAGCAAGTTATATGTTATTCCTAACGATATTATCTTTATAGACGAGGTGCAGTATGCAAAAGAGGCGGGTCAAAAATTAAAATACCTGTACGACACTTTGGGTAAAAAGTTTGTGGTTTCCGGATCGTCGTCTTTAGATGTTAGGGATATGGGTAAGTTTCTGGTTGGTAGGATAAATTATTTTAAGTTTTACCCTTTAAGTTTTTACGAGTATTTGGAAGCAGTTGACCCTGATTGCTGTGAGTATCTTAAGGACGCTAAAAGTGAGCAAATAAGTGTGGGTGTTTACTCTATTAAGCTAAACGACTATTTTAATACTTATTTAGTGTACGGTGGCTATCCGCGGGTGCTGGAAAGTTTAAATGATCAAGAAAAGCAACAGGTTTTAAAGGATCTTTTGGATAACTATGTGGTTAAAGATATTAAAGGGCTACTTGGGCTTACCACTTCAGTTGAGCTTATTAACTTGGCAAAAGCCTTATCTCTGCAACTTGGGGGCTTGGTTGAGTACAAGAGTTTGGGTGATATGTGCGGGCTTTCGCCCCAAGCAGTTAAAAACCATCTTAAAATTTTAGAAGAGACCTTTGTTATTTGTGGTTTGTATCCCTATTTTACCCATAAAGAATCCGAACTTTCTAAAAATCCTAAAATGTATTTTTGGGATAGCGGATTTAGAAATGCCGTGATTAAAAACTTTCAAGAAGCTTCGTTAAGAATGGATAAAAGTGTTTTACTGGAAAATTATGTCTATAACCAGCTTAGGCACGACCTTGAAGACGATGCGTATATTAATTTTTGGCGGACTAGGAGTGGGGCGGAGGTTGATTTTATAGTGGAAAGCGGAGGTAAACTTATTCCTATTGAGGTTAAAACATCTAATGTTAAGAATAGGGAAATTGGCAAGAGCTTTTTTAGTTTTATCGATAAGTACAAACCACAAGAAGGCTATGTGGTTACTGGTGGTGGCAACTTTGGAGTTAGAGAAGAAAACGGTTGTAAGATAAAGTTTGTTCCCGCGTACTACTTTAGTTTTTAAGCAAAACCGGGTGTTGTAATAAGAAAACTTACAAGCAGGCAGGCAAAGGCGTCTTTACAAGCTTGGACAAAACATTTAAATACTGTTTAAATGTATGCTTGACAAAGCCCATACATTTTATTACTATTAAAATATATGGAAAACTACGATTATCTAGAAAAATGGAACTTTTGGAATCAGGAGCCGGATGTTGGTGTTGTGAGGTCTAATTACATCCAGCAGATAGATAGTTTTTTTGCGATGCCAGAAATTGTGGTGTTGACAGGGGTTCGTAGGTCAGGTAAATCCACTATTTTGACCCAGTTTATTAAGCACGCCCACACTTTTTACAACATACCTTATCAAAATTTTCTCTATATTAACTTTGATGACCCAAGTTTTAATCTGCCTGTTAAGCCCGGAGAGATAACAAAAATTATTGAGTATTATAGAACTACCATTAAACCAAAAGGCAAGATTTATATTATGTTGGATGAGGTGCAGGAGGTAAAGTCGTGGGAAAGGGTGCTTCTAATGTACTATGAGCAAAAACAAAACATAAAATTTATTGTTACAGGTTCAAACTCTGCGTTGTATGATAATAAGCAATCCACATTTTTAAGTGGTAGAACAGTGGGGATACAGGTAAGTCCTTTAGATTTTGGCGAATTCTTGATGTTCAAAAACATTGACAAAGGTTCTCCAGATATTCAGACGATGTTAGATGAATATATTCAGTACGGTGGTTTTCCAAGGGTGGTTTTGGAAACTATTCCGCGTAGTAAAATCGCCATTTTATCTTCCTACTACAACACAATTTTAGAAAGAGATGTAATTCAACGGTACGATGTTAGAAAAGATGCAGAGTTGCGCAATACCGCTAGATACCTGATGTCAAACAGTGGTGGCGTTACCTCTTCTACTAACATGGAAAGGTTTTTAAACTTAGCACCTGCCAGCATTCTTAGCTTTATGGACTATATGAGACGAAGTTTTTTGGTGACAATAAATAGCCTTTTTTCTTACTCTGTTAAACAGCAAATCTATAACCCGTCTAAGGTTTATTGTGTTGACACGGGTTTGGCTAATAACGCTGGATTTAATTTTACTCTAAATAAAGGTCTTATGTTAGAGAGTTTAGTAAACAACAAACTCTACAAAACCAATAGGGAGGTTTATTATTGGAAAAATTCCACGGAGATAGATTTTGTGACAAACACTAGAGGAGAGGTTAATTTGTACAATGTAACAAC
>CAZNNN010000017.1:0-7500 GCA_964574405.1 uncultured Candidatus Saccharibacteria bacterium | reverse complement strand
CTGGTTCGCTATCTGTGATTTACAACCATCACTTTACAGATAGCGAACCTTTATCTTCAACCTATTGTCATAACCCATAATATTTAGTACAATTCATATCAAGAAATTTCCTGCTCGGATTGCTTCCTCGCCTTGCTCCTCGCAAAGACAGTAGAGTACGCGATGACATCTAATATGCAGGAAAAAAAGTTAAACAAAAGTAACATATTAAACGCAGTTATTCGGCTTGTAATAATCGTGGGAAATATACCGTTTGTTATTTTACGCATTGTAATTAAATATATTCTGTTAGTAATTAAAACAGTCCAAAGGTTAGTAAGTACCCGATTTGTTGTTATAACAATAACAAACGCTTGCAAATTAAAGGTTTTGAGAGTATTTAAAAGACTAGGTACTACATCGAACTACATTGCTTTGAAAGGTGTTGAATATAAGAAGAAGGTAGCTAAGGCTTTTAAAAAAGTCGTAAAGATGCCAAATAAATATGCGCTTAAAGTTAAAAATAGTCCTCAAAAACCTAAAGTAAGATATGTGCGGAAGAAATATAAATCAATAGCGTTGGAAAGTAGATTGCTTCGCTCTGCTCATGTCTCGCCCAATGACGGAAGAATCCGCAACGATGAAATAAAGAACTTTTTAGCAAGAGTCAAGATCTTTAGCGCGGGGGGAATTTTTACTCTGCTGTTTATTGTTACTCCTATTACAGCTTACAGTTGGTATCACGGGCTTCCTCAACCGGGGGTTTTGGTGGAAAATGCCCAAACGCACAAACCAACCAGAATTTTGGATAGAAGAGGCGTGCCTCTGTATGAAATTTATGTAGACAAAAAATACACCCCGGTGGCTCTAAACCAAATTCCCAAAAATGTTATTTTAGCTACTCTTGCCGTGGAAGATCACGAGTTTTTTAATCATAACGGGGTACGGTTTTTAAGCATTGCCCGCGCTGCTAAAGTAACCATTGTGGATGATACCGTGCAGGGAGGTTCTACCATCACCCAACAACTTATAAAAAATGTGTTGCTTTCTCCAGAGCGAACCATGACGCGAAAGCTAAAAGAGGTTTTTTTGGCGCTGGTAGTGGAAAGAAAATATACCAAGGAAGAAATTTTAGAGCTATATCTAAACAACATTCCGTACGGTGGAACCGCCTGGGGCATTCAAAGTGCGTCTCAAAAGTTCTTTGGTAAGGATGTAGGCGATTTAACTTTAGGTGAGGCGGCTTTTTTGGCGGGGTTGCCGTCATCGCCGTCTTCTTATGTGTCGTACGCTAGCGATATAGACCTTGCCAGAAGTCGCCAAAAATTAGTTTTAGACCGCATGGAGGAATTAAAAATCATCACCAGTAAGCAAAATGTGGATGCATTGGGGGAGGATCTAAAGTTTGTGGAGCAGGCGGAATACATTAAAGCACCGCACTTTGTGGCGTATGTGCGAAAAGAATTGGAGAAAAAATATGGTAGAAATATGGTGGAATCCGGAGGTTTAACTGTTAAAACCAGTTTGGATTTGGATCTACATAACAGGTTGCAAGAGGTGGTGGCGGAAGAAGTGGCAAAATCCGGCAATTTAAATATTGGCAATGGAGCTTTGGTGGTTTTAGATCCAAAAAGCGGGGAAATCCTGGCTTATGTAGGGTCAATTGACTATTTTAAAGAGGGTTGGGGGGCTTATGATGTTATTATGGCTATGCGTCAGCCCGGTTCTGCCATTAAGGTAGTGACTTACGCCCTGGCTTTGGAGCGAGGTTTTACATCCGCTTCACCTATTGTGGACGCGCCGTTAACTATTCAGTTGGGTGGTGGGCAAACCTACAAGCCCGTTAACTACGATGGGAAATATCACGGAACGGTAACTTTAAGAAGCGCGTTGGCAAATTCTTATAATATTCCTGCGGTTAAGATGGTTAAAGAGGTGGGACCGGATAATATGGTGACGCTGGGCAACAAAATGGGGCTTAAAAATTGGCAAGTTGACGATACATACGGTTATTCTGTGACCTTGGGGGGCAAAGAAACACGCCTGTTGGATTTAACCAATGTGTATGCCACGCTTGCCCGTGGAGGTATCTACCGTCCCACCACGCCTTTTATTTCTGTTAAGGATGCCAATGGGTTTGAGTTGTATGCGGAGGACGCAAGGGAGCAGGAGAAGGTTTTGTCCCCCGAGTCGGTCTACATTATGAGCAGTATTTTAACCGACAATTTTGCGCGCACACCCGCCTTTGGTTCAAGAAGTTCTTTGTATATTCCAGGTAGAACAGTAGCAGTTAAAACTGGTACAACTGATGAGAAGCGAGATAATTACACTGTGGGCTATACACCCTCGTTTGTGGTGGGGGTTTGGGTGGGTAATAATGATAATACGCCCATGAATCCGTATTTAGCCAGTGGGGTGAGTGGGGCGGCATCAATCTGGAACAGAGCAATGCAGATTGTACTAGAGGGCAGTAAAAACGAAGAGTTTAGCGTTCCAAACGGTGTATTTGTTAAAATAGACAGTGCATGTGGGCGAAGTGAGGTTTTTGTTAAAGGAAGCAAGATTCCAAACTTGTGTCCTGTGGAAGATAAAGATAAAAAAGATGAAACTAAGAAAAAAGATTAATCTTGAAGGAGGTGATTATTAATGAAGATACTAAGCGAGCTTAAAGAAAAACTTAATGCGGTGATGGCAAAGATTAAAAAGCAAAACCCCAATGCCAATTGGGCAAATTTGCTTACGGGTGTAGCAGTTTTGGTAATGGTGGCGGTATTTAGTTACGCTTATTTTACCAAATCTAAAGGTGGAAATGTGATAATTGATGATAGTAAATTGGTGGAGCAAGTAACTAAAGAGCAACCAGCTAACACGGTAGACGAGACTACTATTCCTTCCGAAACAAGCATTCCAGCCGAAGAAACCACAGTGGTGCAAAAAGGTGAAGGACTTTGGCATGTGGCGCAAAGAGTTTGTGGCGATGGCGAAAAATATAATGTTTTGGCTAACGCCAATGGACTTAATGTGTGGGAAGATTTAAATGAGGGTATGACCCTTAAAGTTGTTTGCAAGTAACTTTAACCATGTACTCGCCTAGGCGAACCTGCCCACGGGTTGAAAACCCAAAGAATTACCGTATAATATACTGCTGTGTCAAGCGAGTCGCTCCAAAAAATTATAGTTAAAGGTGCACGCCAGCATAATCTTAAAAACATCAACCTGGAAATTCCTAAAAATAAATTTGTAGTGTTTACGGGGGTTTCAGGTTCTGGCAAGTCATCCATGGCTATGGATACTATTTATGCGGAGGGTCAGCGGCGGTATGTGGAAAGTCTTTCTGCGTACGCACGGCAGTTTTTGGGCGTAATGGACAAGCCTGATGTGGACTCTATTGAGGGGCTTTCCCCAGCCATTGCCATTGATCAAAAAACTGGAAGTCATAATCCCCGCTCTACGGTTGGAACGGTAACGGAAATTTATGATTTTTTGCGACTTTTATACGCAAGAGTAGGTCATCAACATTGTAACAATTGTGGACGGGAGATCTCCAGACAATCTATTGAGCAAATAGTAAATAATATTTTTGACTTAGTAAGTGCAGAAAAGGAATATGCAACGGAGCGAGGCGCGCGCGTAGTTATTTTGGCGCCAGTAGTTAAAGATAGAAAAGGAGAGTTTACTGACCTTTTTGACAACTTAAAAAAGCAAGGCTACGCGCGCGCTAGAATTGATGGGTCACTAAAAGATTTAAAAGATAAATTAGCGCTTATTAAAACCAACAAGCATGCTGTGGAGGCGGTAATAAGTAGGCATGTTATTAGCAAGAAAAGGATGGCGGGAGAAGATGCTAAAGATATAAAGACTGCTGTCTTTCAGTCGGTAGAAAATGCTGTAAGACTTAGTGATGGCAGTGTTATTTTATCGGTTATCAAAGATAGTACCCTTGATTTTCCAGTCGACCCCAAAGAAATGCAAGACCACCTTTTTTCCGAGCGCTTTGCTTGCCCAGTATGCAATTTGTCTTTTGCGGAACTGGAACCTCGCAGTTTTTCCTTTAACTCACCACACGGGGCTTGTCCAGCTTGTGCCGGTTTGGGAACGGAGCTAAATATTAATGTAGAGGCGGTGCTAAACAAAAGTCTTTCTATTGCGGAGGGCGGTATTTTGCCTTGGAGCGGGGTTTTTGAAAGTATGGGGTGGTTAGCCAAAGTTATTGAATCGGTAGCCCGAGAATGTAAATTTTCTATCCTTAAACCCCTTGGCGAACTTGATGAACGGGCTTTAAAAATAGTGTTGTACGGGCTTGGCGACGATAAAAAATTTAGAGTGGGGCAATTTATGGCTAGGTATGAAGGCGTAGTTCCCAATTTACTTAGGCGCCACAAGGAAACACATTCTGACTATATCCGAAACGAAATTGAAAAGTATATGGTTAAAGAACACTGCAAGGTTTGTAATGGGGTTCGTCTTAAAAAGGAGGCTTTAAGTGTAACTATTGATGGCAAGAGTATTTGGGATGTTTGTACTTTAAGTGCGGACAATTTATTGGATTGGGTTAATTCTTTAGTCAACAATTTTACTTTGCTACCCAACGAGCAAACTATTGCCAAACCCATCTTTAAAGAAATTGTGGCACGGTTACAATTTTTGCTGGATGTGGGGCTTTCTTATCTTACAGTGGCAAGGTCTGCTACGGAACTTTCTGGTGGGGAAGCCCAGCGCATTAGATTAGTGTCGCAAATTGGGAGCGGGCTTTCTGGCGTTTTGTATGTTTTGGATGAGCCATCCATTGGTTTGCATCAGCGCGACCAAAAAAAGCTGATAGATACTTTAAAGCGACTTCGTGATTTGGGAAATACAGTGGTAGTTGTTGAGCATGACGCAGAAACTATGCTGGAGTCAGACTATATTTTTGACTTTGGACCAGGCGCAGGTGAGCATGGGGGTTTGGTGGTGTCGCAAGGGACTCCGCAGGAGGTGATGCAGGACAAAAAATCTCTTACGGGTAATTATTTAAGTGGGAGAAAAACTGTGGGTAGTGGTGTGATTAAGTTGTTAAGTAAATCTGAAGCGGACTTTTTTAAGGGCGATAATGCAGAAAAATTTCTTGTTTTAACGGGAGCTACGGGTAGGAATTTAAAAAATATAAGTATTAAAGTACCCGTGGGTAAGATAACTTGCGTTACCGGGGTTTCTGGCTCCGGCAAGTCAACGCTCATTATGGATACCATGCTAAAGGCCTTGCGCCAATATTTTGGACTAAAAAACGACGAGCGACCAGAGCCTTATAAAGAGCTTGAAGGCATGGAGTTGATAGAAAAAGTAATTGATATTGATCAGTCCCCCATTGGTAGAACGCCTAAAAGTAACCCCGCCACTTACACCAAAACCTTTGATCACATTAGGGAATTATTTTCGCAAACCCAAGAAGCAAAAATTCGTGGATATCAACCAGGTAGATTTAGTTTTAATGTTAAAGGTGGTAGGTGCGAGGCATGTGGTGGTGAGGGTCAAATAAAAATTGAAATGCAGTTTATGCCCGATGTCTATATTAGTTGCGATGTGTGCGACGGGAAACGCTACAATGCAGAAGCACTTGAGATACTTTATAAAGGTAAAAATATTAGCGATATATTAAATATGAATGTTGAAGAGGCGCTAAAATTCTTTGAAAACATCTCACCCATTGCCCGTAAGCTTGAAACATTGTACGATGTAGGTTTGGGTTATATAAAATTAGGTCAACCGGCGCCCACACTTTCTGGTGGGGAAGCACAGAGGGTAAAGTTGTCATCCGAACTTTCTAAAAAGTCATATGGTTCAACTTTATACATTTTAGATGAGCCTACAACAGGTTTACATTTTGCGGATCTGGAGCGACTCATAGCAATTTTTAAGCGACTTTCCTCCAAAGGTGCCACCATTATTGTTATTGAACATAATTTGGATGTAGTGGCAAATTCAGATTGGATTATAGACTTGGGTCCAGAAGGGGGCGATGCTGGTGGGCAGGTTATTTATAACGGCGCTTTGAGTGGACTTTTAGCAGAACCAAAATCGTACACAGCCCAAGCCCTGCAACAATTACGCCGGTAAATACCGGATTGGGTGTAAAATTTCCATCTTGTGGCAAGTTTTCCAGGTCAAAAAGGCTGTTATGGTTAAAATAATCATCCTTGGAAAAATCCACCTTAAATTTTGTGGCAGGTTGCGGATTCTGGGAGTCTGCCCCCTTTATAGCAAAAGCCAAATGATTATTATCTAATTTGCTAAAGTAATCTAAACCAGAGGTTGCTCCCCAAGTAGGATCCACAGAAACCCACCCTAATTGAGGGTTGTAATACTGTACCCACGAATGTAATAAGTTTGTTTGCAGAGTTGGTGTGGCACTAAAGTCTTTGGTGTAAGCGTAGCCATCCACTTCTCTGGCTGGAATACCTGCAGATCTTGCTAGGGCAATAAAAAGATCCGTAAAATCCAAACACAGGCCTTTTTTGTCTTTCAGCGTTTGTAAAACACCTTTTCTAGTTAGACTTCCGCCTTCCCTGGCTTTTTCAAAGTCGTATGAGATGTTTTTAGTTATATAGGTGTAAATTGACAGGGCATTTTGGGTAATACTTTTTTCCTTGCTAGTAAGGCTTTGCATCACTCCTACAATTTGTTGATCTTGAGTTTCCCAGTAAGGTTGTGAGTTAGTAAACCTACTAAGACCCCCAGGTATTGTTGAGTAGGTTTCATGTGCTACAGAGCCCGTTTCTTTTGTGTAAACTTTTGCTTTACCAACCACCTTAACAGTGAGCAACTTTTTACCTCCCACTTTAAACAAGGCTAGTATATTTCCATCTACATCTTTTTTAAGTTTGAGCGGTTTGGGTGAGATGCTAGCCAAGCTAACCTCCTGATAATTTTTTATTGGTGGAGGTAAAGTAACGGACATTGTTCTAGCTAAAAAGGAATCGTTTTTTAGCTCGTACTCTAGCGCAAAGTCAAAAATCTGATAATCGCCAAAACTAGCACTAATCCCGTATTTTTCTAGTGACTGTTTGTTGTATAAAAGCAGATAACCTTCCTCCTCCATTTTTTCTTCAATAGGGGTTGGTGTAATACTTATCTGCGGACCAAAATCCCGTGGAATTTTTACCTGCACATTGTATTCCTGTATAAAATCGCTTACCGGTGCTTTTGGGATATGCAAGTTTAATATTCTGCCCGTTTTTCCCGCCAGATCCTTGGTTTTGTAAAAAAGCGTTATTTGAGTTTTTTTAGCCTTTCCCACCGCAGGATCTTCAATAGGAATTTTTATAACCGTTTCTTTTTGACCCTCTTTCATTTCAATTTCCGGTTGGATCTCTCTACCTTTGGCGTCTAATACTTTAATGTCGTAAATGATAATGTTTGTAATAGTTTCTATGAACGACGAGGGTACAGCACTTGCGTTTTGATTTATTATGCCGATGTTCTCTTTAACACTTACCACTAATGAAGTATCGACGGCGTATTCAATGTTGTAAGTAGTGTCAAAAT
>CAZNNN010000016.1:0-16082 GCA_964574405.1 uncultured Candidatus Saccharibacteria bacterium | reverse complement strand
TCTTTCTCAATCAAAACCACACCCTGCTCCCTAGCTTCATCAATCAGTATTTTAGTAAACCCGGCTTTAGATGTTAAAACAAAAAACTCTTTTCTACCAGGTTTACCCCACACCACCTTTTTAGACTTGGCTTTAAGTTGGTTTAATACTTCCGTACCAATAGGTTTTGAATTCCACTTAGTTTCTCCAAACAAAATTGCGTTATCCTCCCTGTTAAGTCCAACTAAATCAATTTCGGTATCTTTGTCCCACCATCTCCCCATAAGCTCAAAGTTTGGTAAGATGCCCTTATTAATAGCTGGAGCAATAAATTCTGGAGTAGTGTTTTCATACGACTTTGCAATAAGACCAGTTAACACCTCGCCTTTTGTTTTAAAAATCACATTGTACGCCTTGCTTTTTACTAAACTATTATTAGGAAAAACAAAACTAAAATAAAAACTCAAAAAGTTGTCCGACAAAGAGTAGGTGCCACTTTTACTCTTAGGTAAGGTAATATCCGTAATAGGTACTTCCCGTTTAACCAGTCTTAAATCCTGCAAATTCTGTAAGTAGGCTGGAAGCGATGTAGCCTGCATTCCACTATCCTGCAAAATTTGTGAAAACTTGGTTCTCCCCTGACCAATAGCTTGCAAAATAGTTAGATACGACTTGGAATCATCAAATTCATCAGAAAGCAAAAATTCCGGCTCCACCGATAAGAAACTACCTTCCGGAAAAACCCGCTCTGTAATGTTTTCTTTAAGACTCCTAGCTCCGTCAAACACTTTTGAATACGCAGGAATTCCCCCAGTTAGGGCATAAAGAGAAAAAGCGTTATCAAAAGACGCTTTGGGATAAAAGTTTTTTGTTTCTGTAAAAGTAAACGGCTCCAACAACCACTGACCCGTTCGCCTACCATACAAAGGCGCGCTTTTTATTAGTGCATGCTTATACATCATAGCCATGCTGGAACCCATTACTATCATTACTACACTGTTATTTTTTAGACCCATATCCCAACCATACTGGAAAAAAGATGATATGCCTTCGTTGGATTCCGCCAGGTAGGGAAATTCGTCAAACACTAATACAATAGGTTCTTTAGACTTGCGCTCTGAAACTTTTTTAATTAAATAGTCAAAAAAATCCCGCCAAGAAGGTAGCGGTGTGTTAGCCATAAAAGTATCCTCAAAACCGGTGGCAAAAACCTTTGTTGCAGAAGACAGATGTTCTGCTGTTGTGGTTCTGTTGGCCAAATAGTAAATATTGGGTTTTGACTTAATAAAGTGTGTTACCAATTCCGTTTTGCCCACCCTACGCTTACCGTACAACACAAGCAGCTGACCTTCTTTAAAGGCTTCTCGATAGCATTTTTCAAGCCATGCAAGCTCGTTTTTTCTATTAATAAATTTGGATTCCATGCTTTTTCCTTATAGATAACTGGAGTTATTATAGCAGGACTTATCTAACTTTCAAGTGTGTGTATAATAGAGTTATGCAACCACTTGTGGTTTTTACTTATGCTCCTGCTGGATTTGGACATATAAGAGTTGCCAATGCTTTAATGAGCGCAGTTCCCGCCGAACTAACTTACACCATCTTTGCTCCAACGGACAACTCAACTGAATCTATGCATAGATTTAGCAGTTTAAATGTACCGGCTCGGCATGTAATGGAGTTTTTTCAACGGGGTCGCGCAGAAGTGGTGTTTACCAGGTTTTATACCAGATATTTGAAACACCATGCGGGTAGCCTATCAACGCAATTTGTAGAGTTGATTCACTCCCAGAAAGTTAAACCGGATAAAATACTTGTGGTAGCTACACATTTTGGCTTGGCATATCAACTTGGCGCCATAAAAAGTCAATTAGAAAAAGAATTAGCCGCCACAATTACTCTAGTGGTGCAAGTTACCGACGATTCTCCGCAAACTATTTGGTATGTTGACTTGGCAGATCTCATTATTTGCCCCAGCCATAAAACAAAGGACTCCTTGCAGGCTTTTGCCTCTAAAAACAGGTTGAGGCAGGTACCAATAGAGGTTGTACCTTATCCGGTTAATTTAGATCTCGCCAAAATTTTAGCACCAAATGATGTTACTATCCGCGCGGATCAATACAACCCAAACAAAGAAACACCCATAAATATAGTAATTCCTGTTTCTGGTGCGGCGGTGGGCATGGAGTTTTTTTTGCATTTAATGCACCGCCTGCACCAAGCGTCGCCCAGATTTGTGTTTTATGTGGTGTGCAGAAAAGCTCCTTTTACCGCCAATTTTTTGCGACTTATAAAACACAGAGATTATGTGCACCTTTTTGCTTCTAGCGATTACAAAGAGGTGGTGGAAGCTTACAAGCGGGTTTATCTGGAGAATATTATCTCCGCCGAAGTTACCAAACCTAGTGAACAGGCTTTTAAAGCACTTTTGCGGGCTGATTCTGTGGGTGGTTCGTTTTTGCTTTTTGCCCAGCCGGTGGGTAGGCAGGAGTATGATAATATTAACTTTTTGGAGCGACACGGCTTGCTTCTTGATCCATCTTCCAACGCTATTCCGTCGCCCCTCATTAGCGAGGTATCAACTCAACGAGGCTGTATTTTACCCAACGGTTCCAAAGCGTCGGCTAACTTAATTTTGGACTTGTTTGATACGGGAAAACTGCTTACCGCGTTTAAAAATTACTCTGCACCACCCCAAACAGACGAGTTGGGCGACAACGGCGTTACTGCGTTCTGGGACATTGTGCGTAAATATATGGTGACCCCACGGAGGGTCGAACTCCGATTAACGGAATGAGAATCCGTTGTCCTAGCCGTTAGACGATGGGGCCATGTTTACAATTTACAGATACTTAATCTTTGCCCAATATTCCTTTTTATGGTGCTTTGCATCAGCTGTTAACAAAAAACAATCGTTTATTTTTGCCAACGCCATGTAAACAGAATCGTAAATCGTTAAGTCACGATCGTCGGCAAAACTTATAGCCTCCCTCACCAAGGAATCGTTTTCGTCAACAAAATTGATTCCTAAATCCCAAAGTCGATCTAAAACATATTTCAATTCCCAAGACTCGTATTTACCACTATATCTACATCCGTTTAAGACCTCCAGGATAAAAAGTTTTGGGGCAACGGCTAACAACTTACCAGACTCCAAATCATCCAAAATCTCCCTAGCTCGTGCGCTTTCCGGTTCATCTAAAAACCACTTAATACCTAGTGAAGCGTCCAGGACTACTTTGTCCATCTCCTTGCCCTTTCGTTACGCATGTCAGCTACAAAATCCCCCACGGATTTACCAGATACATTTTTGTGACCTTTTCTAATCTCGTCTATTTCCGCAATAACCTGTGACAAAGGCTTGGGCGATCTTTTCTTTTGATATTCAAACGGATCAACCGCCACAAACATCACCTGATTATTTTTTGTCACATACACTTCGCCGTCCTTTTCCAAAACATTAGTCAAAGAATCTACATCCCGCCTAAAATCGGTTATTGTTACCGTTCTTGAATTCAAATCTTGTGTCATCATAACTACATTCTAGCAAATCGCCTTTAAAAGTCAATATAAATAGTGACAAAAGTGTTGACAAAACATTTATCATAGCAAACCAAACCAGCAAGTGCTAAAATATCACCCATGCCAACTAAACGGGATTATTACGACATTCTAGGGATATCAAAAGGGGTTTCTGACGACGAGCTTAAAAAAGCGTACCGCAAAATGGCCATGGAACACCATCCAGACATGGTAAAGGAAGGTGATAAAAAGGTTCACGAGGAGCGCTTTAAAGAGATAAATGAGGCCTACCAGGTGCTTTCCGACCCACAAAAACGCAAAATGTATGATGCCTACGGACACGCAAGTACGGGTCAGGGTTTCCCTGGTGGAGCGGGTGGCTTTGGTAGCGGGGGTTTTGGCGGTCAACAAGGACCTTTTACCTACACCTATTCTTCCAACATGGGCGATCAAAACCCCTTTGGCGATGTGGATCCCTTTGAGGTTTTTAACGATTTTTTTGGCTTTAGAGGCTTTGGAGGTCAGCGCCAACCAAAACGCGGTAAAAACTTGTCGTACCAATTAGAAATTCAATTTGTGGATGCGGTAAGAGGGGCGCAAAAAACCATTAAGGTGGAAACCGGAGAAATCACCATAAAAATACCGCAAGGCGCTAGAGACGGCACAGAACTAAGATTTGCTGGACGGGGTTTGCCCGGACCTGCTAATACACCCGCGGGCGATCTCTTTATAACTTTGCGCGTTCCTACTCCACGGGAGTTTCAAGATCGAGCTGGTGATGATTTGGGGGTGCTAAAAGAACTGGATTTTGTTACTGCCACACTAGGCGGCTTGATAGAGATTGCTGTGATTGACGCAAAATCACCCACGGGGGTAACCCAAACGCAACTTAAAATACCTGCCGGCACTCAACATGGAACACAATTTAGAGTGCGAGACAGGGGCATACCTAGATTAAATGGGCGTGGCAGTGGCGATGTTATTGTGCAAGTTGCTCTAAAAATCCCACAGAACATTTCAAGACAACAGAGGCAGGTGTTGGAAGAATACAAAAAATACTCTTAAGGCGAGCGTCGTGTCCAACAAAATCACGCGCTTCGCAAGTGATTTCTTATGGACAACGGACGCTCGCTTTCATGTATGTAGGTATACAGGACGCAAAGTCCATAAGAAAAAATCCGCGAAGCGTTTTTTTCGGTGGACTTGCGTCCGCTTTAATTGACTATTTAGGCAAATTCTGGTAACTTACCACCTATGGCAATTACAGAATTTAAATCGGCACTAAACCAGGTGGCAACAGAGCGCGGTATTTCCGCGGAAAGCGTAATGGAGTCCATTAGGCAAGCATTGGTTTCGGCCTTTAAAAAAGATTTTCAAGAACAAAACGGCAAAGAGCTGGCGGAGGATGTTGCAATAACCGCAAGTCTAGATCCGGATAACGGCGAAGCTAAAATTTTTGAAGACAGCAAAGATGTTACCCCCGCAGGCTTTGGCAGAATAGCCGCTCAAACCGCCAAACAAGTAATTTTGCAAAAAATCAGAGAGTCGGAAAAGGAAGTAATTTTAAAAGAATATAGGGAAAAAATTGGCACTATTGTAACTGGGCTAATTTTTAGAGCAGAGGGAAGTGTTTTAGTGTTTGACTTGGGGAAAGCCCACGGAGTTATGCCTCCCGCGGAAAGTGTTGCCGGCGAGGATTATCGCATGAACCAACGGATGAAAGTTTTGGTTAAAGACATTCGTGAAGGTCCTAGGGGTACAGAAATTATTGTAAGCAGAAGTGACCCCAAGTTTATTATTAAACTTTTTGAAAGCGAAGTCCCAGAGATTGCTTCTGGAACTGTGGTTATTGAGGCCATTGCCCGCGAAGCCGGTTCCCGTACCAAGATTGCTGTGTCGTCCAGAGACGACAAAATTGACCCCATTGGAAGTTGTGTGGGTCAAAAGGGTGTACGCGTTCAAGCAGTAATTGCGGAGCTAAATGGAGAAAAAGTGGATATTGTACCTTTTTCCGTAAGCGTGGAAAAACTTATTGCCTCGGCTCTTTCGCCTGCCAAAGTTACGGAAGTTCAAATTGTAGACCTAGAAAATCAAGTGGCGGTAGTTTCCGTGCCGGAAGATCAGTTAAGTTTGGCTATTGGCAAAGAAGGTCAAAATGTGCGACTTGCCTTTAAACTTACCAGGTGGAAGATTGATATTAAGGGCGCACCTAGCGTTTTTGGTTTAACTTTGGAAGAACGAGCCGATAAAGACGCCAAGGATGGTAAAAAAGGCTCCGTAGGCATTTGGGATGTAGATATTAAAGAACGCAAAGACGCGCAAAAGAAAGCAGAGACCCCAGTTACCCCAGCACCCCCTAGCACTGATTAAACCTTTATCCCTTTTTTAATGTATAATGGCAACAATAAAACCATGGAACATGTGGCAATGAAAAGGTTTATATGGAAGCAAAAAATGTGTCAACAAGTAAATACATCACCAGACCCCCTATTGTGTCCGTTATGGGGCATGTTGACCACGGCAAAACCAGCCTGTTAGACGCCATTAGAAAAACCAATGTAGCGGGCAAAGAATACGCAGGCATTACTCAACATATAGGCGCGTATCAAGTTACTTACAACGGTACTTTACTTACTTTTATTGACACGCCGGGACATGCGGCATTTTCTGCTATGCGGGCTCGAGGCGGTAAAGTGGCCGATATTGTGGTTTTGGTGGTGGCCGGAACGGAAGGCGTAATGCCTCAAACCAAAGAAGCTATTTTCCACGCCAAAGCCGGCGGAGCCAAAATAATTGTGGCTATAAATAAAAGTGACTTGGAGGGCTTTGACGCCCAAAAAACCAAACAACAACTTGCCCAAGAAAATGTTTTGGCAGAAGATTGGGGCGGAGATGTTATTTGTACGGAATGCTCGGCAAAATCGGGCGTTAACCTTGATTGTCTGCTTGATTCTATTGTTACTTTAGCCCAAATGTTGGATCTAAAAGCCGATCCGGCGGGGGAAATTGAGGCTTTAATAATCGAATCCAGGCTGGATTCCAAAAGAGGTGCGGTGGTTACAGCGGTAATTAAAGACGGCACTCTAAAAGTCGGCCAGGAAATAAGCGCTGGTAAAAAATACGCCAAAGTTAGATCTATCACCGATTTCACAGGCAAGCCTCTAAAAGAAGCCACACCCGGAACGCCAGTGGAAATTTTAGGCTTTAAAGATACCCCCAGTGTAGGCGATACTATCGTGCAAAAAGGTAGCGTGTTGGAAAGCCTTACAGAGAATGAAAATCGCGTAGAAATTGTGGGTAAAAATACCAAAAAGAAAGTGTCCGTAATATTAAGATCAGACACCTTAGGCACTTTAGAAGCCGTTAAGGCAAGTTTGGCAAAAATGGCTGTAGAATCGCCCGTGGCAAATTTTTCTCTGGAGTTTCTCTTTACGGGAACGGGAGATGTTGCTCACGGAGATGTGCTTTTGGCGTCTAGTGCGGGGGGCGTGGTTATTGGATTTGGCGTTAGAGCCACAGCATCGGTATTAGACCTAGCAGAAAACCACGGTGTTAAAGTGGAGATGTTTCAAACTATCTACGAACTTATAGACTTTATGGAAAACCTTTTATCGGGTGCCGCCAGCATAGAAGAAGCTAAAGTAAAAGGTAGAGCGGAGATTTTAAAACTATTTAAGTTAGAATCGGGCAATATTATACTTGGCTGTAAAATAATAGCCGGGATATTAAAGGAGGATTCTAAAATAGCTATTTATGATAAAAACCCCAACGATCTTAAAAAAGAAGATCTGCCTATGTATGTGGGGTCGATAAAAAAAATTAAAGAGGGTAAAGAAGACGCCCCGCTGGCGGGAAAAGGCAAGGAATGTGGGCTCTTATTAAAACCCCAATTTGCCAACGCACAGCCGGGATATTATATTGAGGTGAAATGAACAAAAAAATCCTAATTCTTACAGGAAAAGCTGGTCAGGGGCATATTTCTATTGCCAAGTCCCTGGAATATTGGACAGCTCAATGGGGGTTAGAACCTACGATAGTAGATGTTATATCGGGGTATTTAAACACTACATACAAGCTAAATATAAAAACCCGTACATACCGGCCTATGTTTAAACTAACCAACAACAGATACCTATCAAAACTCATGCTGGTAGGCTTTAATGGCTCTTTAGAAGAACGCGTAGAAGCTTTGTGTCCAAAATACAAGGATTACGATACTGTAATATCAACGCACCCTTTACTTCACCCAAACTTTGAGAAAATTAATATTATAATATTGCCCGACCCAAGCATCCACAGAGTATATCTATCCTCACCTCAACCTAAACACTATATCTCATATTGGAAACAGGATAGAAAGTTTGACTTTTTGGGTCCATTGGCAAGAAAGGGTTTTTATGACGAACTTAAATACACTACCAAACAGAGTCTAAAAAAGGAAAACGTCTTTGACCCCAACAAAACAACCATATTAATTTTGGCGGGTGGCGAGTGGATAAACAAGTCGCAAGATTATGTAGATATGCTGGGCTACGCTTTTGATCCAAATAAATACGAGTTTGTATTTGTCTGCGGAAAAAACGAACGCTTTAGGCAAGAAATGGAAAGACAGTATCGGGATGTCAATTTTAAATTCTTGGGTTGGATGGACGATGTCCAGATGAACAGAGTTTTGCGCTCTGGAGACTGCGGACTCTGCTTTGCCACGGGATCGGCCATTATTACAGAAAGCGGAATTTGCAAATTGCCTCTATATATAATTGACACTTTAGGAGCGCAGGAAGATGGCTATATACAAATAGTTGAAAAAAACGGTGTGGGCAGATATATAAAAGATAGCTATTGGGAAAAAATGGATCGACTCAAAACACTCATTCCCCAAACCCAAAAACTCTTTGAGAAAAATCTCAATAAATGGGGCGATTATTTAATAAGTAGACCAAAAGACTGGGAAGCGTTTTTTACTAAAAAAGTTCTGCAGGAGTAGCCATCGCTATTTAGTACAAAGAAAAGCAGCTTCTAAACCCCAAGTCGATTTAAATTTAATAAAGAAAAAATAAGTAAGACTGGTGTAAGTCCAACCATCTGTAATTTCTAAACCTGTACTTCTTATCGACTTGGCAACCTTAGCATAAGGGTACAAAGATACATGGTGTTCAATCTTATCGATCCCGAAACAAAAAACTCTTCTGAACCAATTTAGATTAGGAATATTTAAATACACAAACCCGCCTTTTTTGACCACTCGTTTAATGCTTTCTAAAGCCTTGGCTGGATTCTCTAAATGTTCCAATACATCGTTGCAAATTACCGTGTCAAAGTAGTTATCGGGAAACGGAAAGTCGTCTTCTGCAGAATGTTGTTGAATATCCGCGCCGGGATTCCTGTCTCTGGCTTCTTGAACCGCGTGCTCTGAAACATCTATCCCGAATTTTTCGTAAGACTCCGGAAATCTTTGGAGTAAGAGACCGTACGCACACCCAACATCCAATACACGCCCTTTAGGATGGTTTTGCAAATACTTTTTTAATGGGTTAAAAAGATTATCAAAGTAGGTTTTGGAAAAACGTGCGTAACCAAAAGAATAAAAGAAGCTGTTTTTGCCGTTAAAGTAGTCTTTGTCGTATATTGCTTTGTAGTCGATCATCGGAGAATTATAACATTAAGTCAGAAAAGTAAGTATTGACATGAGATTTATCAAGTATATTATATACATATGTCCAAAAACGCCATACACGATGAGGAGAAGCCCCCGAGTGATGATTCGCGGACTAGCGTTCGCGACTTCCTCCCATTTTCCCCGTCAAAGGAAAATGGTAAGTTGGCGGTGTTAATAAGTCCGCATCTAAAAAGTTTGGCTAAAAAATCTAAAGCGGTACACGCAGAATTTTACCCCTCACCACAAGAAGAGTGCGTATCCACTAAATCTTTTCTTGACCCGTTAATGGAGGATCAGTTTGTAAAAACCCGCGGGTTGGTACATAAATATCCTAATCGCGTTTTAATTGAACTTACCCTATCTTGCGCCTCATACTGCCGATTTTGCACTAGAAGAAGAATGGTAAGCGACATTAAAAAACTCATACTCACAGAAAAAGATGTTGATAATATGTATAAGTACTTACAAAGTCAACCAGATGTAAACGAAGTAGTAATTTCCGGTGGCGACCCTTTTACTGTTCCGGTAATTTTAAAGTACGCACTCCAAAAATTTAACGCGTTAAAATCAATCACCATTATTAGAATACACACTAGAGTTCCAGTTTCCAACCCGCATCTAATAAAACCCAGCTTTTACACTACACTCAAGCAAGTTAAAAAACCGCTTTACATTTCCATCCACTTTGAACATCCAGATGAGATTACTAAAGCCACCGTAGCGGTAATTAACAAATTAAAAGCCTGTGGAGCTACACTTTTATCTCAGTCTGTTTTTTTAAAGGGGGTAAATGATGATTATGAAACCCTCTACAAACTTTTTAGACGACTTCCAGAACTGGGAATCTTGCCCTACTATATTTACCGCTGTGATCCCGTAGCCGGTGCGGAACATTTTATTGTCCCGTTTGCCAAAGAGCTGGAGATTACGACTAAACTGCGCGCCAATCTTTCTGGCATAGCCTGCCCTACTTATGTGATAGATACGCCTAACGGTTCGGGCAAAATTCCCGTTCCCTTAAATTTTTGGGAATTCAATAAAACTTCTTTCCACGACTTTCTAGGCAAAAAGATAATAGTCCGACAAAACTAGTCGTTTGTGTATATAATAAAGTAGAACACATTGCCATGGAAAAGCCCTACTTAAGAAAACTTGAAGATGTTGGGGTGTTTGAGATATGGGAAGTAGATGGCATGTATGTGCGCAGTAATTTAAATCGCGAATTTACCAATTTTGGTCAACATTTTAGATTTCCCTTTATCCCAAAACACCAATTTTGGATAGATGAGGAAAACTCCAACAATGAAACAACTTATTATGTAAACCACATGCTTGTGGAGTGGCACCTTATGGATCGAGGTGCTGACTATGACACAGCTATAACCAAAGCGGACAAGCAGGAACAGGCGGAACGAAAAAAATCGGCGCTAATGGAAAAAGTTAGAACAGAAATAACCAGTACGAATACAAAAATCCCAAAGGAAGTGTATGTACACAAATTAACTGGCAGTGAATCGCCCCAAATCTGGATTGTAAACGGCGAGCTGGTGCGAGATTTATATTTTATTGACTTTACAGAAGGCGGACATCATTTTGTATACGATTTTGTGCCGTATAACAAGGTTTGGCTGGATAACGATCTTGTACCTGCCGAGCGGGAATTTGTGTTGCTCCACGAACTCCACGAACGATACTTAATGTTTAAAGGCATGGACTACAATCACGCCCATAATTCTTCAAGCTATATTGAGTACCAATGTAGATGCAACCCAGGTCTGCTCTCAAAAAGTTTAGAAAAAGAAATTACCAACAATGCTCTAATAAAACCAGAATTTGTATCGGCAATAGCCTAGTCGATTACTATCTGGGGTTGACCGTAATCTTTAATATAGGTTGGAATGAATTCTGTGGCGACTAGTTTTCCGTTCTCAAAGGTATACTTCCCAATAACGCCCTTTTTAGTCTCCTCGCTCCACATCTGATCGAAAACTAAATTTCCGTGGGCGTATTTAATATAGGTGTTTTTATACTGCTCATCGTTTTGCACCCAGTGCGGGTGGTTGCCAATAATTAAATCCGCGCCAGCGTCAGCCACCAAATGTGCCAGCTCAACTTGGCGATCATCTGGGACAGCTTGATATTCCACACCCCAATGCATGGAAACTACTACCACATCCGCATTTTTCCGCGCCTCCCCCACAAGTCGCTCAATTACTTCCTTGTCTGCTTTTAGGATCGGGGGAATGCTCCCATAAATGTTGTTAAAAGCTAAAAAGGCAAATTTGGTATCATTTACAGTTTTGTACAAAACTTCTCCCTTGCTAGACTCGCCCAAAAAGTAGCCAACGGTTTCAACCCCATTTTCTCGCATCAACCTTACGGTATTTTCTATCCCCGCTACCCCGTAGTCGGAAATGTGATTATTTGCTAAAGTAACAACATCCACGCCGGACGCTACCAAACCGGAAACTGCCTCCTCTCGTCCACAAAAAACCATGCCTTCTACCGTGGTTGGGCAGTTTTTCACCAGCGGGACTTCAAAATTTACCACCGTAATATCGCCCGATGCCAAAACATCGTTAACCTTTTCAAACGACCACTTAAAGTTGTTGAATTTAACCATTTGATAATTTACACTTCGCCCAGGCACCACATCGCCAGTAGCAATAAGCACTACTCTCTTCTTTGGCTTTTCTTGTACAACTTTTGGACTGGAGATCGAAGAAACAACCACCGCATTTTTCTGCTGGCTTGGGGATAGAGAATGGCGACTTTTTACCGCTACTCCCACAAACATTAAAATCGCAACGACAACAATCAAAACTTTCATTGAATATACCCTAACCCAATTTCTTTAGTATGCTTAAGGTAGCAACCACCGAAGGATTTTCGGTGTTTACCAGCTTAACTCTATCGCCAAATCTTTCCACCAGTTTGGATAAAAACTCATCCGCCCACGACGGTGTAAATGTAATAACTCCGTCAAAATCAAGCTCGATGGTCAAATCCGCAGGTAAGTTTTGAAGCTGCGACTCTATTGCAGCAAGAGCCTCTTTACCATCTTGTCTGGATGTTAGAAGATTACCAAATTTTTTAAGTTCAATTTTCATAGTTTTAATAGCTAATCAACGCTAAACACCCGCTGTAATATGTATCAATCCTTTGTATATTTAGCATTTTACAATCCTTAGTTACACTTACTTTTGCACCGCTACTACAAAACTCAAGCTGAATAGCTCTTTCTAATACTACTTGTAAAACAAATTTAAGTCCATTTCCTCGCGACTCGGGAGCCCTGCCGGAAATTTTTTCAGTAAAGGCTACGCGTAAGGCTTCTTCGTCGTTTCTGATGTCTGGTCTTACTTTCTTTAGTGTTCGTAACACACCCTGCCCTCTATCTGCTATGGCAATTTGCCTTTTATTTATGTCGAAGGAAAAGTATATACCCGATATATCCGGCCAATTTCCTAAATTGTGATCAAAAGAATTATTTCCTATCTCTCCTACTACGGCAACAATAAGCGGGTAATATTCTTTTAAATCTTGTAGTTTTTCTAAAGCGCTTTGTAGTTTTGATAACCTACCCTTAAATTCCGAGCTTGTGGGACAATAAGAGGCACTTTCTGGTTCTTTAGCAGAACCCAACACCCAACCTGTTGCCAAAGCAAAAATATCTTTTTTGAACAACTCCAAATCCACTTGAGAATAGTATCGGTGTCCACCGTCACTTTTTTTTGCCGGGAGCTTCCCACTTTTATCCCAACGCCTTAGTGTGTCAATCGATACATGCAGATGTTTAGCTGTTTCCCCTACAGTGAGTCCTTTGTTAGTCATAAATCTATGCAATACTTATACCATAACGGCTAAATCTATGCAACATTTGCTCAAATCTGTGTATCAGCTCGGAATGTGGGACAGTTTTTGAACTTTTTGAACCAACTCACCAGCAAACTAGATACTATTAACCCTAATCTAAAAATTTAAGGGTAGAGTTAATTCGGTCGAATATGGGTTGCATCTCGTTCTTATTACCCTCCATGTATATAAAGGACACCTGTATAATTGTCCCGTCTTTTCCCTCTACATATTTGAACACACTGTCATTATTACTATTCGTTGACGCATTCTTCTTCTCCCATTCATTTAGGGACAGCTTATTAGGGTTATCCTTTATTTGGTAAGAAAGGTATGTTTCTGTTGGGCCTGCACTATACTCTGCAATATATTTATGAAATCGGACATATTCTGGCGCGATTTCCTCCATCAAAATGTTTGCTGGGTAGTTTATTGAAAATTTATATTTTTGATTTGTATAAGTTTTCCATGTAGAGCTACCTGAAAGAGTAGGAACAGGTGCGGTATTTTTAGACACAACTTTGTTGCCCCCGAGGGGTACGGAAGATCTTGAACTACTAAAATAGTAATACAGAACTCCGCCGATACCCATCAAAACTATTACAACAATTAGAGATGGAACTGAAACATTTCCTTTTTGGTTCGGTTTAACCATAGGTCAATGCTATCACTAACCACAAAATGTTTCAAGATAAGTTGCCAATCAATTCGTCCTATTATTACGAGATTTCCTTCTTTGGCTGGGGAGCTAGGATTCAAACCTGGACGGCTACTCCTGCATGTAGTCGATAACTATATTAATAATCTCCTTTACTTTGTTGTTACACCCTTTAAATAGTAATTTATCCAATACGGTGTTGGTGTACTTTCTTATGAGATCGCTTATAAGTGCGTGGACAAATGACTGGGTAGCAGCATCGACTCCGCTAAAATCTAAGGTTACGCTCTCCCCAACATCCATCACCGGAATCAGCTCGTTAAGCCTAATCTCCCTTGCAATGTCTTTATTCTCCGCAAAACTGCCGGTTTTTGGAAACAGTTTAATTTCACTCATACAAACCTCGCTTTTTTGTATCTTAATTGTTTTCGTTCTTTCACACCTTCCGAGTACGCTTTTCTGATTAAAGAAAGTAGCGTTGTAAAATCGGCTTCCTGCTCCAAACCGATATCAACGCCTACAACAGTGCCTTGCCAATAAGGTAGCTTTTCTTTTTCCGAATGTTTATCTTTATCCGGATCGGGATACAACCTAACAGGTCTGTCTTGCTCGGTTCTTAAAAGTTTGTACAGTGCGTCCCCGCTGTAAACCATAAAAAAGTTTCTGCCTACCTTTGCTATGGATTTAATAAAAAATAAGCCGGCGCCGGCGTTAGTTTCGGTTCCGCCTATTCTTGTGGTCGTACCCGTTACTCCCGGTACCAAAGCAAGTTTGATAGCTGATACATCTTTACCAGTCGCATAAGACTGACTAATGGTTCTCTTTATACCTACACCGGTGTCCGCAATACCTATTCTTATAATTTTTGTATCCGGATAATATTGAGCGCAGATAATTGCTCCAAAGGGAGAGCAGGAATGTTCAAAAACATTTCTAACCAACTCGGCAACAACATATTTTAATGGCTCCGCCTGAATGGGTTCCAAATGAAGGAGGGGAACCATCTCGGCAATAAAATCTGTCAGTTCTACGGAATTTCTTATTTGCGTTAGCGGTATAAATCGTCCCGCGGGTTCGCGTTCAATAACTTTTATACCGGAGGCTATACCGAGGAGCTTAAACAAACCCATGCGTTCAAAATAATGCCTTGATTTAGCCTCAAAAGGCTCACAACTAATGTCCTCACTATCTACAGTCAGACCTAGTGCTGCTGTCATAGAAAGAGCGACCGGATGAACAGAAATCCACTTTTTATTAGCCGTAATCTCTAGTTTTCCGGAGTCCGAGGGGTCGAAAGAGCCTAAAAACGCATCGATATTGCCGATAAAGGCGCTGTTTGGTAAATGCAGTTGCATGGATAAAATATATCGGGAATCCTGGTATTTGTCAAACTTCCCGGGAATCCCGAGAAAACGGGGGTTTGTTTTTGGCTGGCCGTTTACAAAAAATGTCGGACTTCATTTGATTAGATCGCCTTCGGCCTCGCTTGCTCCGGTGCCATGCCTCCGCTATTTTTTGCGCGCGCGATTTTTATTCGCCTTTCGGCGAATATTTTAAGAATTTTATTTCCTAAATCTTTTTATAATCTTGTAGGTTAGAAAACCTACACCCGAAAGAATTAAAAGAATAATTATTAGAGGCGCAAATGATAGTATTCTCCACAATGTACTATTTAAAGACTGGTTCAACTTATTACATGCTTCTACCCCCTTTGCAAACGCTTGTGGGTCGTACTTATCGTTGAGTGAGTAATGAAGTGCGCCTCGTATTTCTACAGGTGCGCCTTTGTAAAACGCAAGTATTTTGAAATTCTGAAATTCCGGAATTTCAACAACAGTAGGCCGATTATCTTGAAAAATTTGTTTTGACTCTCCTTCAAGTGTGTACACACTGTCGTCAATCCTGACCCTAGTGGCTGCGGAATTGTTAATACCTCCGCTATTTAGTTTCCAACCCTCTGTATCTTGAGAACTTAACTGCCCCCAAAAATATACTTGGCTTGCTGTTATTTTATAGCGAGGTTCATAATTTTTTGGCAATTCTGAATTCAGAAAAGTTTTCCAATCGGTAAGGTTTTCTCGAATTAGATAAAACGGCTCTGAACTTTTGTTGATTAAAGCATATTGTTCGTATACTGGATCTGCCTGCACCATTTCTATGTTATTTGGCAGAGAAGCCTGGTCAAAAGAGAGTTGTGTCGCAAACCAAGGATTTGGCCCACCAGGACTACAAGCAAACACGCCTTGCAGTGGGAAAATTACCAAAGCTATGGCCGCTAGTAAAACTAATAGCCCGAATTTTTTTATTAGCTTTTTCATTACTTTCAGTGTAGCAAATTATAATCTTTTATTAAACTCTGATTTCAGAAAAAATGTGACATCAAACTAACATAGATGGCATAATACCAGC
>CAZNNN010000015.1:5016-16689 GCA_964574405.1 uncultured Candidatus Saccharibacteria bacterium | reverse complement strand
AAATAACATATATTGTCATCTTGACAAAAGCTATTTTCTTTGCAATCATATACATATTAACTTGCTAAACCCCCCTAGCTCTGTAACAGGATCTAGGGGTCTTTTTTAACTGCCCTATCAAAATGACTAAAAGACCATTAGTATTATTTGATGGTAGCAATTTTCCCGCTTTAGCCTATTGTTCCAGTAGCACCTACTACATAAAGCTTCCCGTGCTTAATAAGTTTGGGGTTGTACATTTTACTCAACCGACTACACCCTGACGAGAGTGTTATACTTCTTTCATGGAACTCAAGTTTAGTTTTATTGACCCTAAATATGAACACATTACCAACATGGATCAGCTGATTAAAGCGGTGGAGATATTGGAAAAACAGCAAATGCTAGGGGTGGACATTGAGGGTACGGGCTTAGATCCTTACACTGATAAACTTTTACTTTTACAAATTGGTACGGAAGAGGTGTGTTACATTTTTGACGCCCAAGTACTGCCACTTTTTGGCGTAGAGCCGTTAATTAAACTTTTGGAAAACCCCAAAATTATAAAAATAATGCAAAATGGTAAATTTGATTACGGCTTTATAAAATTACAAGTGGGAGCAAAAATAAACAATATTTTTGATACTATGTTGGCAGAGGGCGTTTTAACTGCCGGCTTAAAGCGTCCACAATCTCTAGCCAATCTCTCCGAACAATACTTGGAAACCCGGTTAGATAAAGCTACCAGAAGATCCTTTGAGGAACAAAAAGCGCAAATCACCGAATCTCAATTAAAATATTCCGCTTTGGATACTCTAGTGCTTTTTCCCATCTTTAACGCGCAATACAAACGCCTTCAGGAAGAAAATTTAATAAATATTGCTAAATTAGAATTTGCCGTTACCACCGTGGTGGCGGAAATGGAGCTTAAAGGTTTATATATTAATGTGCCTAAATGGCGAGCCATCATTGCCGGCTTACGCATTAAGCGGGATGAAACTCTGGGCATTTTTCAACAAACTATTAGACCCCTATACGAGTCAACCCAAGAAGATCTGTTTGGACAACATGCGGATGTAATTAATACTAACAGTAATCAGCAGTTACTAGACTTATTTAACAACAAATTAAAGCTAGGCATACCGTCTACGGGGGATGAAATTTTGGCGGGTTTAAGTCATCCAGTAGCAAGAGTACTTCGCGATTATAGAGCCTATGCCAAACTTATTAGTGCCTTTGGTGATAGCTTAATTGCTAAAGTCAACAAAGTTACAGGCAGGCTGCACCCAGATTTTATGCAACTTGGCACGGCTACTGGGAGATTTGCGTGCTCCAGACCCAATTTACAGCAAATTCCCAGAAATTCTGAAGAAGCCCCGTTTAGGCGTTGTTTTACTCCCGCCCCAGGTTTTAAGCTAGTGGTAACAGATTATTCGTCAATGGAAATGAGAATATTAGCCGATCTTTCTGGCGATATAAAAATGATTGAGGCCTTAAAAAATAACTTGGATATTCATTCCTACACCGCTGCTTTAATGTTTAATAAAGAATACACGCCTGATTTTAAAAAAAAGTTTCCGGAACTCCGCCAAATAGCTAAACCCATTGGTTTTGGTTTAATGTACGGTATGGGTCCTATGGGTTTGGCAAAGCGACTTGAGCAGGAGACGGGTAAACCCGTCTCCAAAGAAGAGGGCGCAGATTATATGAATAAATATTTTGCCTCTTACCCCAAAGTGCGTAATTTTTTGGACGGAGTAGCTAACGAGGCGGTGGCCAAAGGCTGGAGTATTACACCAGCGGGGAGAAAGCGCTGGTATACTAAGCCCGATCCTAACGACCCAGATTATAGAAAAAAAATTGGGCAAATTCAGCGGGAAGCTAAAAATCACCCTATTCAAGGTACTAACGCCGATGTTATTAAATACGCGCTGGTTTTTATTAGCGAGCGCATGAAAAAAGAGGGTGTGGAGGGCGCTATAACGCACACCGTGCACGATGAGGTAGTAACCGAGGTGCGCGCCGATCAAGCCGAACATTGGGCAAAATGTCAACAGGAAGAAATGATACGCGCGGGGGAATTAATTGTTAAAAAAGTTCCCATAGTTTCCGACCCCACGGTGGGCGATGTGTGGGAACATTAGTGGTTAGCACATAAATTGCACAAGTGCTAAAGATATGCTAACCTATAAATTATGGTGATATGTCAAAGATGCGGGCAAAATCCCGCCACGGTAACTTCATACAAACTCATCGACGGCAAGCAAGTGTACCTTGCTCTTTGCGAAGCGTGTAATTTTGAACTTTCTCAAGTGTCCTCCGGTTCAGCTACACTGCTTGACAAATTTGGGCGCGACTTAACAAATCTTGCCAAAATTGGCAGACTCGACCCCGTTATTGGTAGAAAAGAAGAAATTGAACGGCTGGTGCATATTTTGTGTCGCAGAACCAAAAATAATCCTGTTTTAATTGGCGATCCCGGAGTGGGAAAAACCGCCATAGTGGAAGGCTTAGCTCAAAGAATTGTGAGTGGTCAAGTACCAGAACCTTTGCGTGGTAAGCGCGTTTTTGCCCTAGATCTAACCGCCATTATTGCTGGTACTAACCATAGAGGGATGTTTGAAGAACGGCTTAAAAATATTATAAACGAAGTGGTTAAAGCCCAAGGCGCTATTATTATGTTTATTGACGAACTGCATCAAGTGGTTGGTGCAGGAGCTAGCGGTAGTACAGAGGCCATGGATGCCGCCAATATTTTAAAACCCTCGTTAGCGCGCGGAGAGTTGCAGTTGGTGGGTGCTACCACGCTGGAAGAGTATCGTAGATATATAGAACGCGATGGCGCGTTAGAAAGGCGTTTTCAGCCTATTTTAGTAAAAGAACCCTCGCCAGAAGATGCCGTGGAGATTGTGAAAGGCTTGCGGGAAAGATACGAACAACATCATAGAGTAAAAATTAGTGACTCCGCGCTGGAATATGCGGTTAAGCTTGCTTCCCGCTACATTTCTGATAGGTTTTTGCCCGATAAGGCCATTGATGTAATAGATGAGGCGTGTGCGCAAGTGCGTCTTACCCAGGTTAAAGAACCTGAAAACCTAAAAATAGTGGAACAACAGCTTAAAGACTTAAAAGATTTGCAAAAAACCCAACTTTCCCAAGAAGAGTTGCCAAAAATTAAAAAGCAGGTGGAGGATTTGGAAAAAGTTAAAAGCGAGTTAGTGGAAATTTGGATGCAAACTAAACTGGAAGAAATTCCCACGGTGGAGCGGGAGGCGGTGGCAAGAGTAGTAGCCAGGATGACGGGTATTCCGGTGGAAGAGGTGTCGCTGGCCGAAAAAGAGCGACTTATAAAGATGGAGGAGCTTATTCATGCGCGCATGGTTAATCAAAACGAAGCAGTAAAATCCGTAAGTTCCGCCATCCGCAGAGCGCGGGCAGGTTTGCGGGATATAAAGCGCCCCATTGGCGTTTTTATGTTTATGGGTCCTACGGGCGTGGGCAAAACGGAGTTGGCAAAAAGTTTGGCGGAAATTTTATATGGCAATGAAAACGCTTTAGTGCGACTTGATATGAGTGAGTACATGGAAAAACACACCGTAAGCAAAATGATAGGCGCGCCTCCGGGTTATATTGGCTACGGTGAGGGTGGTAATCTTACAGAAATTGTGCGCAGAAAGCCGTATAGCGTAATTTTGTTGGACGAGGTGGAAAAAGCTCATCCGGATGTTTTTAACTTGCTTTTGCAAATTATGGAGGACGGTAGACTTACGGACAGTAAAGGTCGCACGGTGGACTTTAAAAATACCATTTTAATTATGACTTCCAATGTGGGTAGTGAGCTACTTAAAAAGAGCGACATTGGGTTTGGCAGGGCACTACCTAGTGAGTCGTCCCAAGCTAAAAAGGAGGAAATGGAAAGAAAAGTTAGAGAGTCGCTCAAAGACACCTTTAAGCCAGAATTCTTAAACAGAATAGATGAAATAGTGATGTTTGTTAGTCTTTCAAAGGAGGATATAAGAAAAATTGTAGTGTTGGAAATGGAAAAAGTTAGAAAGATGCTTCTTGAAAAAAAAGTTAGTTTAAGTGTAGATGACGCGGTTTTGGACTGGCTAGCCAAAGAGGGTTATAGCGATGAATACGGTGCAAGACCGTTAAAAAGGCTAATTCAAAAGGAAGTGGAAGATAAACTATCCCAAATGATCATCGGAGGCGACGCGTTAGAAGGCGATGATTTGGATGTGGTTATGGACGGCAAAGCGCTAAAAGTGGCAGTTAAGGAGAAAGCAGTTGTGCAACAGGCAAATTTTTGATACTATTCCCAAGTTATGAAACTACCTGAATTTAGAGCGGGCGACACAGTTACCGTTCATTACAAAATTATTGAGGGCGACAAAGTTAGAACGCAACCTTTTACGGGTATTGTAATATCTAAACGAGGCGAGGGCGTGTCCAAAACCTTTATGGTTAGGCGTATTGGGGCGGATGGCATCGGTGTAGAAAGAATTTTTCCTTTGTTTTCGCCCAATATAGAAAAATTGGTGGTGGAAAAAACCGGCAAAGTGCGCCGTGCCAAGCTTTACTACTTGCGCGAAAAAGTTGGTCGCCAGGCTACTAAAGTAAAAGAGCGCTTTGGTGACATTATAGTTGCACCGGAAGTTTCTGAGCCTGTAGTGGCGGAGGACGGTGCTACGGTCATTGCGAACGAAGTTAAGCAATCCGAGTAATTACCTCCAAATCTTTTCCCAGTCGTAAAACATACTTGCAATTATCTCACACTAATGTGTGCTATAATGAACCTGCTCTAAAATGCAAGAAAGCGAGGGTTTCCAAATCTTTTTGTTTTTCCCAGATTTTAGAAAATTGAATTAATTTATTATAGAAGGTGGTGAATACTAGAAAAAGATGACCAAACTATATGTGGGCAATATGCCTTATAGTTACAATGACGATGCGTTAAAGCAGTTGTTTGCTGCTTACGGAGATGTTGTTGCAACAGTAATAATTGACAGAATGACCGGGAGGAGCAAAGGCTTTGGATTTGTAGAGGTTTCCGAGGAAATGGCAGCCAATGCTATTGCGGAAATGAACGGAAAGGATTTAGAGGGTAGAGCTCTTGTTGTTAACGAGGCCAGACCAATGACCGATAGACCAAGAACAGGTTTTGGTGGAGGTAGCAGAGGAGGCTTTGGAGGCGACAGAGGTGGAGATAGGGGTGGAGACAGAAGAGGGGGTGCAGGCGGAAGTGGTGGATTTAGGAATAGATACTAATTTCCTCAGTTAGTACTACACTAACGGCTGGGTAACACCAGCCGTTTTTGGCGGATTAACGGCTTATTCTCCGTATTTGAGCAAGAATTCTGGGTTAATAACTTTAAAACTTAATCTGCCAAGATCCTCGTCTTGGGTTTCTTCTATCGATCTTATCACCACGCCCTCTACCTCTGTGTCAGCAATAACGGATTTTCTAGTAGCGTAAACTACCATTTCATCCACCGTGGGCAAAAGCGTAAAGTTATCGTCAATTAAAGGAACCACGGGAACATCCAGCTCTTTAATAGTGGACATAAAATCTGTGTACGCTAAAAACTTGCCTTTTTCTATGTCGTAAATATTAAAAAAGAAAGAAGTATGCCCGTTGATTTTTAACCGATTATTTTGAATATGGTCGCCCACCACCTCGCCTTGCAGGGCGTAAGGCTTGGCTAAAGTACGCAACTTTTCTTCCAAATTAAGCGCACGAACCACTTGCCAATAAGTATTTTTATCACTTTCCAAAAGGTCTAACCCCCTAGAACACACATGAAGCTCGCCGTCCTTAAGAAAAACCGTCATAGAAGTACCATCCACTTTTTCTGTAACATAAAATCGCTTGGCTTTGTGTCGCTCTAAAATTTGGGGCACGGCTTGAAGTCTAATTTCATCGGTTTTGGGAATGTAGCTAGGGAAAAGTCCGCGTACCACGCCTGTTAAACAAGCTGGGATAGCGCCTTCGTATTTAACCACGCCCAAAAGTGCGCTAACATCCAAGCCTTCTTTATAGTCGTAAACAGGAACTTCTCTAGCATCATTAGGGTATTTTTTGCCAGTTAAGATTGACATTGGGAGGCATAGCCCTTGCGACACTTGTCCGCGCAACTTAATAGTGCGTAATCTGTAACCCTCGTATTCCTTGCCACCAAAATAGGACTTTTTAACCCTGCCTTTAGCCAAAAAAGCAAAATCCTCCGTAACGGGAAGAAGCGAGTCCACTTCAAAATATACGCATAGATCCCCCACTTTAAATTCATCTTTTCTTGTTACCACATGCCAACCCAAAACTGTGGCGCAAACAATAGTATCCGCGCCTTCAATGGGTTTAATGTCTAGGATTTTTTGGATGGAAGCTAGTTTTCTTTCCATGGGAGGATTATAGCACTGATTAGCGATCTTCGGGCTTTTTGCAAAATTGACAACTGCACCCATTGCCAGCTTTTTGCAGATGAGTGCCGTCACAGAACCCGTTTAGGTTTTTTGTACCTCCGCAACTGCAAAGTGCCACAGCATCGTTAGCGTCTTGGGTATTTTCCAGTACCAGTAAATGCGGACTAAAACCCGTTCCCATCTTTTTGATTTTGTAACTTTTTTCCATGTGATGTCGATAGTGCCGACCGTGAGAAAGCATAATCTAGAATGAACTCACGGAAGTGTGGTTATTCCGCCATCGGCATGTTGATTATAACACAACCCCGATCTGAGGCTTCCGAATTCACTAGTCATTCAAGTTGATCAAGTAAAGAAAAGGCTTGTTTGTTAAACTTGGAAAAGGCAAACCACTTTTTACCTAAATCCTTTATTGACGCCCCAAAATATACACATCTTTGTTGTCGATTATTAAAAACCTATCATGCGATTGGTTAAATTCCTTTAATTGAACATTTCCGTACTGTTGACTAAATTTGTGAGCATCTAATGCTGTTAGTTTTGTAATATTTTTAGTGTAGATAATAAACTCAACGCCAGTTTTTCTTTTGGTAAAAAGGTCAAGCACACTTTCGTCAATAAAATTGTCAATCAAAACAATCTTGTTATTAGCGGAACGGATAATTTTGGAAACAAACTTATGGGCGTCAAAAACTTGATTGTTAAAGAAAATCTTTTGCTGGGGAATTGCATCGTGTGGCGATAGGGCTTTAAAAACTTGGTCAAACTTTTTGTCCGTATCAAGTTTATGCTCAAGTTGTTTCTGCTCCACATAATCCACGCGAGCAAACAGCTGGGCGTTTTCTGCAACCACTCTGCGCATAGACACAAACGCGTTGATGATTTTTATACTCATGTACACTGCTACATCACTCTTTAAAACGGCGGATAGCATGGCAACTCCTTGCTCGGTGAAAGCGTGCGGTAAGTATGTTCTACCCCCCTTATTTCTCGATATACCCCGTAGTAACGGCTCTAACTCGATTGAGGTCGCAAATTGCGACCTCAAAGCTCGCAACTCTGCAACAGTAAGCTTAAAGCGGAATTCCTTGGGAAATCTCTTTCTGTTTCGTCTGACCTGCTCGTTTAATCTTTTTGTATCAACTTGATAGAGTTTTGCCAAATCCTCATCCAACATTACCTGCAATCCACGAGTTATAAAAATTTTGTTTTGGATATTTTCTGGCTCAATTAATTGAAGACTACTATTATTTAGCATTAATTTTTGGCAGGAAATTTTACAATGGTGAGGGCGGCGGGAATCGGACCCGCGACGAACGGCTTAAAAGGCCGTCACTCTACCACTGAGTTACGCCCCCTCAAACGCGGATATTATATAGGATTACGAGCTAGATGCCAACTCTACGCTCTATGAAACTACTTTCCCAAGCCTTATAATGAATGCGTATGACTGCCCAAGAAACCCAAAAAGACGCGGGTTTAACCTCCGCGCAAGCTTTGGAAAACATAAAAAAGTACGGCGCTAATATTTTACAGTCCCAAAAACTTTCTACCTTTAATATTTTTGTGCGACAGTTTAAAGGCAATTACCTGGTGTATGTTTTAGTGGTTTCTACCTTAGTGTCGTTTCTACTAGGGGAGCGAGTTAGTTCCATTTATATTTTTGCCATGATTTTTGTTAGTTCGGGCTTGGGTTTTTGGAACGAGTATTCTGCTCAAAAAACGGTGGATGGGTTATTAAAACGAATAACCCCCAAGGTATTGGTAAAACGAGATGGCAAGGTTTGTGAGCTATTACTTACGCAAATTGCGGTGGATGATGTGGTGCTTTTTACTACGGGAAGCGTAATTCCCGCGGATTTACAAGTTTTACAGGCGGAAAATTTGGAGGTGAATGAAAGCGTTTTAACTGGGGAAAGCGTGCCCGTTTTTAAAAGGGCAAGAGACGCAATCTATATGGGAACAAATGTGGAAAGTGGCCACGGTACAGGCGTGGTTACCCAGGTGGGCAGGCAAACAAAATACGGGCAAATAGCTAAAAATATTAACTTTTTGAAACCAGAAACAGCCTTTCAGTTAGGTTTGCGCAGTTTTGGCAATCTGCTGGTAAAAATAATTTTTATTTTAACGGCGGCAATACTACTTATAAATTCCGCACTGGGCAGGGATTTTCTTTCCAGTTTAATGTTTGCGTTGGCTATTGCTGTGGGTTTAACACCGGAGCTGTTACCCGTGGTAGTTACTTTAAGTTTGTCGCACGGGGCAGGAAAGCTTGCTAAAAAACATGTGGTGGTTAAGCAACTAGTGGCAGTGGAAAATTTAGGTAATATGGACATTTTGTGTTGCGACAAAACTGGTACGCTTACGGAAGGCAAAATTGAGCTAACGGACTATTACGACACCAAAATGCAAAGAAGCAGGCGGGTGCTGGAGAAGGCTTTTTTAAGTACCCCTAAGGTTTTGCATGTGGGAATGGCGGTAAACTCCCTCGACCTGGCTATTATTACAGCGTCGGAAAAAAGTGGGGTTACCAAAAGCTTGGGTAGTATTAACTATCTGGACACGGAATCCTTTGATTACAACAAAAAAGCTTCGTTCAATGTGGTGCGGTTTGAAAGCGAGGTTCACCTTTTGGTTAAAGGTGTATTTGACGATGTGGCTAAAATATGTTGCCCAAATGTTGACCTAACATTTATGCAAAATAGAGTAAATGATTTGAGTATGCGCGGTTTTAGGGTGGTGGCGTTAGCGGGAAAAGTTTTGCCAAGAGAGCTTACGGAGTATCAATGGCAGGACGCAACTAATTTAGATCTGTACGGGCTTTTAGTTTTTTCTGATGCGCCTAAAAAGGATGCCAAAAAAGCTTTAGAGCGACTTGAAAAACTAAATATAGACCTTAAATTATTAACAGGCGACAACGAAAGTGTGGCGCTTAAAGTGTGCGCAGAGGTAGGACTTAAAGTAAAAGGCGTAATTTTAGGCGAGCAGTTGGATAAGTTGTTGCCGGCGGAATTTGCTGGAGCAGTAGCAAAAAACAATATTTTTGCTCGTATAACACCAGAAAATAAATTAAACATTATTAAAGCTTTGCAAAAACTAGGGCATACGGTGGGTTTCTTGGGTGATGGAATTAATGATGCTCCTGCCTTGCACACCGCCGATGTTGGCATCAGTGTGGATGGTGGGGCGGATGTGGCAAAAGAATCAGCTAGCGTAGTTTTATTAAAAAAAGGATTAGATGTGGTAGCAGAGGGCGTGATGGAGGGCAGGAGAATTTTTAACAACACCGTTAAGTATATTTTAATGGGGACAAGTTCCAATTTTGGTAACATGTTTTCTGCATCTTTTGCCTCCTTTTTTCTACCGTTTTTACCTATGACACCAGTACAGATTTTGCTAAACAACACCCTATATGATTTTTCCCAACTTACCATTCCTTCCGATAAGGTGGATAAAGAGTCGCTCATAAAACCGCGCCATTGGGACATTAGTTTTATTAAAAAATATATGCTTTTTTTTGGACCCATTAGTTCACTTTTTGACTTTATTACCTTTTTTTCTTTGCTGTGGGTTTTTAAAGCTACGGCAGGGCAATTTCAAACGGGTTGGTTTCTAGAGTCGCTCTTAACTCAAACTTTAGTGATTTTTGTGATTAGAACAGCTAAAACACCTTTTTGGAAATCCGCCCCCACCAAGTTACTTATGCTGTCGTCCTTAATGGTGTTAGTCGTAGCGTTAATTGTGACCTTATCGTCCTTAAAAGCATCATTTGGTTTTGGAACTTTGGGCGTTAGCTACTTTGGGTTTTTAATAGTGGTAACAATTATATATATGTTGTTAACGGACAGGTTAAAGAGGCACTTTATTAAAAAATTTAGAATTTGGAATTAAGTGTGGTAGAATCTGTCAACTGCAAAATTTTTATGAAAGGTTTAAAGTATGAAATTACCTAAACTTGGTCCAATAATTTTTGTGTTGATTATTCCTTTGGGAATTTTGGTAGGTTACTTTTTTTCTAATATCAAAGGGTTTGTTACTAGTGGCTCAAAGGGTGTGCTAACCCCCATTAACAAGCTATTTTATGTGGCTAAAGTAAACGGAGTGGGGATTTCTAAAGGTGAGTGGGGAAAGATGCTTAAAGTCCGTTACGGTAAGAATGCGGCCAGCGAGCTGATTGACATCTATACCGTTAAAGGCGAGCTTAAAAAGGCCGGAATTAGTGTTTCCGAGGAAGAAATTAATGCCGAACTTGCCGTAATTGAAAAGCAGTTGGCTGGGCAGAGTTTAGAATCACTACTTGCGCAACAGGGGAGAACTTTGAGCGACTTTAGAAAGGATATTTCCTTGCAGGTGGGTATGAAAAAGCTTTTGAGCGGTAAGGTGGTAATTGCTGATGCCGATGTTGACGCTTATATTGTATCTGCCGGAGCTAGTTTAGAGGGCACAACGGACGCAGAAAAACGCGCTTCTGCCAAGAAAGCTTTGGTAGACCAAAAACTTAGTGAGGAGATTAACAAGTGGTTTACCAACCTGCAAGGTACAGTTAAGGTGGAAAACTATTTAGAGTAGCGTTAAAAATTAAACATCAGAAACTCGGGTTTAAGGATTAGTAGCGCGCCGATTATAACCATGAGAACGCCACCTATTAAATGGGAGTATTTGGCGTATTTGGTGGAAATTCCCGTGGCTTCTAAAGTCTTCATAGCGATAACAAAGATAATAATGTCGTCCAGCATAAAAAAGAAGACGTACAGTAGAATATAAAGGTAATATTGGATTGGTGGCAGTTGGTTTAGCGCTAGGATTTGGGTAAAAATAGCCGGAAAGCCCGCAGAGCACAAAAGTTCTACCAGATTTACGGCAAAAGCTAGGCCAATAATCCCAAAAAGCGCCACTAGCAAATTTTTATTGTAAGTAATTTTTTTGAGTTTCTCAAAAGTCTCTTTACGCTTTTCATCGTTTTCTACAATACAGCCCGTTTGGCGTTGCCAAAATTTATGTAAACTAAAAGCTCCTGCACTAAGAGCAAAAACGGCAATAGCCACCCGCACCCAAACAATAAAGCCGATAAAAAGCAAAATATTTAACCAAGCGGACATAAAAAAGAAATAAACCAAGCCCGAGGCTATAATAAAAGTTGATCCCAGAAGCCAGCGCCGTTTTTTATCTTGCAAATTAAGCAAGAGACTTATTAAAAAGAGTAAAACCCACATAGCACAGGGATTAAAGCCATCCAAAGTTCCAATAACTACGGCGATTAACGGTAAAGAGAGA
>CAZNNN010000015.1:0-4916 GCA_964574405.1 uncultured Candidatus Saccharibacteria bacterium | reverse complement strand
ATTAACGGTAAAGAGAGAGTAGTTAAATTAATTTTTCCAATAAGGGGAAAGGTGACTTCTTTGGGTAATGATTTTGGTGCATCCGCCCAAGGATTACTGGGGGAAGTTGGGGGCTTTGGAGTGGGTACGGCAGGAACAACATTACTTATTGCGTCTACGCACGCACTCTGTACGCAAGATGCTACATAATCGCGAATCTCCGCGCCCGTAGTGTCGTCTGTGTAATAACCGCCAATGTATTTTCCACCAATCACTGTAAAAGGCACGCCCTTAACATCCGCCCCAAGTTTTTGCCCCACCTGCTTAAAAATTTCACGGTTCTTAGCACTTCCCCAAACTTCAAATTTTCTAATAGTAAGGGTCGGATAATCTTTTTGAAGCATTTTAAGAAACTTTTCCTCTGCCTCGCAATGTGGGCAGCCATTTCCCCAAAAGAAGTAGAGGGTAACACTGCGAGGTGTTTCGGATACAACGATCGGACTTATCTCCTGCGCCTGCGCTAACTGGATCGGTGGAATTATATTAATATTCATCACAAGCAAAAGAGTGAACAATATAAAGTGTAAAAAAGTATTCTTTGACCAGCTTGGTAACATTTTGTTATTATAGCATCATTAAAAGGAGGTGATTTGCGATGTGTTTTAACGGTGTTACTGGTGGAAGTAGATGCCTTAAATCTCCGATTGAAGGAGGAGGGGGGGTACTCACTAGATAAAATTAGTAGTTTTTGTAGCGGTTAATTTTTTTAAGTAAATCGGTTTTAGATGGTTCGCCAGTTAAGCGGGCAATTTCCGTATCGTCTTTGGCTACAAAGATAAAAACGGGCAGAGTTTTACCCACTTTCCATTTTTCTACCGTTTCTTTAGAGTCGTCATAATCAAAATACCTAGTTTCCAGCCAGGGATTTTCCGCCTCAATCTCCTTCCATCTAGGCTTCATAACTAGGCAACCCGCACACCAAACTGCACCAAATTTAAGAACTTTCATATTCTTATTATAGCAAATAGCCAAAAAAATCCCAGCGCAATTCTATAAACACCAAAAGGTAAAAAGGAGTATTTTTGAACGACTTTAATAAACGCTTTAATGGCAACAAGAGCGGTAACAAACGCGCTGATAAAACCAATTAAAAGAACTACTAACTCGTTGTGGGAAAAGTTAAAGCCCGATTTATAGATATCCAGGGTTGTGGCGGCAAGCATAGTTGGAATGGCTAGAAAAAAGCTAAATTTAACTGCTTCGGTTTTATTTAAACCGGTTAGCATACCACCAAAAATGCTTGCCGCCGATCTGGAAACCCCCGGAATCATAGCTAAACTTTGAGCCATACCAATAGCCAAAAGCCTTAACGGTGAAATATCGTGCAGGGTAACACATCGATTGTTATTTACACGGGTTGTACGGAAGATCCTGTCGAGCAAGATAAAAATAACACCGCCAACAATAAGTGCTAAAGCTGTAATCAGACCATTGCCTAAAAGTTGCGCCTTGATAAAGTCGTACAGCAGAAAACCCAAAAGGGCAGAAGGCAGAAAAGCTAAAATAATCTTAAACCAAAGCCGTACATTACTAATAAGATCCTTAAAATATAGTGCAACTACGGCAAGAATTGCCCCTAATTGAATTATAACCTCAAAGCTTTTTACAAAATCCGTTTGCATTACACCTAAAATTTGTGACGCCAAAACCAGATGCGCGGTGGAGGAAACCGGCAAAAACTCCGTTAAGCCCTCAACTATAGATAAAATTACGGTTTGAAAAATTGTCATGGTGTTTTATTGCGCGATCTTTCAAGTAAAGAAGAACTTGCAAGAAGAATTAGCGTAATAAGAGTTGCCACGGAAAAGATGCTCCAGCGGACAAGGGCGGTGTGTAGAAAAATCAACCCTAAAGCGAGGTAGGTTAGTTGGTGGATTTTTTTCCAAGTTTCTTTAAGTTTTTTAACGGCGTAGATGTTGGAAGTTATAAAAAGCGGAGTAAGGATTAAAAACGCTAAAATTCCAAAAACTTTAGGTGGTGTGAGAGTTATAGGAAATGAAACAACAAGCAAGGCGTGAAGAACGGCAAAAATGTACATGGCAATGCCCACTTGGCGTCTGTACAGTGTTAGCAGGCTAACAAATTGATGTTTTAGCTTAAAGCGTCTGCAAATTCCTGGTAAAAGAGTAAATAAATACAAACCAAGTGAAACGCGTCCAAAATATAATCCGAGTTGATAAGAGTTGAAGTAGTCGAGCATGTTATTGGGTAAATTCATCGGACGGCGATGATTCCAGTGGGGTAACTTTATCCACAGAGGTTACCATCGGGGCGGTATTTTTAATTGCTGTCTTTCTAAATCGACTTAAGATGCCGGAGTTGTAGGCGTAGACTAAAAGATAAACTAGAATTACAAAAAACGCGCCTTTAAAAACTAAATCCTTTAGAGGTTGGGGGTTGTTTTGCGTTGTGTTCACACTTAATATTAAAGCACACTTCTTGACCCCGTAAAATATTCGTATTATATTCGGTACATGATCCAGCGAGTTTGCATGCCGGTTTCGGTTAATTTATTGTATGACCACAGGAAAAATCGCGTTTTCCCGATTGCTCTTAAATGGGACAGGGAAGTTAAAAAGATTAAGACTGTGGATCTGCATCATTCCTATCGAACAGGTAGAACGCTTTTTCATGTGTTTTCTGTGTCTACCGAGGGCGCGTTTTTTAAGTTAGTTTTAAATACCGACAATCTCTTTTGGGAAGTGGAGGAGATAGGAACCGATGGAATTTAATCCCAAACAATCCACCATTATGCACATTGACTTAAATTCCTGTTTTGCCACCATCGAGCAACAAGCTAACAGAAGTTTGCGAGGTAAACCTATTGCCGTGGTGGCTTATAACAGTCCAGGAGGATGTATTTTGGCTCCCTCTGTGGAGGCTAAAAAGTTGGGTATAAAAACAGGCATGCGGGTGGGTGAGGGCAAGCTTTTATGTCCAAAGTTAATAATTCTTGAGCCAGATCCGCCTAAATATCGCTTTGTGCATTTAAAATTAAAGGAAATTGTTACTCGTTACACCCCAAATGCGCACCCCAAATCCATTGACGAGTTTGTTTTGGACTTGGAAGGCTGTCCTGCCGTTAGATTGGGCATGCACGAGGTAGCCCAAAAAATAAAAAGCGATATTAAAAAAGAGGCAGGCGATTTTATAACAGTTTCCATTGGTATTGCACCCAACAGATTTTTGGCTAAATTAGCTTCTGGTTTGCACAAGCCGGACGGTTTGGATGAAATTAATAAGGATAATATTTTAGAAATTTACGGGCGACTTGCTTTACAGGATTTGAGCGGGATAGCGCAAAATAATGCCGTACGACTGGCTAGTGCGGGAATTTATACCGTTTGCGATTTTTACTGTGCCGATGTTGCCACTCTAAAGCGGGCTTTTCATTCTATTGGTGGCTATTATTGGTACTTGCGACTGCGAGGTTGGGAAATTGATGGCGTGGAATTTAGTCGCAAAAGTTTTGGCAATTCTTACGCTCTACCCAGGCCTTTAGCCAAATCAGACGAGCTTTCACCCATACTTGCCAAGCTCACGGAAAAAATGTGTTTTAGATTGCGTACGGCAGGTTTTAAGGCTAGAGGCGTGGGACTTTTTATAAATTATCAAAACGGTAACTTTTGGCATAAAACACGGCTAATGGCGGATTTTATGTATGAGTCGGGCGACTTTTTTAAATGTGCCTATAAACTTTTGTGCGACTCTCCGTACAAGGAATCCGTGCGGGTTTTAGCGGTTTCTTGTTTTGATTTGGCTAAGTTGTCCGTTATTCAACCCGATATGTTTGGAATGCAGGCGAAAAAGTACAATCTGGCTAACAGCGTCGACGCTATAAACGCCAAATGGGGCAGTTTTGTTTTAGGTCCCGCCAGCTTGCTACTGTCTAAGGAAAATGTAAAAGACCGTATTGCTTTTGGCGGCGTGCGTGATTTAATTTGACTCGTTCCCAAAAAGTCGTACTATATTAGATATGAATAAAAAATACTTTTCACTAATTCCAGCCGTATCAATTTTAATTTTTGCACCTCGTGCTGTATATGCCGTGGAGAAACAAAATACTGGTGTAAGTGTTGATAAATGGGCGGAACAAGCGCTTAAATGGAAAGAAAAGTTTAAAGGTGCTGAGAATCTGCCAACGAATATGCAAGAACGCGTGAGTAAAATTAAGGAAAATCGCAATAAAATCTGCAAAAACGCCCAGGAGCGGGTGAATGAGAGATGGAGCAAGTACTATGCAAGACGGACGGATCGAGTTGAGAATATGGATAAAGGTGTAAAGATTCTGGAAAATAGGATCGAGTTTTATAAGGGCAAAGATTTAAATGTTGCTAATTTAGAGTCGGATTTAGTTGTCCTTAAGGCTTTGGTGGGAGAATACAAAACTGAGTACCTTAAATTTTTAGATGCATTGGAAGGAGCAAAAACCTTGCCGTGCGCAAATTATGAAGGTGCGTTTTTGCCAAAATTAAAGGTGGCAAAAGAGCAGTGGGTAGTGGTAAAGCAAAAGTCGGACTCTATTAGAGATTATTACCGTGGCACTGTTAAAAAGCATCTGGAAGAGTTAAGAGTGCAGTTGCCGGTGGAAAATAAAGTTAAAGAAACGGAGGAGGAATGAAGATGACTAAAAAATTAAAGAAAATAATAATATTAACAATTGTTGGTTTAGTTTTGGTCTTGAGTGCTGCTTTTTTCTACATCAACAACGATCTAGTTATAAGCAGGGTGCGTAAGGCTACCGATCAAGTCTCTACCGGGATCAACAAAAACGGATCGATACCGATAGGTGAGAATAGCGGTGTGGGTACAACAGACGAGGCTAGTTTAGATGCCGTTTTTGGTGTGGATGAATCGGCAGACAATTTTGACGACAT
>CAZNNN010000014.1:17047-18303 GCA_964574405.1 uncultured Candidatus Saccharibacteria bacterium | reverse complement strand
TATTCTGGAGTTTATTATACCCGAAAAACCGTTTTTAATCTTTTGAAAATCCCCTTTATCTATGTTGGATGTTTTGCTTTTAGCAAATAGCAAACTGCCAAACATGTTCAATTGGATTTTTCTCTGGTGCGTATGGGGGGGGAGTTAACGAGGTGTAACTTTTCTAATTTCCTACATCTGCTAAGCTCTTTTCTTATCAGTTTCCCTTTGTGCCATTTGGCATTATCCCAAACAACACAGACTTTTTTGTCCGCGTAGCTTAACATTAGCTTTTTGAGAACCCGCACGGTTTCAATTTGATTACCCCTCTTAATCTCAAAGAGCCTGCATTTCCAATTTTTCTGATCCAAAAATCCCAGGTAGTTTTGATGCTCATCACTCCTTTCAGTTTTTACAATAGTCCTTTTCCCTTTCAGTAGCCACGCTCTTCTTATCTCTGCCTCCAGCTGTAGCCTTGTTTCATCTGAAGCTAGAACTATCCAACCATCATCTTTTAAAAACGGTCTAATTTCTTTTCTAATTTCCCTAATTCTCTTTTTAATCTGCTTCTCGTCCTTTCTCGGTGAAAGTTTATTCGGATATTTAGGAAAGGTTTGAGAATCTAAGCAAAAATGGTAGCTAACATCGCTTTCATAGACAATTCCAAATTCAGCCTTTACATAATCTTTTAATTTAGGAATATCCCAGAATCTGGTTGGGATAGCATCCCTGCTGGATTTTCTTCTTAATACTCTTCTGATCTCCTTTTTCTGTTCTCTGGTTAATTTAGAAGCGTTTTCATTATTAACATAACCTGAAAACAAACTAGCCATTCTTTCGTTGTTAAAAGCTTGGATGTACCTTCCTACACTTCTGATATTTTTGACAACCAATTCAGCTACTTCTTCTTGGTGGATGCCCCTGTTACACATCAGGATTACCTGTGCTTTAACTCTAATTAATGCAACTCGAGAATATTTAAAATGTGTCTTAAGAAGCCGAACTTCTCTCGTGCTTAGGGCAATTTTCCGCACCCAATAATTATCACATGAAACTAGACATTTTGTTTTGAGTTAGCTATATAGGACACCCACCAAGTTTTTGAAGAGTATATAATAAGGTCGTGCAGAGCTTCTATTATCCAGTTAAAAGGTTCATGGATATTTTCCTATCTTTGCTTGCTTTAGTGTTTTGTATCCCGATTCTAGCTTTAATCGCGCTACTTATAAAACTGGACTCGCCGGGTCCCGCTTTCTACACTCAAAACCGGGTAAAGA
>CAZNNN010000014.1:11432-16947 GCA_964574405.1 uncultured Candidatus Saccharibacteria bacterium | reverse complement strand
GGGTAAAGAGTTTGACATGTTTAAATTTCGCACTATGTTTGTGAATGCGGAGGAAATTCTTAGAAGTGATCCGGTACTTTGGGCAGAGTATCAAAAGGACTTTAAAATAAAAAATGATCCCCGAGTAACCAAGGTCGGCAAGTTTCTTAGGAAGTCTAGCTTGGACGAGTTACCACAGATAATTAACATCTTAAAAGGTGAGATGTCTATTGTTGGTCCTAGAGCGTATAGAAAAGAGGAGCTGGAACATCAAGTAAAAACCTATCCAAATGTAATCAAGCAGCTAGATCTAGTATTAACAATAAAACCGGGCTTAACGGGGGCATGGCAAGTTAGTGGCAGGTCGAATATATCTTTTGAAAAAAGGATGGAAATTGATTACAACTACGCCAAGAAAAAGTCTACTATGTACGACATTTTACTTATATTTTTAACAATACCCGCTGTTTTTAGATCAAAAGGGGCTTGGTGATCAAAGATTTGTCATCGTCAAAGGAAAATTGCATAATATAGGCATGCAGAACGGTGAAAAAAAGCGAGTTTTGTACTTTGTGCCAGAATTTCCCAGAATTAGCGAGACTTTTATCGAGCGGGAAATTGCCAAACTTATTAACTTGGGAAATCTTGATATCACGGTTTTATCCCTTAGCAAAGCCACGGGTAGCACCTCGGAGGAAGTCTCAAGGAGGACAGTTTACAAGCGACTTGGGGTGCTGGTATTTTTGGGTGGACTTTCCTACCTAATCGTCTGTCCAAAAGAAATCGTCCGTTGCTATCAGCTAGCGTTGCAATTGCCTAATAAAGGCTTTTTCTCAAAAACTTATTTCTTCCTCAAATCCCTAGGTTACACCAAAATAATGGCCAGTTTTAAACCCCAGCATATTCACGCGCATTTTCTCTCGTGGCCATCAACCACAGCACTTATTGCGTCGCACATTTTAAATATTCCTTTTAGCATTTCCGCCCATGCCCGCGATGTTTTTATGGAGGGCGAGTTAATTCCGCAAAAAATCGCGTCAGCCAAGTTTGTGAGCATTTGCAATTCTTACGCCTATAAAAAAGCCTTAGAGTTGACTGGAGGTAAGGTGGATGTATCCAAAGTAAAACTTATTTATCACGGTATTGATCCTGCTATGTTTGCCAGTCCTGCCAAAATGCCTAAGTGGGGTGTGCCGGCAATTTTTTTGGGGGGCACGCGGTTGGTGGAAAAAAAAGGACTTAAATATATGCTTGAGGCTAGTAAGATTCTGGTTGACAGGGGCATTGCGCATAGGGTGGACTTGGTGGGACCGGGAGATTTGTACGATGAGCTAACTAAAATGATTGGTGATCTAGGATTACAAGAGACGGTTTTTATCCACGGCGAGGGCAAGGGCACGCCGTTTAACGAGGTTTTAGAATATTACAAGGTGGCAGATGTTTTTGTTCTGCCAAGTATTGAAGCCGGGGCGGGCGATGTGGACGGCGTGCCCACAGTTTGTATTGAGGCGGCTATGGCAAAACTTCCCATTATCTCCACTAACGCGGGTGCAATTACGGATCTTATTAAAGATGGCGTTACAGGCTTAATCGTGGAACAAAGAAACTCTCAAACCATTGCCGATAACATAGAAAAACTGCTTTTAGATAAACCCCTTGCCAATAAATTAGCTTATAATGCTTACGCTAAGGCTGTTAAAATGTTCGATATCGATAATAACATAGGTCAGTTAGAAAGTTTGTTAAAATAGTACTATGAGAATTGCTGTATTTATAAAATCCACCACATTTAACAAAGGCTACGGCGGACTGGAAACCCAAAACAAGGTGCTGTGTGAGGGCTTGGCAGGTCGGGGACACGAGGTCGTGGTTTTCTCCCCCACCAAAGACGGCGTCATTGCGAGTCCAAAGGACGAAACAGTCCCGTCAGGATCGCCACGCTTCGCTCGTAATGACGCTGGGGTAGAATATATTTTTGTACCGTGCGTATATCGGATGCTTTTTGCATCAATGGATAAAAATAATTGGGTCAACAGGTCGTACCAGGAATTTGTAAAATATCATAAGGAGAAACCCTTTGATGTGGTAATTAGCCAAAGTTCGGCAGGTTTGGGCGTCGTTCGGAATAGGCAAAAGCTGGGCATAAAAATCGTAGGCATTTCCCACGGAACTATCGGCGGAGAGATGAGAACTTTAATTAACTCAGCAAAAAATCCAAGCGACCTAATTAAGTCTGCAAAAAGTTTGGCGTTTGGTGTAGCAAATTATTTTGGCAGACAAAGGCAGTACATTCACGGTTGTAACAAGATTGTGGCGGTTTCCAGTGCGGTAAAAGAGTCCATTATAAATGAAACTCTTGCGCCAGAAGAAAAAATTACCGTTATTCATAACGGCATTAACGGGTCTAAAATCCCTCAAAAAAATTGGGGTAGTGTTAAGGCAGGAGAGCCGTTTAAAATCTTGTACATTGGTAGAATTGAAGAGTCAAAAGGTTTGCAGGAGTTGTTGCTGGCGTGTAAAGAGCTGGATGGAATATTTGTAAATATAGTGGGAGATGGTCCTTTTTTGGAGGAGTTAAAGGCGGTAAGTCGACAACTTAAAATGAGTCAAAAAGTGCTTTTTTACGGCAAATTGCCCTATGAAAAAACCGTGGAGATGTACGCGTGTAGTGATGCCTTTGTTTTACCCACCAAGCGCGTGGAGGGCTTACCTATGACGCTGGTGGAGGCTTGCTTTGCAGGACTTCCAATAATTACCACAGATATGGGGGGAAATAAGGACGCGGTAGAAAACAAATTCAACGGCTTTCTTTTGGATAAGTTGGATGTTGGCGTATTAACAAGTAAACTTCTGGAACTTGCTAATAACCACGAGCTGGCTAAAAGTATGGGATTAAATGGTAAAATAAAGGCACAAAAGGAATTTGGTTTGGCTTTAATGATCAAGTCCTACGAGCAAATGTTATGAATATTTTAAGAATTGTTTATGACTGGCCACCGCCCTGGGGCGGTCTTGCACCAGCCCCATATGAGATGACTCAAGCCCAAGTAAAACACGAGCATACTTTTGATATCTTTTGCGGGCGGTGGCCTTTTGCTGGTCCTTTGGAAAAACTCCCCAATTGCAAATTCACAACCTTTATTAGGGAACCCATTCCCGCTACCCTCTCGCTTCTCATCTCACCTATTGTTTTTCTATACTATCTGTACTGGCGTTTTAATCATAAGCCAGATCTAATTCATTCCCACGGTCATTTTGGCATTTGGTTGTACGGCTATCATGCGCTTCTTAAAAAAATCTTTCCGTGGGCAAAGGAGCTTAAAATCCCTCTCGTTGTGCATTTTCATAATACCGTGGCGGGCAGACAAGAGGCGCTAGAAGAAAAAGGCTCAGCCGTAAAATTTTATTCTAAGTATATTTCGTGGCCGTTAGCAGAACGCTCGGATAGATGGGCAGTAAAAGTAGCGTCGGCATGTGTTTTTGTAAGTCAACAAAACAAAGACGAGGCTGTAAAATACTACAACGCAGATCCAAATAAATGCTTTGTGGTGGAAACTGGCGTAAATACGGAGCTTTTTAAGACGGTAGGTAAAGAGGAAAAAGAAAAAATTAACCGCGATCTTGGGCTTGATACAACTGATATTGTTATTTTAAATCACGGGGTAATGACAGAGCGCAAAAATATTCATTTGTTGGTTGAGGCTTTAGAATTTTTGCCCTCATTTTACAAATTATTTTTAGTAGGTTCGGGCGACAAAGAATACTTGGCAAAAATTAGTACCCTAGTTAGAGATAAAGGGTTAAACAACCGCGTAATCAAGGCGGGCTACACCCCGTATCCAGAAACTGCTATTGCTTTTCAAGCATCGGATATTTTTGTTTTACCTTCGTTGTTTGAGGGTCTGCCAAAAGTGGTGCTTCAAAGTCTTTCCTGCGGAACTCCGGCCTTAGTTTCTGGTTTTAAAGTAAAGGAAGACATTGCCGGACTTTTTTATTTGGACGGTCTAGAACCAAAGCAGATTGCCCAGCAGATTATGGAAATTATTGACGGAAATAAAATTTATGTGGATCAAAACAAGATTATAGGGCTGTATTCGTGGATGGAAAAGGCTAAAGAAATGGAAAAAGTGTACGACTTTGCCCTCAAAAACACCCCCGCTAAATAAGATTTGTCTATTTTCATATTTTGTCATATTGCAATGTTAATTAACCTGTGCTACCATGCAAAAACTATGTTAGACAATCAAAAACTCAACCAAATTTTAGAGATTCTGAACCAGCACACCGCCAAACTGGACAAGCTGGATAACACCTCGCTGGCACATTCTGTCATATTAAATAACCACACAGCATTGTTGCTCAAGCACAACGAACAATTTAAAGGAGTCGAAGAAAGACTGAATAAACTGGATAAAAAGTTTGATGCGCACAGTGAAGTTATCGCCAGATTGGAACAGACATCTATTGAACAAACAAAACGGTTAGATAGGCATGAAGAACTATTAACAAGATTAATCAGGGACAATATAAAGACACAACAACAACTGCAAGACATTCAGGAGACTGTTAGATATTTGCCAAGATTTCTGGATAATACAGACAAATTTATGAAAGAAATCACGGAATTTAGAAACGATAAAGTTATTTTAAATAGTAGGATGGAAAATCACGAAGAGCGCCTGGTTTCAGTTGAAAGCAAACTCGGCATAACTGGAAACTCCAGGAATCTCTTTTAATGTTACAATCTAGGCATGAAAAAGCTGGTATTTCTTGTAGGAATAACATTGATCCTACTCGCGCGCATCCTGCTTATAAACATAAATTCCGCAGAGTGGGGCGACTCTTACAGAATTCTCCGCGCCAGTAACTTTGTGCAACAATTTTCCTATCCTGGCGACGAAAAGCGCCCACCTTTGTTCTCGATTTTATTAGCCGTTCGACCTAGTAGTATCGACGCAATCCTGTGGGGACGGCTGGTTATGCTTGGCATTAGCTTTTTAGCTCTCTTTGTCTTTTATAAACTAACTCAAAAACTTTTGGCAACTAGAAGTCAACGATTCTTAGCCGTTGCCCTACTTGCGCTAAATCCCGTTTACCTTTACTGGTCGCTACGCATTTACGCGGATATACCTTTTAGCCTTTTAGTACTGGTGTGTTTTTATTTTTTTGAGGTTTGGCGGGAAAAGTTGGTTGACGAGGGGAAAGCGTCGATGCTATACCCCGCCCTTATGGGACTTATTTGCGGTTTAAGCATTTTAACCCGCTTTGAGGGCTATCTACTAACATTAGCCACATTGGTAGGAATCGCTGTCATTGGGCGAGATAAAGGGCGTAGCAACCGAAGCAATCCCGTTAGGACTGTATTACCCTTTATAACAACAATATCAATTATTGCAATCCCTTGGCTACTATATAGAAACCCCCTTACTTCCTCCTATTTTGAGGAATCTGCAGGCAGAAAGTACAACCTGGAAATGTTTTTGACTTATTTGATATCGTATATTTTTGTTTTGGGAATAATACCGGCGGGCGCATT
>CAZNNN010000014.1:0-11332 GCA_964574405.1 uncultured Candidatus Saccharibacteria bacterium | reverse complement strand
GTGGGGATAGCGTCGATTATTTTATCCGTGGTTTATATAATCACCCAAAACCACTTGCGTCTACAGTTTTTAGGTTCGCATACTCTAGTTTTTATTTTTGTTTCAACAATATCGGTTGTGGGAGTTGTAGCTATCTTTTTAAACCAGCGCAAACTTTTTATTGTTACAGCAATTCTCTCCATGCTCGCTCTTTCCGCCTCCACCATTTACCTGCACAAGAATATCTATCGTAGCATCAAGGAAATTTCCGTTTTCTCGTTACGGGAAGTCGCGGGAAATGGTGAAAAAATTATCCATAATGACACCGCCAGCATTGTAAACTGGTATCTTCCGCAGTCAACCTATAAAAATCTGGACAACAAAAAATACTTAACACAGGCATACCTACAGGAAAATAACATCGAATACATTATCCTCACCAATGAATTTAACCCCAATTTAGAAATTGACTTAAAAAAACGCCCCTATCTCACACTTATTAAAGAGGCAAAACACACTTTAGGTGGTAAAATGTTCTTTACTTGGCTATTAAAAGTGCAGCAATGAAACTATCTATTGTAATACCTTGCTATAACGAAGAAAAAACCATTAATGAACTAGTAGATTTGGTGGAAAAGGTGGATGGGATAGAAAAAGAAATTGTTATTGTGGACGACGGCTCAAAGGATGGCTCACGCCAGATTTTAGCCAAAATGGCGCAGGAAAAGCCGTATCTTAAGATTATTCTTAATCAAAAAAACTCCGGCAAAGGGGCTACGGTAAGAGAATGTTATAAACATACCACCGGAGATTATGTAATTGTGCAGGATGCGGATTTGGAATACGATCCGCAGGATTATAAAAAGCTTGTGACGGAAATAGAAAGGGGCGCGCAAGTAGTTTACGGGTCGCGGTTTTCTGGTGACTACAAAGACATGACCAGCCTGCATTATTTTGGCAATCAACTTTTAACTATTATTACCAATATTTTATACGGCACGCATCTTACAGACATGGAGACTTGCTATAAACTCCTGCCGGGCAACTTTGTAAGATCGCTTACGCTAAAATCCAACAGGTTTGATTTTGAACCAGAAATTACCTCTAAAATCCTAAAATCCGACTTAAAGATTGTGGAAGTTCCCATTTCCTATAAAGGTCGCTCATGGAAAGAAGGTAAAAAAATTACCTGGCGTGATGGTCTGCATGCCGTAAGAACTCTTATTAAATTTAGGTTTTTTAATTAACAAAGATACATGCTGGCAAAAACTTACCACAAAATCAATAAAGAGCTTTTAGGGATGCTAATAGTTTTAGCCATATCCACGGCGGTTTGCGTAATTTCCGTAAGAATTAACATTTTCCGTTATAATAATTTTGACTTTGGCAAGTTTGACCTTGGCAATATGACCCAAATGGTTTGGAACACTCTACAAGGTCGCCCCTTGTACCTTACCGACTACTTTGGAGGCAATGTTCCCCGCTGGTCCATGAGTCATGTAGACCCCATTTTGCTTTTGTTTGTGCCTCTCTTTGCCCTCATTCCACATCCCTTAACACTGGTTTTTGCTCAACTATTTTTAACCACTCTTCTTGCCCCCTTAGTTCTATTTAAGATTGCTAAAATAACTTTAAAATCCAATTTAGCGGCCACCCTATTGGCAGTGGCATATTTATTTTATCCCGCGTTGGGTTATTTAAACACTCAAACGGGCTTTCACGGGGTTTCTGTCGCTATCCCTTTCTTTTTATTGGCGTTCTATTTCCTAGAAAAGAAAAAAATGGTTGGACTTTGGATCTGCGCCATTATTACTATGAGTGGAAAGGAGCAACTTCCATTGTACATTATCTTCTTGTGCGTTTTCGGCTTACTTTATCGAGTACCTTTTCCTCAAAATGCCAAATTTCCATCCACAAGGCGGTTGCGGGACTATTTTAAGCAGTCGCTGGCAAAAAATTTGGTCACCTTGCTCCTCGTATCTTCAGTCTGGTTGGCAATGGCTTTCTTTGTAATAATTCCACAAAACGCGCATTATCGAATTACAAGTTATACTAACTTTACGCAAGAAGTTAGCGTGGATACTAAACTTACCAGTGATGTTATTAAGGAAAATTACTTTTTGGGTAGGTATCAAGATTTGGGCGACTCGTATGGAAGCATTTTGCTGGGGATGGCAACCGATCCAAAACGACTGGTAAATATTTTATTTGGTGGTGATAAGTTAGACAATTTTTCTAAAACTTTTGCCCCCTCGTTATACTTACCGTTTTTTGCACCGCAAATAATAATTATGGCTATTCCGGACTTAGTAATAAATTATGCCACTACCGCTGGAGGCATTGGTACAGCAGAAATATCCAATCACCGCATTTCCATGATCACGCCAGTGATATTCCTCTCGATTATTTTTGCTATTGCTACACTATCCAAATTTTTCGGCGTGGCGGGAGTTTTTTTCCACGCTTACCCATTTAAGCGCTTGTGGAAGATGGTTGGACTTGCTGATTTCTCAAAAACGCTAGCAGTTACAAAAAACTCTCCGCCACGCCTACATAATTACACTGTAAATCTTCTAGCAACTGCAGTTTTAATGTCCAACATTTACACCACCTACAAATACAACAACCCGGTATTTTTATGGCTCACGCAGGCAGTGTCAAAAAGAGTTTCTTCTATTGCTTATGCCAAATTTGATCGTGAGGTAGGGCTTAAACAAAATCTCAAGCTTGGTGATAGATTTAAAATTTCCGGTCTGGAAAACAAGGACCGCGAATGTGCACAAATAATTATGGATATTATTCCTCCCACCGCCTCTATTTCCGGTCCGGATTATCTTGGTGCGCATCTTGCGCAAAGAGAAACTTACGCCATTTTCCCCGCCCTTTATTCCAAGGCGGATTATGTGATTGTGGATGTTTTTTCCCAAAAGATTATGCGTATTTTAGATACGGATGTTTCCATGGTGCGGGATGTGGTGGGTGATATGATTACCAATCCCAATTATCAAAATGTGGCGGGCTGTGGCAATCTTTTTGTTTTTAAAAAAGGGTCTGGTCAAACCAAGTCGCTCAAACTCCCCATGCAGGAACGCTATAAGTACGAGCCGGATCAAAGCCTAGAGATTTTTGAGGACTTGTTTCTTGCTAACTTTGAAATACCAAAAACAGTAACCCGAGGCAAGCCTTCTAAAGCTACTTTTGTGTACAGAAAAGAGTCTAAAAAGCCAGATGAGTATGTTATTTTTACTTCCTTTATAAATAGTGAAACAGGGGAAATTTTTCAAAGTGCCAATATTCCGTCATACGGACTTATAAATATTAAGGATTGGAGTGAAGGCCACTATTATATTGAAGGCGTGGATTTAACGGTTCCCACTGCGGTTGGCTCTGGCATTTACCGCGCCTTTATTGGGATGACTAACAATATACGAACCCGGAGCATTTATCTTGGCGACATGGAGGTAAGGTGAAGGACTTAGGAAAATGGCAAATAATTAGCTTTATATCACGGGGGTTGGCGCAGGAAAAGATACTTAATGGTTAATAGTTATTTTACTCGGGTCTATGCTACCACATAGTGCCATCTTTAATATACCAGGCTTAAAATACTTAACCCCGACTTTATTAATGTCATCAAAAGTAAGCTTGTTGACGGCATCTAACCAATCGTTAAGTCTAAAAATCCCACCATCGGCAAGAAGTTCTCCGTAAGCGTGAAAATCGACCCAAGACCTTGAAGTCTGCAACCTTATCTTAGCTGATTTAACAAGCCTGGTTTTAGCAAAATCAACCTCTTCTTGAGTTAAATTACCGGAGCCCACTCGCTCAAGTTCTTTGGCGATTACATCAACAACCTCTTGAAGATTTTTTCCATCTGTAGAGGTCTTTACTCCAAAATCCCCGGCATCGGTGTAACCAGAAAACCCCGCACTAACCCCGTATACCAACCCTTTTTCGTATCTTAATTTCCTGGTTAAAGAAGCGGCTCGCCCACCCCCAATTATTTCCCCTATCACGCCTAGAGGAATCTCGTCTTTGTCAAAAGCTTTTACGGTTTCAAAACCTAGTATCATGTGTGTTTGATTACCCTCATAAAACTTAAAGGCGGTGCTACTTTCTGTCTGTTTTTGTGGTAAGGATTCGGTTATAGGGTACGCGCCTTTCTTTAATGTCAGATTATTATTAAAGGCACTTTCTAGCTCATCGATGCTGATGTCTCCGCAAGCAACATACACACACCTCTTAGGCGTAAAGGCGCAGTCATAGTAATCTAAAAGTTCATCGTGAGTTATCGAAGAAACGGTTTCTCTGCTCCCAAGCACGGATCTGCCACTAACATAATTCTTAAAAATTAAAGACGACCATAATTCGTGTAAGTATGAGGAAGGGTTAGACTCGTTGTCGCCGATTTCTTTAAGTATAGAGCCTCGCTCCGTTTCTACGGTATTTGGGTCAAATAACCCCTCTAAAAGAATCTCCTTCAGAGTAGTAATTGCGTACGGCAAATCGGAAGCTTCTGCTACGGTTACATTTATTCCTAAGGTATCAACGCCTGTATAGGCACCAAATTCACCTCCGCGCGACTCTATGTAAATAGCAAGTTTATCTTTGGTAGGGAATGCTTTAGAACCTGCCACAACCATGTGTTCCAAAAAATGCGCCAACCCCTCCTTACCCGGTGGATTAAACCTAGAACCGCTATTGAATAACGCGCGGATGTATATGGGGGACTCGAGCTTTTGGTACAAAACAAGTTTTGTTCCGTCCCTTAAAACCTTTTCGTACCTCTTTACATTAAATCTCGCAAAATCGTCCATCATTGCTATGTTACCACAAAAGTGGCTCAATAAGGTACAATTGCACCGTGAAAAAAAGACTTAAAATAGCATTTCAAATTTTAGCCTACTCGTTTAGGAAGGCACCGTTCCAAACATCTATACTGCTCATAACGCATGTTGTTTTAAACTTTGTGCCTCTTGCTGTGGCCTACGCGTTTAAACTCCTCTTGAATTCCTATAATACAAATTTAGGTAACACTCAGGGGTTTGTAATTTTACTAACAGCATACATTACTTTATTGGGTTTACAGAAATTTATTTCTATATTTAGGTTCATTTTCTCAGATTCAATACTAAGATGGAAACTTCAAGATGCTACATGGTACGACTTTCACCAAAAACTTTTTAATTTGGATATCGGTTATTTTGAAGATTCCGATATCGTAAACGCTATCTCTAAAACAAGACAACATGTTGTCTGGCGTCCGGTAAGACTCGTGATCCACTTATTAAACTGTGTGGCATTCATAGTGGTTGCAGTTTTTAGTGCGGTTATTATATTTAAATACGGCTCATTGATTCCTTTAATTTTAGTACTGTCACTTTTACCAAAATTTTTAGCTAGCTTAAAATACAGCGAAGCACAGTGGTCGGTTTTGGATTCAGGTTCCGAACCGTACAAAAGGCTTTGGTATCTTGCAGGATTGGCTACAGATCCAGAGAGCGTTAAAGAGATAAAAATATTTGGTGTCTCAGGCGAACTCATGAAAATCATTTCTGGCATCCAAAAGAGTTTTTATGACAAGAATATGCACGCTACCATTAGATACAGTCTTTCTAATTTTGTAACCATCTGCATACAATACGGCTTAACTTTTTTTGCACTAACACTATATTTATTCAACAAAGGTCAAAGCCCGATTTCTGTTGGTGAATTAACTTTCTTTCTCGCGCTGATTTTTGCTTTTTCAAGCAATGTAAACGATACATTAGATGAGGCTGGTTTCTTTATGGAGGAAACTCTTTATTTGGAAGACTTTATAAAACTACTTAATCTCCCGCCGTTAATTCATAGTCTCCAAGATCCGGTTATACCAAACAATCAATCGGGTGTACCAATAATAGAGTTTAAAAATGTTTCGTTTAAGTACAAAGATAGTCTGCCGTATGTTATTAAAAATGTATCATTAAAAATAGAGCATGGGGAAAACATCGCACTAGTAGGAGAAAATGGTAGTGGTAAGTCAACATTGATAAAATTGCTACTGAGGTTTTACGATGTTACCGAGGGCGAAATCCTAGTTGACGGAGAAAACATTAAAAATATAAAACTAGATTGGTGGTACAGTCAGGTTGGAGCTTTATTCCAACATTTTATCAGATACAATTTTACCGTTAAGGAAAGTATAGCTTTTGGGGATAACAACCCGGATTCCCAAAAATTGGCGAGGGCGGTTGAATTAAGTGGGCTAACTCAGTTAATAGAAAACCTCCCATTAAAATACGACCAGCATTTGGGAACACAATTTTATCAAGGGCACGACTTATCCGGAGGAGAGTGGCAAAAAGTGGCCCTAGCTAGGGCTTTCTATAGAATGCCCAAAATGCTAATTCTTGATGAACCTACTAGTGCTATTGATGCAAATGCCGAATACGAAATATTTAAGAACATAAACAACGAATATAAGGATGACAAGACTTTGTTAATTGTGTCGCACAGATTCAGCACAGTAAGGATGGCTGAAAGAATTATCGTGCTGGACAAAGGAGCGGTGGAAGAGTCGGGAACGCACGACCAGCTGTTAGCTTTAAAAGGGCTATACGCTGAAATGTTTTTAAGGCAGGCCGAAGGTTATAAGTAGTGAGAAAGTTGGTTGACTCTTCCAAGACCTTTTTTAGTGTTTAAGCTGTCATATACCCAACAAAAAAGCCCACTTTCGTGAGCTTCTTGCTTCCAACCAGTTTGAACCGTTGAATGGACTTGCCAATTGTTATTTTAGTCCTAACAATATAAATGTCAAGACCAAAATTGGTGGATTCTTTTATACATTGTGCGATTCAACCTAGAAACGGTTATTGGTAATAATGCGTAATTTTGGGTAGAATTCAACAAAAGACTATGAAAGACTTGGGAAAATGGCAAATGGTTAGCTTCGCCTCGCGAATCACCGCCATGGCGGTGGGTATTGTGCAAAGTTATGTAATTTTGCGTATTTTAAGTGTGAGTGAATGGGGAACCATTAGGATTGCCCTTTCCCTTGGCAGTGCTTTGGGCATTTACCAACATTTGGGACTTGCAGGAGCCAGCACACGCGAGATTGCCGGAGCAAAAAGTCATAAAGAAGTTTTTAAAATCTTTTTTACCTCCACAGTAATTAGGTACATGATTTCATTTCCCCTAGCGGTGGGACTTTTCCTATCGGCAGGTTTTTTGTCGCAAAAGTACAATAACCCCAACATTGAAAGCTTGATAAAAATTTATGCTTTTGTAATGGTCGCCCAAGGCGTTCAGGGCATCTTAAATTCCGTAGTTTCCGGCATGAAGAGGTTTAAACGGTTGTTTATCTATCAGGTAGCAATTTCTTTTGTGTCGCTGGCACTTTATTTACCGTTAATCTGGTTTTATAAGGTTACAGGATACTTTTACGCACTTCTTGCCTTTAATATTGTGAGCTCTATCTCGTTGGCTTTCCTTGCCTTTAAACCTATGCGCCAGCGGTTTGAGATGCCTTCCAGAAAGGAGTTTGTAACCTTGTTTAAGGAGCTTTTTTCCATCTCCATGGCAATATTTTTAGTCAAAATCATTTATACCAATTGGGAAAATATTGGGCCAAATTTATTGGGACTTTCCGTAACTGCGGAGGTGGTGGGAATTTTTGGCTTTGCCATGCTGTACGCTAAAAAGATTCTGGCGGTATCGGATGCGGTTACAGATGTTAATTTGGCGGTTTTCTCGGATAAATATCTACACGACAGGGTGGGGTTTTTAGATTATTTTAGGAAAAACTTTAATAAAATCTTTGCGGTCATCCTACCTCTTGCCTTTACAGCCATTTTCTGGAGTAAAGAGGTGGTACAAATTGTTGGATTGTTTACCAAATATTCCCAGGCGTTGGTTTTAATTTTGCCTATAATTTTTGCGTTTGTTTTCTATTCTTTCTTGGACATAATCAAATCAAGTGTTTTAGTACCGGCAAAGATGGGCAAGGAAATGGCGGTGGTATTTATTCTCATGCTCGGAGCAACAGTGATCTTTTATCTTGGAGGTAAGCGATTTATTGAACCTTTAACTGCTATGGCGTACGCCATGTGTTTTGGCACTGGCGTGGCTCTCCTAATGTCAATCCTGTTAAGCAAAGCCAAATTGGGCGAGTGGCTTTTTACGCATGAACACTATCTTTTACTTGGTCAGGCAATACTAATTTCCTTTGCCTCAACCATTGATAATTTTCCTGTAAAAGTGGCATCGTTTATACTTTTTATGGTGCTGTATATTTGGGCAGTAAAGGTGTCAAAATTTGTTGACTTTTCAAGTCTATGGAAAAAATATCTAATGTGATACCATCTTTACTATGATTGAAACTATCTTAGCATTATTAAATCCTTGGGTACTTTTTGGCTTTGCGGCACAATTTATCTTCTTTTTACGATTTGCAGTCCAGTGGTGGGTTTCCGAAAAGAAAAAACAGAGCGTTATTCCGGTTTCATTTTGGTATTTAAGTTTGGCAGGAACTGTCATGATTCTTATTTATTCCATTCAGCGAAAGGATATTGTATTTATTACCGCCTCTTGTTTAAATTCTCTTATCTATATCCGTAACTTAATGCTTATTCGTAGTAATAAAAATAAAACCCAGCAGGACGGGCGAAATGCTGTTAATAAAGACTAAAAAATTCCTTGTTCTAACGGTCTTTTCCGCCATCTTTCTCGTTACGAGAATTCCCTTTTTAGGTTACAACGAAATAAATCCGGATGCTGTAAACTGGCATTTTAGAGCCGAGCAATTTATTGTGGGGCTAAAAAGTGGCGATTTTTTAAAAACTTATCAACATTATCACCCGGGAGTTACTCTAATGTGGATTATGGGAGTCCCCATAGAACTTAACAGACAAATTAATCCGCAACATCGGGTGTATACAGAAAGCAATTTCCTCATCCAACATCAAATCGCTAAATATTCGCTGGTATTGGTACAGCTAGCCCTGTCGATTGGTTTAATCTTGGCATTAAAAGACATTTTAGGCTTTAAAAAGTCGTTTTTAGCCGTAACGCTTTTTTCCTTTGAACCGTGGTTTTTGGGCAATAGTCGACTTTTACATATGGATGTCCTACTCACTCTCTTTGTTACTCTATCTTTAACTTACGCCTACAAATATTACCTGCGTCGGTCGATGGTTTTAATCGTCACGGCGGGTGTCTTTAGCGGTTTAGCTTTTCTCACCAAAAGTGTGGGTATTTTATCCCTGGGTTTTGTATTGACTATTTTAGTTGTAGCTACACTTAGAAACCGCGTGGGTAGAAAGCGGTCGGTGCTGTACCTGGGCGCATTTTTATTCTCGTCCGTTGCTACCATATTTATTCTTTTCCCGGCTTTATGGGTCAATCCAAAATTTGTTTTGAGCGACATCCTTACCGAGGGATTAAGGATCGGAACACGGCGTGGACACGAGCAGGTGGTTATGGGAGATACGGTAGATGTGGCGGGACCAAGCTTTTATCCATTAGTTTTAGCCTTAAAAACCTCACCACTTATTTGGTTAGGCATCGGGCTATTCATCTTCACGATCATTAAAAACCCTCGCAAATACCAGAGCGTGGATAAAAAGTTTATTCTGTATCTCTCGATATTCTACCTCATTTATTTATTAGGCATGACAACGGCTTCTAAAAAGATTGATCGCTACATGATTCCACTTTTTCCATGGCTGGGGGTACTAGCGTCGATCGGTATTACCCAGGCGTTTACAGAGATAAGAAGTCGGTACGGTAAAGTTGGGCTACAATTCTCACTACTTCTCGTTACGGGAATAGGTGTTTTGTACCCGTTAGTAAAGCTTTATCCATACTACTTTACTTACACCAATCCGCTTTTTGGTTCGGCAGAAAACGCTAATAAAATTATTGGTCAAAAACCTTTTGGTATAGGCATTCCGGAATTAAAAAGTCGGCTAGTTGCAAAGTATGGCAACGGTATTTCACTAGGTTTTATAGATAAAAAACCCATGTCTACAATTTATCCCAATTCAAAGTTGTTTGACATTAGAGAAACAGGAACTTCTAAATACAATTTGATTATTTTAGGACCGAATGAGGAAATGCCAAAAAATGTTACGAGTGGCAAATTTACCTTTGTCCAAGATGATGCCATGTACATTAACGGATTGGAGTTTTGGAGGATCTACATTCATGAACCTAAGAAAGTTATTTGATGCACAAAAAGAAATAGCAGAGCGCCAGTCGAGTCCAACAAAAACACGCTTCGCGGAGTTTTTTTATGGACATCGACATGGCGCCTACATCCTCCTTATAGTTATAATTGCTTTAGTCATTCGTCTAGTTGCCATCGACCACGGCTTTCCATACATTTACCACGCTGACGAGCCCGCAGTTATAAGATCCGCGCTAGGTATAAGGTTTGATCCTAACCCCCACCATTTTGATTGGTCTCATTTATATTTTTATCTTAATTATTTTGTGTACATGGTTTTTGCTAAACTGCGAGATCTGGCAACACTGGCGGGCTTAAAGGCGTGGGTTGGGAGCATCGCACCCATTATCTACAACGACAACTTAATTTTCTATCTCCTCTCGCGCGTTTTCTCCGCCACATTGGGCGCTTTCACAATAATCCCACTTTATTTGTGGGTAAAAAAACTGGTTAGTAGAAATGCCGGTTTGCTGGCATCGGCCTTTTTAGCTCTAGCACCTTTTCATGTTCGACACTCGCACTACGCGCTTATTGATGTTCCTATGTTATTTTTTCTTTCCTGGTCGCTCTTCTTTTCCACCTTTTCACCAATTTTAGCGGGACTTTTTTTAGGCTTTTCTGCTTCAACCAAGTATAACGGTATTTTAGGTGGACTTTTTATGGCGCTTTTTTACCTTTTGCGGGGATCAAAACCCTTGATACAACGAGCTCTCGATGTAGTTAAACTGGGAATTTTTACCGTTATCGGGTTTTTTATTGGCACGCCCTACGCCCTACTGGACTACAAAACCTTTATCAGAACGGACGGTCCACAAGGTGCGCTGTGGCAATTTACCAATGTAGGTAAGGTTCCATTTTTGGAACAAATAGAAAAGTTTGTTTCCGCTCTATCCACTAAGCTTCCCAATGATTTAGGCTACGGCGCATGGCTAATTTTGCTAGCGGGACTTGCTGTGGCTGGAGCATCCATCGTTGCGAGAAGCAAGGCGACAAAGCAATCTATCATCTTGACTTGCCTACAACGGATCGGGTATAAACCCATCGATGATTCTACCCCACTCCGGTTCGTCATCCCGCTCGCAGTAGGAGTATTCCTTGCTTTAACATTTTATATCTCGGGGCTGGAAAAAAACCGCTCACATTATT
>CAZNNN010000013.1:0-19278 GCA_964574405.1 uncultured Candidatus Saccharibacteria bacterium | reverse complement strand
GTGATAACTTACACTCCACGGAATGGAAAGGTTCACTTGCTCTGAACCCTTTTACTTAATTAGCAATCGCTCAAACGAGCGTATATAATATGGACCTGGCCCTTTGGGCCTGTAGCTCAGTTGGCAGAGCATCGCGTTTGCATCGCGAGGGTCACGGGTTCGAATCCCGTCGGGTCCACCAAATTGACAAGCGCATAAACTGCGCAAGAACCTTGAAAACCAGATAGAAATTGAATTGAAAAATTTCATGTAAATCGTCTTAGTAAAAAAGAAATTAATGTACACGGAGGATGCCTAGGGTTTTTGCGGCGATGAAGGACGTGCCAGACTGCGTTAAGCTTCGGGAAGCTGTCAAGAAGCGTTATACCCGGAGATGTCCTAATGGGGAAACCCTACCTACAGCAATGTAAGGTAACCATTTGCTAAAGTTTCTTGTCGTAAGACAGGGAAAGAAGGCATTTAGGAGCACACCCAGTGAACTGAACCAACTTAGTAACTGGAGGAAAATAAACAAATATGCATTTCGTTAGTAGCGGCGAGCGAAAGCGAAGAAGCCCAAACCTAAGATTAAATCAATCTATAGGGGTGCGGACAGCCCATAGTCACTTTAAGTGGCAAGAAGTCACAAAGCACTTTCATAGGAGAACATTTCTGGAAAGTTAGGTCATAGCGAGTAATAGCCTCGTATCCAAAATGAAAATGCCTTCTTGGGTTGATCCAGAGTAACATGGGACACGAGAAATCCTGTGTGAAGCAGGCTTGACCATAAGCCAAGGCTAAATACGCAAAAACACCGATAGTGAACTAGTACCGTGAGGGAAAGGTGAAAAGAACCCCTGTTAGGGGAGTGAAATAGAAACTGAAACCGTGTACAGACAAGCTGACAAAGGGGGTCCGCCGCAAGGCGGATGTCCTAATGTCGTGCCTATTGAAGAATGAGCCAACGAGTTAATTCTGCGCGCATGCTTAAGTTGCTTATAAACAACGCAAGCTTAGGGAAACCGAGTCTTAAAAGGGCGTTCGTGCGTAGAATTAGACCCGAAGCCAGGTGAGCCAATCATGAGCAGGTTGAAGTCGACCGAAAGGTAGATGGAGGACCGAACCGGTGTATGTTGAAAAATGCTCGGATGACTTGTGATTAGTGGTGAAACGTCAAACGAACCTGGTGATAGCTGGCTCTCCCCGAAATATATTTAGGTATAGCTCCGCGCTTTGTGCGTCGCTATGCCCGCCTAACGGCGGGCTAATGCCTCGCGTGACGATCTAACGGGAGGTAAAGATACTGGAAAGAATTGGGGCTCGCAAGGGTACCCATTCTTACCAAACTCAGAATGCTCGTTAGTGGTGCGGGAGTCAGCAATGGGGGGCAATCTCCTGTTGCAAGAGGGAAACAGCCCAGACCATCGAATAAGGTCCCTAATTTCTGCTAAGTGGGCAAGGTAGTGAAACCGTTTAAACAGCTAGGAGGTTGGCTTAGAAGCAGCCATCCTTTAAAGAAAGCGTAACAGCTCACTAGTTTAACGGTTTTGCGCCGACAATTTAACGGGGCTAAGCAGAAAACCGACTTCGTGGGTGTGTGGAGGGTTTAAGGTTGTGAGAGATTGGCAAGATGTGGGTTAAGGAGCGACTTTGCGCAGTAGCGCAGCGTCGCAACGAACCCACTCGAGCAATCTCATAGCTTTTAATCCTTCACACACGGTAGGGGAGCTTTGATGTCTCCGCCGATAGGCGGATTTAAGCAGTGAAGGTGTGCTGTAAGGCATGCTGGAGCGTCATCAAGTGAGTATGTTGGCTTGAGTAACGAGAGCCGCCTGAAAACGGCGGCCGCCGTAAGTCTAAGGTTTCCTCCGCTATGTCAGTCAACGGAGGGTTAGTCGGTCCTAAGGTAAGGTCAAAAGGCGTAGCCGATGGACAGCAGGTTAATATTCCTGCACTGGTGTGGAACCGCTTTACCAATGGAGTAACGGCGCGCGGTAGGTTAAGCCGGTTAAAGATTCCGGTCCAAAAAGTTAGCTAGTTCCCGTAGGCAAATCCGCGGGAACGTTGGAGAGATCCTGAATGTGAGCTTATGGGAAGGCTCGTAATTGAGTCAACTTAATTGAGTCGTGCGTCCAAGAAAAACTTCTAGGGAGGTTTTATACCATCCGTACCACAAACCGACACAGGTAGACGGGTAGAGTATACCAAGGCGATCGAGTGAACTGTGATTGAGGAACTAGGCAAATTACATCCGTAACTTAGGGAAAAGGATGCCCGTCCGCGCGCAAGCAAAGGCGGGGGCACAAAAATGGTTCAAGCGGCTGTTTAACAAAAACACAGATCTCTGCTTAACTCGTAAGAGGAAGTATAGGGGTCGACGCGTGCCCAGTGCCCGTAAGTTAAAGCCTGAGGTGACGGCTGTCGCAAGACAGCAACAGCTTTGGGTCTAAGCTCGGGTGAACGGCGGTCTTAACTATAAGGATCCTATGGTAGCGTAATCCCTTGTCGGGTAAGAAGAAAAACGAACCCGTATCGGCTTATAACGGGAAAGTCTTTAAGTCAGTGCTTATAGGGAGCACATGTGCAGGTAGACTTAATGACAATCACGTGGGAATCCCGCCTTGGCGGGGACCCGTATCGACTGTTCCACTAAATTGTGTTACAACAATGTGGACGATGCAGTTGGTCCATTGACTTTATGGACAGACTTAAACTGCATAATACGCCGATGTCTTATCAAATGCCTAAAATTCACATTCCAACCTACATTACCGCCTTTACTGACGGTGAAGGTTGCTTTTGCGTTTCAACAAATAAAAGCGCAAGACATAAACTGGGATGGGAAATTAGACCAAGTTTCTCCGTGTCGCAAAACAAAGCTAGAGCGCAAGTACTTTATTTAATGAAAGACTATTTTGGGTGCGGTTCAATCCGGCCTGACAGGTCCGACAAGACAATTAAGTATGAGGTAAGATCTCTAAATGATTTGCTGACCAGGATTATTCCTCACTTTGAGGAGCATCCTTTAATATCGACCAAGAACGAGTCTTTTAGATTATTCAAAGAAATATGTTTGATGATGAAAAACCGTCAGCATAAATTGACTGAAAATGTCGAAAAGATCCGTTTCCTAAGTCGCCAAATAAACGGGGAACATAAGACAAAGATATAGTCAGCGCCATTAGCAATAATGGATAAATCCATTGTGCGCTTTGCGCTAAATGGACAAAAAGCGAAGTTCCGACCCGCACGAAACGCGTAACGACTTGAGCACTCTCTTAATCACAGGCTCGGTGAAATAGAACTACCGGTGAAGATGCCGGTTACTTGCTGTTGGACAAAAAGACCCCATGGAGCTTTACTGTAGCTTGACATTGGTTAGTTGTTTTAATTGTGTAGTGTAGGAGGGAGATTTTTCTACGAAAGTTGAAAGATCGTCAATGAAACACCTCTCTGTTAAGGCGACAAGCCTAACTACTTGGCCTTATCGGTCAAGAGGACAATGTCTGGTGGGCAGTTTAACTGGGGCGGTTTCCTGCTAAAAGGTAACGCAGGAGCACAAAGGTTCCCTTATCCCGGATGGAAATCGGGATGTAAGCGTAAAGGTATATGGGAGCTTAACTGCAAGACATACAAGTCGCGCAGTTGCGAAAGCAGGTCTTAGTGATCTTCCGAGTGCCATATGGATGGCCCGGAACTTATCGGATAAAAGTTACCCTGGGGATAAGCCCGCAGAAGGCGGGTTGTTGTCCTCCTTCACAGTAATGTGGAGGTAATAAATATGGCTAATAACGGTGAAACCCCGCAATGGGCAATACCGTGGGAAGTTGAGTCCAGTATAATAGCGTGTATGAATAAAGTTCAAAAAGTAGTTCTTGTTGGAATGATAATGGGAGATGCCTATATCCAGCCTACTGGTGCTAAAAATGCCAGAATAAGGTTGGAGCATAGTTTAAAGCAGTACGACTATTTAATGTGGAAAGCAAAGTTTTTTCCTGAATTTTTTCAAGGGAGGCCCACTACATTAAATAGATTCAACCAAAAGTACGGAAAAACCTACTCATATTGTCGTTTTCAATCTAATTCGTCGCCGGAAATTGGCGCTTTTAGAAGGATTTTTTATGACGACCACGGTAAAAAGGTGATTCCAGAGAATATGGTCGAACTGTTACATCGCCCTCTTTCTCTGTGTGTTTGGTATCTGGATGACGGATACTACTACAAGAAAGACAAGATGTCGTACATATATTTACCTAATTATTCCAGTAAAGAGTTTGATTTTTTGACCTTAGTCATGACTAAGAATTTTAACCTAAGCCCAAAGCTTAAACGCAAGAAGCTTGGGTGGTGCTTGTTGTTTTCTGTGTTACAAACTAGAGAACTTATTAAGTTAATTTCTCCGTTTGTTCCAGACTGCATGAAGTACAAAATTGGACTTTAACCCCGTATCGACTTTTCCTTAAGTGGAAGAATATGGTTTCTAGCGTGTATGACGCTAAATCCTAAACCATATTATATGCCGTATCCGCCTCTGGCGGAAAGATATAGTCAGCTCTTTTGGTAACAAAAGACAATAGTGAACAGGCTGATCCTACCCGAGCGTTCACAGCGGCGGTAGGGTTTGGCACCTTTAAGTACATTGGGGTGCTTCCAAAGTAATTTGGAACCAAAAATTTGGCTAATAACGGTGAACTCCAGTTGATATAATGTATCAATGGACAATACCGTGGGAAGTCTAACGGAAAAGCAAGTATTCATACTTTTAGGAAAGTTGCTTGGTGACGGTTCTTTATATTAAGAACTTCTGGAGTCAACAGACTTTCTTATAGGTTTACAACTCTTAGTTTGTCAGAATTAAATCGGTATTACGACTTGTTCTACTCAAAAGGACAAAAATCTATATCAAGGTCATTACGGTTAAATCCGCTAATACTAGCTGTTTGGTTTATGGACGACGGATCTAGATCACGATCTAGCGTTTACTTTAATACCCAGCAGTTTTGTATTAATGACCAAAAATTTCTGATTAAGCTTTTAGGGGAGTCGGGACTGATTGCTACTCTTAACAAAGACAAGTTGTATTATAGAATACGCTTATCTACAAGGTGTATTAATCATTTTATCGATTTAGTAAAGCCTTATATAATAAAAAGTATGGAATACAAACTTCCGTTGAGACCCCGTATCGACTGAGTCCGCCTATGGCGGACGAGATATGAGTTGTTCGGACGAAGTTCGAAAAATAAAGCTCATATAATACGCCAACTCCTACTCTCACATCTCGTGAGAAAGAGGATGAAGATATAGTCAGCGCAACTAGAGATAGTTGAATGATTGCGATGTCGTCTCGTCGTATCCTGGGGCTGGAGTAGGTCCCAAGGGTTGGGCTGTTCGCCCATTAAAACGGCGCGTTGATGGGTTCAGAGCGTTGTAAGACAGCTCGGTCTCTTTCCACAGCAAGCGCATGAGTTCTGAGGGGGGTTGTTAGTAGTACGAGAGGACCCTAATGAACGAACCTCTGGTGTACCAGTTGTCGTGCCAACGGCATCGCTGGGTAGCTATGTTCGGCAGAGATAAGCGCTGAAAGCATCTAAGCACGAAACTCGCCCCAAGATTAGAACTCTTCCTCGCAAGGGGACGCAGATCATAGGAGACTACTATGTTGATAGGCCGCAGGTGTAAGCACAGCAATGTGTTGAGCTAAGCGGTACTAATTTTTGCGACTCTTTTTATTGATGATTAACATCGAAGTTTATTTCTATCTGGTTTTAAAGGTTTTTGCGCCCAAGGTCTCGGTGATGATAGCGGTAGGGACCCACCTCTTTCCATTCCGAACAGAGAAGTTAAACCTACCAGCGCCAAAAATACTAGAGTATGATTTCTGGGAAGATAGGTCGTCGCCGGGATCTTGGGTACAAGGCTAGACCTCCGCTCCTGCGGATCTAATAGTCGTCGCCGGGATCTTGGGTGTAAAATAATTGGGTGGCTCGCGTTTGATGTCCATAAGAAAACTCCGCGAAGCGTGTTTTCGTTGGACTCGATGCGAGCTATACCACACCCTTAACAGATATATGAAGGCAAAAAAGGTCTTAAAAAAAGAATCGTCAATGGCAAAACTAATGGGCAATTCTCCCACGCTTAAAAAGTTTATGGTGGGGGATGTAGTAGAAGGCTCCATCGTAGCTATTCGTGAGAACGAAATTTTACTTGATATCGGAGCCAAATCAGAAGGAGTTATTACTCGTGAGGAATTCGGTGAATTTAAAGCTAGCCTTGCGGATCTTAAGCCCGGAGATACTTTAGTGGCACAGGTTATCCAGTCAGAAAGCGAACAAGGTTATACTGTTTTGTCGCTAAAAAGGGCAGAACGAGAAAGAAAATGGCGCGATATAGAAAAAATGTATAGCCAAGGTATAGACGGCGAAGCCCAAGTAATTGAGTACAACAAAGGCGGACTTTTAGTGGAATTTATGGGCATGCGCGGGTTTGTTCCTCTCTCGCACCTGGATCGAGTACATTTTACCAACGATGTTGCTAAATTTGCCCACGGTAGTGAGGCAGAGATTCGCGAGTCGCTTAAAGTTCTCTCCGGTAAACTTTTAAAAATTAGAGTTATTGAGTACGACAAAGAAAAAAATCGACTTATTTTGTCGGAGAAGAAGGCTTTAGAGCATTACAGCGAGGAAGCGCGTACCAAGAGATTAGGTGAGGTAAAGGAGGGCGACACGGTAGAAGGCGTTGTTACCGGTGTTATGGCCTTTGGTGTTTTTGTGGATCTTGACGGCATAGAAGGCTTGGTGCATATTTCTGAAATTGCATGGGAAAAGGTGTCAAATCCATCCGTTTACTATACCGTGGGTTCAAAAGTTACCGTTAAAGTAATGGGCGTGGACAAAGGTTCCAAGCGTTTAGCGCTAAGCATTAAACGGTTAACCACTAATCCTTGGGAGGGTATTAACAACCGCTTTAAAGTAGGTCAAAAGGTTAAGGGTGTGGTTAGTAAAATTGTACCGTTTGGTGCCTTTATTAATGTGGAAAAAGGGTTGGACGGGCTTTTGCACATAAGTCAAGCCACCGGACCTTTGCAAGTAGGTCAAGAGGTAGAGGCTAGAATTATTGGCATTGAGCCGGAAAATCAAAAGCTTTCCTTAAGTCTTAAAGAAGAACAACCTGCACAAGTCTAATGAATACTTTTCTTACTCGAATAGATGCACGAGCCAAAATTATTTTAAGTTCCTTTGGCGATGTTAGCGAGATTAGCCTAGTTGATCTACTTACCAAAATTGTTACCGCTGGCGGTATGGGTAAACGCGTTCTGGAATCGCGTGGGTTTTTACAAAATCTAAAACAAGACAAATACATACCCCTTAATCAGTTAGTAGAAGAAGCTTTTTACACCGCTATTAGGATGGGGCACACTTATGTGGGAACGGAACATTTGCTGTTGGCTGGGTTAACCAAAGCTGGGTTTGGTGGGCTGGAGGAAATAAGTATGGAAGTGGAAAGGCTAAATTCCTTGCCGTTACTGCTTAAAAATGTAAGCGACTCGGTAAAACCAAATATTTTAAACACCTACGCCATCGATTTAACAAAAAGGTACATGTTTTACCCAAAAGACCGTTTTGTGGAGCGAGAAGAAGTTCACAAAATGTTCAAAATATTACTTCAAAGAAATAATTCCAATGTATTACTCACTGGTCCTCGGGGTGTGGGGAAAAAGTCACTTATAGAAGTTATGGCTAGAAGAATCAGCTTAATGGACACCCCCATTTTTTTTGCAGGAACTTACATGCTGGATTTTAACTTGCAAGCCTTTGTTACCAACCTTCCGGCAAATACAGAGACTTTTGACATAGCCATAAGAAATTTGGCATCAGAGGCAAGAATGTTGGGTAGAAGTATTTTAGTAATAAAAAGCATGCCCTCCATGTTTATAAACCTTTCTGCCACTTCTAGTGCTGGAGCGGTTTTTAAAAATTTAGTAGAAAGCTTAAACAGAGTAAACTGTAAACTTATTATTTGTTTGGACGACGAGTCCGCCAACGGCGATTTTAGCCTGCAGGAGGAGCTTTTTTGGGGTTTTACCGCGCTAGATATCAAAGAGCCGGCCCAAAAAATTACTATGGAGATTTTACACATGGAAGCCCGCAAATTGGCAGGTTACTTTTTGCTCAAAATTCCTAAAGAGGCGGTGAGTTACGCGTATAAGAAGGCTAAAACAGAAGTTAAGGCTGAAGTTTTTCCGCAAAAAGCAGTGGAGCTTTTAGACAGAGCTTGCTCCCTAGCATCTTATGAAGATACCAAGGTTCCAGCGGACTTGAGAGCGCTGGTTGCCAAACACATTAAGGCAAGTTTGGATGTAGACCAGGCTTTTTTTGATAAAAATTACGATAAAGCTACGCGTTTGGCAAAGGTGCTATATAAGCTAGAAGATAAGCTAAACGGGGTAACTCTAGCTTCCGGTAAAGATCTGCACACGCTTACAGCAAAAGATATAGATAAAGTGCTTAACGAATACAAGGAGGAGGAGCAAAAAGAGTATAAAATTGGTACAAAGACCTTAGCGGATTTAGATAGGCACATTAAGCAAAAAATTGTAGGACAGGATAGGGCAGTGGGGGTTGTAACACAGGCGTTAGTGAGATCCCAAATGGGTTTGCGTCCCAAGCATAAACCCGTGGGGAACTTTTTGTTTCTAGGTCCCACAGGTGTTGGAAAAACAGAGCTTGCTAAAGTGTTGGCTCAAGAAGCTTTTGGTGACGACGCTTTAATCAGGTTGGATATGAGCGACTTTGGGGAAAAGCACACCGTAGCACGGCTGGTGGGAGCGCCTCCAGGCTATCTTGGTTACAACGACGGAGGGGAGTTAACATCTAAAATAAGCCGGAAGCCCCAAAGTGTGGTATTGTTTGACGAAATAGAAAAAGCTCATCCCGATATTTTAAATATTCTTTTGCAGATTATGGAGGAAGGCGAGTTGTGCGACATGCGGGGGGATACTTTTAGCTTTTCTCACGCCGTAGTAATATTAACCAGTAATCTGGGTACAGAAAGCATTCATAAGCGAGATATAGGTTACGGTGGCTCTATAAAGTCACAAAAAGAGATTGAAGAACGCGTTCAGCAGAGTGCTAAAGCTTTTCTAAAACCAGAGCTGTTAAATAGATTCGATGAAGTTATCACCTTTAAACAGTTGGAGAAAAAGGATTCTATTAGGATTTTGGATATTTTGGTAGACGAGGTTAAAAAAAGCTTGGCAGATAAAGACTTAACACTGGAGCTTGGGAGGGGAGTTAAAGAGTTTTTGTTGGAAAAGGGGTTTTCTATGGAATTTGGGGCTAGATCTTTGCGAAGAACCGTGGAAAAGGAGCTTTTAGATAAAATCGCCGGCTTTTTGATGCGGGGCTCTAGTACGAGAAAAATAATCAAGGTAAAATTGTCCCCAGAAGGGGTTTTGGAGGTGTTGCAATGAAAAACTTAAAAACCGTTTATATTTGTCAGAGTTGTTCTGGGCAGGTTACTAATTGGGCGGGGCAATGTCCTAAGTGCGGAGAATGGAACACTTTAGTTGAAACTTTGGACAGATCGGGCGGGAACAAGGCGAGTGGGAAAAAGGCGAGCAACGATGGTGTCAGCGCTGGTTTTACAGCGTCGGTTAAAGTAGAGACTTTAGACAAAGTTAAGATTAGCGATACCCAAAGAATTTTAACGGGAGTAGGGGAGTTTGATAGAGTTTTGGGTGGGGGATTTGTTCCAGGGCAAGCAGTTCTTTTAGCAGGTGAGCCGGGGATAGGAAAGAGTACTTTAATTACTCAAGTATGTAAAAGCTTGCATACTAAAAGCATTTTATATATGTGCGGTGAAGAGAGTCCAGCACAAATTAAACTTAGAGCCACAAGAATGGGCTATGCTGGCGATAACCTGAATGCTCTGCAGGAAACCGATGTTGATGTTGTTGAACAAGTATTGTACTCAAACTCCGAAAACACCCAAAATGGTCAAAAGTGCAAATATGATCTTCTCGTGATTGATTCCATTCAAACTCTATACACTAAAGATCTTGTATCAAGTGCCGGATCTGTTGCCCAAATTAAAGAATGCTCTCAAAGATTGGTGAGGGTAGCCAAGAACATGAATCTCTGCGTTATTCTGGTAGGGCATGTTACCAAAGAGGGCGAGATTGCAGGGCCAAAGGTGTTGGAACACATAGTTGACACGGTTTTATACATGGAAGGTGATTCTCAACACCTATACAGGATTTTGCGCACCACTAAAAACCGATTTGGGGCAGTTTCTGAGGTGGGGATGTTTGAGATGGTGGAAAATGGTATTAAGGAAGTTACCAATCCTAGCGAATTGTTTGTTAGCAAAGATAACGCAAGTATGATAGGGTCTTGCATTGCAGTTGCTATGGAGGGATTTAGACCAATTCTCTATGAAATCCAAGCGCTATCTGTTAAAACCAATTTTGGGTATCCAAAGCGCACCGCCAGTGGCTTTAATTTAAATAGGTTGCAGGTACTACTAGCGGTATTAGAAAAGCGGTGCAAAATCCCATGCTATCAATACGACATTTATTTAAATATTGCCGGGGGTTTTAAAGTAAACGATAGCGCTTCCGATCTTGCCGTTTGTCTTGCGGTAGCCTCGTCCATTTTAGAAAAACCATTAAAGCAGGGTACAGCTGTATTTGGTGAGGTTGGACTTATGGGGGAGGTGCGGGCTGTCCCGCATGCTCAAAAACGCACACAAGAAGCCAAGCGATTAGGCTATAAGGCTGACTTTGTGCCCAAATTTGTATTTGATTACATCAAACAACTTCTCTAAAAGGAAAAAAACGCCCCCGCGCGGGGCGAATAACCGACACCTAGCAGGGGACAAAAGCCCTTAACTTCTGAGCAGAAGGAAGAGGGCGATCTTATTGTAATTTACACGCTACCACTTACCGATGCAAGCTATCAAGGTTGCTAATTGCTTGTGTTCCAGTTGTTGTATCAGCACATTGTTGACTTTTTATGCTGTCAGCGATCTTTTCTAAGTTCTTTTAAAATCTCCCATTTGGCTTTTTTAGTTCCCACCAGTTGAAGCCAGTCCCTACTAGGTTTGTGCTTGTTTTTGTCCACTAGAATTTCCACTACATCGCCGTCTTTTATTAAAGTGTCAATTTTGGCAATAGTACCGTTTATTTTTGCCCCCGCGCACATGTTACCAATATCTGTATGCACATAATACGCAAAATCCACCGCTTTAGCCCCTTTTGGCAATTCCACAATATCGCCTTTAGGAGTAAATGCGTACACATTGTTAGCAAAGTGCCTAATTCCCGCCTTATCATAAGACTCAAAATAGTTTAAATCTTTTACCCAATGGGGGTTATGTCTTAATTCTTTTTTAAACCTTTCCCCAATTTTATAGAACAAGTGACTGCACAAGCCGTACTCTGATTCCTCGTGCATTTCTTGCGTTCTAATTTGTACTTCAATATTTAAATTATGATCGATTGTAAAAGTATTATGTAAGGATCTATATCCCGTGGGGCGGGGTTTTTGAATATAATCGTTACGCAAGTGGGGGATTTGATCCCATAACGACTTTAAAATATCCTCTACTGTATAAACTTCTTTAACATTTTGGGTAACAATGCGCATAGCGCCAATATCGTAAATTGAGTCAAAATTTTCCCCAACTTCTATCCCTCTGCCTGTATAGCGTTCGGATTTTCTATAAATACTGTAAATGTGTTTAATTCTGCTGGAAATTTGGCTTTCAATGCCGTTTTCTTGAAGTAACTCTCTAATTACAGGTATCGACTCGCTAAAGAAATACTCTAACTCGTGAGATTTAGCGTCCACCGCTTTTTGAATTTTAGTGTACATACCGGGATTTATAATTTTAAACGCTTCGTTTTCCAAAGTTTTGGTAAAGCTACTAATTCCCAGCATTTTAGCAATAGTGGCGTAAATAAAGAGCGTTTTTTCTGCTACCGCCAGCCGTTCTTTTTGTGGGAGTGTAAAGGCACTTTCAATATTGTGGCACTGGTTAGCAAGCGCAATTACCAAAACGCGCATATCCTCGGCTAAATTCATATAGGTTTGCACAATGTAGTTGTGGTTAAAATTTTTTGGCGACTCTTGTTTAATGTCCTTTTGTGCTAAGTTGTGGTACAGCTCTACCAGCTTGGCTACCTCCGGATCAACTGTGTCTCTGATTGTGGTTAAAGCTTGGGTAAGACTCCTTGGCAGATGGTGCAACAAAGCGCCAGCTAGCACTTTTTCATCTTTTATCCCTGCGTCAATAAGTTTTTGATACACTTTATCTAGGTGTTGATATAAGGTTTCACCCGATGCCCGCACCTCTTTTTCGTGATGTTTTTTAGCTAGTTCCCGCGCCTTTTCCACCATATCGCTCATATCTGCCATTTTATCATGTCCCACTCTGTGTAATAGATATGTACCTATTTGGTACAACACATGTAACAAAATGGTACTTGCTTATTACATTAGATGTAGTAAAATACAGATATGTTTACTAGACGCTTTGAAGACTATCTTGCGGTTTGGCAAAAAAACCCTGCCAGAAAGCCTTTAGTGATAAGGGGCGCTCGTCAGGTGGGTAAAACCTATTTGGTTAATAATTTTGCCAAAAAGCACTACACTAACTTTGTCCATTTAAATTTAGAAAACAAGGATACATTTAAGCTCTTTGGTGCGGTGGACAGTTTAGAAACCTTTAGTTCCGTTGTAAAATTGGGTCTTAAACAGGATATAGATGCACCGGAAACTCTTTTGTTTATCGACGAAATCCAAAATTCGCCCAGCCTAATGTCGCTCTTAAGGTTTTTTTACGAGGATAAACCACAAGTTCATGTTATCTGTGCAGGGTCTTTATTGGAGGCAAAAATCCAGCGGGAAGGTCTTTCTATGCCTGTTGGTAGGGTGGAGTATGGCTACATGTACCCACTTACTTTTTTTGAATTTCTTTCTGCCCTGGATAGGGCTGACTTAAAAAACCATTTGATCAATATAGATTTAGCAAAGCCAAAATCTCTGCCACAAGGAATTCATTTGCTGTTGATAGACCTGTTTAGAAAGTATACTTTGCTTGGTGGTATGCCAGAAATTTTAAGTACTTATGTATCCACAGCAGGGAATCTGGAAGAATGTAAAAAAGCTTTAAGGAATCTTTCTGTAACTTACGAAAACGATGTTTACAGGTATGCCAGCGCGGAAACTGCCAAGTATTTAAGTCATATTATTAGCGCAGGTCCTGCATATGCGGGTGCGTTGTATAAATATGAAAATTTTGCCGACTCCGAGTTTAGAAGTAGGGAAATGAGTGGCGCCTTTAATCTGTTAGAAAAAGTCATGCTATTAAGACAGATCAGGTCAACAAGCGTCAATTCTCTGCCTTTTGTTGCCAAAGAAAAAAGGTCAAAAAAGCTAATTTGGTTGGATGTTGGCTTTGTAAATATGTCAGCAAACACTTACGAGAGCTTTATCAATTTAAAAGATTTAGGCGACCTTTACAGAGGGAGGTTGGCAGAGCAGGTGGTTGGACAGAATATTTTAGCTTCCGATAAGTTTTACGAGCCTGTGGATTTATATTACTGGTCTAGAGATAAGGATAAAGGTATTGCGGAAGTTGACTTTTGTCTGCAGATTGGGGGTAGAGCGGTGGCGGTGGAAGTTAAATCTGGCAGTACCGGTAAGGCAAGATCGTTGCAGAGCTTTAAAAATGAGTTTAAGAACGCGGGTTTAGTTAAGGTTTCGGAGGCTAATTTTGATATGCGGGAAAGTGTAATACTGCTCCCGTTCTATCTAATTAACCGTATTTTTGAGCTATTTTAAAGTTATAATCCACAGCTGAATGTGGCACATCTCTATACTACAATCTACCTCCATGTCAACACTTGCGCTTTAAAAAATAAAGTGGTAGCATTCCGTTTATGGACGCACCGCAGGTTTCAGAGAAAGATAAGAAGCAGGATATTTTAGACGCGTACTATTCGCTTTTGGATCAGGTTCAGGGCGGGGAAGAGTCGGACAAAAAGCAAACAACCGCAAAATTAAAACAAACCGCAGATAATTTACGAACCGTTTTAAAAAAGCAGATTGACGATTTGGGTGCGTCGGTTTACGCCAGCGTTGACGATATTATGTCAAAGGTTGACGAAGTAGCTACATCGCTTTCAAAACTTTTTGAAACTAGGGAACTTGAACGACAAAAATGGGAGCGAGAACGCGATGAGGAAAAAAAGAGTCGTCAAAGGGAAACTGAGGAGTACAACTACGATGTTAAAAGAAGTCGGCAGTTAGACGAGGACGCTTGGAACGATAAAAAAGAAAAACGAGAAGGCGACCTTATTGAAAGGGATGCTAAATTAAAGGAAGCGGAGGCGGAACTAAAGGAGTTGCGAGATAAAGACAAAACATTTGAAGCGAGGCTCTCTAAAGGTGTTAGTGATGCAGTTTCTGCCAATAGCGCCAAGTTACAACAAGAATTTTCTCATAAAGAAGAGATGTTTAATGCCCAGTCGCGGGCGGAAATAAAGTTACTGCAAGCAAAGGTAGAATCTCTGATGGATTTGGTGGCGGGTCAAAAAGCGGAAATAGAGCTACTTAACAAGCAGAACGACTCTGCTAATCAGAGGCTTACCGAGATTGCTAGTGGGGCAGTGAGAAACTTTAGACCTGGGCAGGAAGTAGCCAACACCAATCAGGAAATCAAAAAACAGTAAAGTGTCGACTGCATGTCGACAAATATGGACTCCATCTGTCGACTGTCTATTGACAATGCTAAATACTTTGTGTAAAGTGCCTACATGCAAATTTTTAAAAGGGATTTATTTCAAGAAGTAGTTTCCAACATTGGACTGCTTGATATTGTTGTGGTAACCGGTATGAGGCGGGTGGGCAAGACTTTTTTTATGAAAAGCATTAGCCAGTATATAAAGTCTACTAACCAAGTTATCTTAGATTTTGAGAACCCCCTTGATAGAAAGGTGTTTGAGGAAGAGGACTACAACAACATTATTCAGAATTTATCAAGCGTAAACACCGCCCTACATATTAAAGAGAAAATTTATGTCTTTTTGGACGAGTTGCAAGCTTTTCCAGAGTCCGTACCGGCTATTAAGTATCTCAGCGATCATCACAATATCAAATTCTTTGTAACAGGTTCCAGCAGTTTCTATTTAAAAAATCTATTTTCAGAAAGTTTGTCTGGCAGAAAACAGCTGTATGAATTGTTTCCGTTAAATTTTAGGGAATTCCTTAGATTCAAGGGGATTGAATATGAGTTTTCTAACGATTTTAGCCAAATGGATAAGTCAAAAAATTACATTAGGTATGAAAAACTAAACAAGTACCTGGAGGAATACTTAACATACGGGGGATTTCCTCAAGTGGTTTTAGCTGAAAGTGTGGACAAAAAGGAAAGTTATGTTAAAGATATATTTAAGTCATACTTTGAAAAAGATGTAGAGAAATTGGCTGACTTTAAAGATATTGCCGCCTTTCGCGATGTAATTATTCTACTCCTAAATAGAGTTGGCTCTAGATTGGACATTACAAAAATTGCTAAAGAAGTGGGGACAACAAGGGATACCGTTTATGCATACCTGTCTTTTTTGTCGCATACTTATTTCATCTTCCTCGTGGAGCCACACACTCAGAATGTAGACAAAGAAATTAGCGGTAGCAAGAAGGTGTATATCTGTGACAACGGTATTTTAAATATACTGGGTAAGGTTACCTATGGAAATCTTGTGGAAAACAGTACTTTTTTGGCTCTTAAGAAATTCCAAACAGATACTAGATACTATCAGCGAAAATCCGGAGCAGAGGTGGACTTTGTTCTGCCTGAAAAGAAAGTTTGTTTTGAAGTTAAAAATAAGGCTTTTATCGACGATGTATCTCGCATAAGAGCATTCTCCGGTGAGTTAGCCATGGACAGAGGATTTGTTGTATCAAGGGAATTTACTGATCTTTCGGATACCGTTTTACTGCAGGATTTGTAATAAAAAAGAGACCCCGCAATTTGCTACATTATTTCTTCTGACACAGATCTTATTCCCGCAATTAAGGATGCCCGAGATGCAGGGAAACAAATTGTCTATGTGGGTTTTGAAGGCATTGTCAGCAGGGCAATGAGCGCTAACTGTTCAAAAACCTTTATTATTACAAAGAATATACTGGATAGCTGTTACGCCCAACCCATAGTATTTGACAAACCCCCAACATCATTATAGTGTAAACACCTCTTTACACTAACATGGTATTAGTGTATGATCTACCCACTTATGGTTGCAAAAGCGTCTAACGAAACATACTTCAACATAGACCAAAATCCGTGGTGGCTCAAGGATTTTAGCGTCACGCATCTGCCTGAATACAAACAAACACCAAGGTTTGCCTTTGAAAAGCTTAAAAGTGTATTTTACGGCACGGATCTTATTGTTGTAGTAAAAGGCTTGAGGCGACTTGGTAAAACCACCATCATCAAACACCTTATTATAGACATATTGCAAAAAGGCGCTTACAAAAGCGAGGATATTTATTTTGTTGAACTTACCCAGCTAGAAAACAATCTGGCATTAGTTTTAAAAAATGTCCCTCCAAACGCTCTATTAATAGTAGACGAGATTCAGTACTGTAGAAGGTGGAAGGATCTGCTAAAAAAATCTTACGACACGCATCCTCAAAAGAGAATTATTGTTACGGGTTCTTCGGGACTTAATTTGGATAACTTGGATAAAACCAAAAAAGGGGAGCCCCTGGTAGGAAGATTTATGCCTATAATTTTAAAGCCCCTAACATTTTTAGAATATTTAACTCTCGAATACGGCGCAGGCTTTCACACAGGTTTGGTTAGTACTAAAGAGTGGGAGGAATATATTTTTTACGGAGAGTTTCCAAAAACACTGCATATAACGGATGCTGGCACAAAGTTTGACTATCTAAAGAAGTCCGTCTTAGAAGCTATTCTATCTGGGGATATTACGCTTTACGACATTGACAAAAGATCCGAATTTAATAACTTTTACACTGTTTTGGCATCAAATATGTGCCAGCAAGTTAAAAAACTAAATTTTGCTTCCGAGGTGGGGCTTTCTAGGCAGACCTTAACTAAGTATCTAGATACTTTAGTGGACTTGGGTTTAATTCAATTGCTACCTAACTACTACAAAAGTTTAAGAAAAAGCTCGTTATCACTTAAAAAGCCGATTTTTCTGTCTGTAAATCTTGCTCTTTGCGCTTTGGGAATTAGAGATTTATCTTCTCCGGCACTAAAGGATTTCTATAGGCATGTTTTTGAAGACGCAGTTATTTCAAACATTATGTTGTTAAGGGGAGATAACGCGCGTTACTGTTACTGGAGACACATGCAAAAAGAACTGGATTTACTTTCTGTTAGTGGGGGAGAGATAGAAGCTTGGGAGGTTAAGTCCAACCAGCAACTTGGACCAGGAGCCTTAGAGATGTACAAGCGTTATGCAACCACCGTTGAGGCTAAAAGCTTTACACTTGTGGATACCTCCAACTTCTTAGATGTACTCACCCAACCCCATGTCAACCCAACCCATAGTATTTGACAAACCCCGCAAATTCTTCCCGACATTAACCTATGCCAGAAGTGTGTCAAACATCCCTTAAAATCATTCTCTAAAGATGTTTGGGTTTTTTCCACTCGCACTATGATTTCTTGGGAATTAAAACTCAGCGCTAATTATGTTTTTCTTGAGGATATAAAGGATCAGATCTCCAGATAAAAAAAACCTCCGCCTTGCGACGGAGTAGAGTTAAACTAGGAGTATGATAACACTTTCCAGAATCTAATGTCAAGTTGAAAAAGTATGACAAACATCCTTTGACAAAACTTGCCGTATTTGGTAGATTGTAGGTACTAAACCGCCCTGCAAGGTCGAAAGGCATTTGCAGGGTCTTTTTTTAGAAGCTTCTAATTTTTACTATAGATACGCCAGAAAATACAGTAGAACAAAAACCAAATTACGCGTTTATCGATGCCTCCAACTTATTTTATGGGGGAGAAAAAAGTTTAGGTTGGCGGATAGATTACCTTAAATTGCTCAAATATTTAAAATCAAAATACGGTGTAAAGGAGGCGTTTTACTTTGGGGGAGTAGAAATTTACGATTTTGAATACAACTATCTTCTAAATCACACAGTACCTTTAGATCAATTAAACGACTATTTAGAAAATCTTGTGGAAACTTGTGCCAAAGATCTCAACGAAGCCCAGCTTTTTCTTATTGGCAGACACCTTCAACGCGTTAAATTCTATTTAAGGTTGCAGACCTTTGGTTACAAGCTGTTTCTAAAACCCGTCAAAATATACTCACAGGACGATGGAACTACAAGAAGAAAAGCAAATTGCGATGTGGATATGGCTTTTTATCTTATGAAAGAACAAGAATATTATACTAATGCGGTAATACTTTCTGGCGATGGTGATTTTTTGCCTGTTTTAAAGTATCTTAAAGAATCAGGTAAAGAGGTTATTATTTTAGCAAGAGGGGAAAGAACCTCAAGAGAATTAAGGCAATTTGCCGGACCAAATTTTAGAGATTTTGTGCGACTTAGGAATCAGCTAGAATACAAAGGTAAATAAAAAAATGAGTGGACATGCGAGATATCCACTCAAAGTTTAGTAAAAGCATGTTATCAAATCCCCAACCCCATGTCAACCCAACCCATAGTATTTGACAAACCCCCCAAGGTCTGATACTATATCTCTTGTAAACCTGCCACATTAGCCTGCCTTAACCTTATAAGCTGTTAGATTGATTCAAGCGACAGCCACCTGTTGCGCTCAAAGTATCTTGGCATCTCTTGAATCAGTCTAAAAGTGACTGAATAAGTTAGCCAATTAGGCTATGCACTTTAACAAATCGCGGGTTTAAGTTTATATGGACGACTCCTGGGGAGCGGATGCGGTTGACCTGCAACAATTTGCATATGAGCGACAGTAAAGACAGCACGACAATGTTTGTCACTACGGCGATATTTGTCACCGTGGTGATACCTGTTACCGTGCCGTTAGCTGTCATCGCGAGCGTAGCGAAGCGACTCGTTTGCAGTTTGTTGCGGTTGTTTGTCAACACAAGGTCCATTCTTATAGGAGGAAAATACAATGGCGACTCTGAGAGCAGGTCCAGATTTCAGCAAGGTTTCGATGGCACAGATGCCGGGGATCACGGATCAGGATGTACGGGAACTGCGTGATCTTCATCTGCTGTCGGCGCGGGCCTTCATGGCTGCGATGGACGCCCATGGCGGG
>CAZNNN010000012.1:0-19284 GCA_964574405.1 uncultured Candidatus Saccharibacteria bacterium | reverse complement strand
GAGCTTTTAGTGGTTATCTCTATTATTTCAATTTTAGCGGGCGCGCTTTACATGACTATCAATCCTGCAACGCAACAAAGAAAGGCCAAAGAGGCGGTTCTTAAGGCTAAAACCTCTCAACTCTGTTTGGCGCTAAATGCTTGCGGTGCGACTAAGGATAGTGCTTTGCTGTGCGACACTTTTGCAAAAATTAGAGTCACCGATCCTACTGGAGATCCACCCATATCCACTTACACACTAACTTCCAACCCCGATCCCACAACTGCCACAAGTATTGTAACGGTAACTGGAACCTTTGGAACATGTATTTACGAATGTAATTTTAATTTTAGCGATGGGTCATCCTTAAAATTTGGATCTAAAGCTGGATCGGTTTGTTTATGAAGTTTATGAAAAAATCGTCTGGATTTACTCTAGTTGAACTGCTAATTGTTATTAGCCTTATAGGCATTTTAACCGGTGTTACCGTCTCTGTTATAAATCCCAAAAAACAAAGAAATGTAGCGGAGGATGGGGTTAGGCAGTCCAATTTAGAAAAATACGCCTTGGGAATAGAGGCTTATGCCAATGCCAACGGCAGTTATCCCCCTACTATTACTGATACTACTCCTGCCGATAATAAACCTGATGATGCGGAAGTAGCTACTTTTATTTCTAGGATCCCTAAAGACGAGCCAACCTCGGGAGTTACTTATCCCTACACAGTGGCTGCTGATAAAGCTTCCTTTGGAGTGTATGTTAATAAAGTGAGCGAAACAGGCAAATGTTTTAAATATCTATCAGTTTGGGGTAAAATCAAAGTATGCCCTTCTGCAAATTGTACGGAGATCGTAGATAATGTCGCCTGCATCTAAAAGTCAAGAAAAATTAAACAACTGTTCCACCAAAGGATTTACCCTCGTGGAGCTTTTGATAGCCATTTCTCTAATAGGTATTTTAACTGGTGTTTTGCTAGCCGTGCTTAATCCCAGGGGTATTCAGGCTAAAGCGCGTGATTCCCAAAGAATTTCTGATTTGTCCAAAGTAAAAGTAGCTCTGGAGAGTTATTTTAGCGACAATAGGGGCTACCCCACTTCTGGTTCTAATTGGGTGCTAGTTAATTCCATTTCTGGTTTAGCTACCGCATATATTAACATCCTGCCCATTGACCCTAAAACTACAGGTACTATATGTAACAGTGCAAGTGCGTGGAGAGGCTATGCTTATAAGTCGAACGGAAATAGCTATTTACTTGCTACAAACATGGAGATTGCCTCAATGGGGACAACTGGATGTCCCAACAGCACTTTAGGTTGTAATTGCGGTTTTTTTGGAGGAACAGCTTTTTATACAACAGCAGATTGATTTAGCTAAAGGAGGAAAATGTCTAACAAAGTTTTTGCTTCGATAAAGGGGTTTACATTAGTAGAAGTTTTAATTGCGGTGGGGGTTATGTCAGTAGCATCGTTTGCTTTTTTGCCTTCGTTTACGGGATCACTTAACGATAAAAAATTGCAACAAGCCGTTGATGCGGTTAGAGATGCCACGGCTACCGTTAGAAACAGGGCTTTAACAGAGGTGGGTAATCCGGGTGCCAGCGACGCTACAAAATATAAGTATGCAGGGGTTAAGTTCACACGGAACTCCGGAGAGTACATTTCCTTTAGATCAGAATCTGCTACATCAACTGTGTGTAATAATCTTGGGTCTAATGTGGTAATTGATTCCACTAAAACACTTCCTAATGCCGTAATAGCAAGAATCAATGAAAACGACTCCCCCCTCTGCGTGTTTTTTGCCTTTAAAACAGCGGAGGCGGTAACAACAAAAGGATTAAGCAATGCAGTTTCCTGTTCAAACTAAAGGGCTTTCTACGAAAGCTAACAATCCCAAGGGGTACGCCCTCATAGAAATTTTGTTGGCTTTTGGTATATCGGTGGTGGTTATTTTGGCCATGGTTTCTCTGGCGGTGGTTACTATTAAAGCGTCAACCACCAATAGAGCTTATGCAGAGGCAGGCAAAATTGCCCAAAGTCAAGCAGAACTACTTAAATTAAAGCGAGACACCTCCACCTGGTCAACTTTCTGGACTAGTACGGTAGTTCCCTGTTCCACTACGCTGTGTTATTTTCATCCTACTACCAAAACTTTAGTTACTGGTAGTAGCGGTAGTGTGGGTACTGGTCCATCCGCAGTTAGTTTCTCCTTTTCCACCAGTTACAACCCGCTTGATGCTAAACAATTTAATTACACCGTTATAACAACTTGGAACATCTCTAATGTATCAAAAACTTATAAGATAGAAGGACTTCTTTCTGATTGGAGGTCATTATGAAAAAAAGTCATAAAGGGTTTACGCTAGTGGAACTACTAATATCAGTTAGTCTTTTAGCAATTGTCTCGCTAGTTTCTGTAAATATTATTACTACCCTGTTAAAAAGCTCGGTTAAAGCGCAGATGGCTATTGATATTGAACAAGCCTCCAGCTTTGTTTTTCTAAAACTAGAAAACGACATTAAAAAATCCTATAATGCCCAGGTAACAGGATCAACGCTTATTTTATCTCAAGGGTCACCCGTCTCCTCTGTTACTACAACTTACAAAATTGCCTCCGGTGTTGCTGAAGGATGTAGCGACGATTCTATGAATTGTATTCTTTTGAATAATACCAAACTTACGGATGACACTTTGGTAAATGGAAAACCCACTTTATCTGCCGTGTCCGTAGATTTAGCTAACTCTAGTTTTTCCATTGTAGAGGATGCGTTAGATAATCCTGTGGCAGTGAACATAAAAATTAAGTTCTTTAAACCCAACTCATCTAACGCAAAAATGTTTAATGCGGAAACCACGCTAGATACCACGGTTGTTTTACGCGGAAGTTACTAGTATCATATAACCATGCCCACAGTAATTGGTTTAGACATAGGTCATACTTCCTATAGAGCAGTAGAGATTGACTATAAAAAAATTGGCGGTATTAAAAAGCCCATTTTAACTAAAGCCTTAATTTGTGAAGCGTGTCCAGGCGATGATCCAAAAAAGTCCACCGAAAATTTAAAGGAGTTCATTAAAGGCGCGGGTTTTTCCACTAAAAATGTGGTTTTATCTCTTCCAGAGTCCAGTGTGTTTACCACCATCTTAAATTTACCTTTTAAGACCGACAAAGAGATTAAGGGGTACTTGGAAATCCAAGGAGGCAAAATTTTTCCCAGACCTTTAGCAGAGCTGGTATATAGCTTTGAAAATTTAGGTCCTAACGAGCAAAACAAGGAAGAAGTGGAAGTTAATGTAGTGGCTTGTGGTAAGGAGATTGTGGAAAAACTTATGGAAATCGCGCGAACGGTTGGTTTAAAGGTGGTTTCTGTAGAGTCGGACAGCTTTTCTATTGTGCGAGCTTTGGTAAGAAGCCAAAAATTGGTGTCAAACGAGGCAATTTTGGTGGTAAATGTAGGGTCGGTGGGTACTGACATGATGGTAGTGCGTAACGGTAATGTGCGGTTTTCTAGAAATGTTTCTTTGGGGGGCAACTCTTTTAATAAGGCAATAGCTCAAAATTGTGGCGTTACGCAAGAACAGGCAGAGGAGTACAGAAGAAGTTATGGTTTGGATGCGGAACTTTTAAACGGCAAGGTTAAGCAGGCCGTTTTGCCTTTAGCGGAAACTTTAATTAACGAAATTAAACGCACTATAAATTTTTATACTACCCGCAATACTTTTTGTACCTTTAACAGGGTTTTGTACTCCGGAGGTGCGGTTACTATGCCCGGGTTGTTAAGTTTTAGCGCGGAAAACTTGGGCATGGAAGTGGAGCTGGCTAATCCGTTTACGGGCTTGGATTTTTCGCCCAAAATTCTAGCGCAAAAAGAAAAGCTTATAAATTTAGGTCCGCTGTATACAGTTGCAGTGGGTCTTGCATTAAAAGAAAGTATCTAATATAGTATAAGTATGCCCATAGGAATTGATCTTACTCCCCCCAAAGAAATCAAGCGCCAAAAGACTCAATTTATAGTTGGTGCTTCCATTAAAACTTCCCTAGCTCTTTTTGTAATTTTACTAGGTGTAGCGGGTTTTCTTTTTTATAAAGCAAGCTCACTCAAAAAACAAATTTCCTCTTTGGATCAGCAAAAAACGGAGCTTACCGCGCAAAAAGATAGCATGCAGGAAGTAGAAGAATATTCCAAAAAACTTTCTGGCAAGTATTTTTTGTTACAAAAGTATCTGCAAAGTCGCATAAAGTATTCTGCGGTTTTAACAGAGCTCTTGGCTAGAGTTCCACAGAATGTGGTGTTAGAAAGTATTGGCTTTGAAGGCTCGGGCAAAAAAGCCCGCATAACAGGCTCATCCCAAGCTATTGTAGATGTTTCCACTTTAGTTAATAAACTTGCTAAAGAGGGCAATGCGTCTTCCGAATCGGCGGTTAGTTTAGGTGGCAAGAATGCGTTTTCAGAGGTGTCGCTCGATTCTTTAAATGTTGATGAAGGCAAATCCGTGGAATACAATGTGTCTTTTAAAATTAACGAGGAGAACTTTTTGCAATGATGTTACTTAGTAAATTTAATCTCAACAAGGACTCCCACATTAACAACGAGATAAGCCTGGTGATGGAAGAGCTGTTAAACTTTATAGTTCCTATTATTTTGGTTGCACTATCCCTAGCCATCTCCGCGCTGTACATCTCCCCTACTTACAAATCTTTATCGGGCTTAAAAGAGGAGATTGGCGCTAAAACGCAAGAAGTTTCCGTTTTGCAGGCTAAAGTGGATCAATTAAAGTCGCTTCAAGAAAATAAAGGTTTAGTAGTGAACGACTTGGTTAAGCTTTCTTGGGCGCTGGAAGAGCGAGATAAAGTACCGGAGCTTTCCCAACAGGTGCTACTTATGAGTAAGGACGCGGGTGTAGCTTTTAGTTCGTTGGATTATTCTAGCGCTAATAGGGGTGGTGATCAGGCTAGTTCCCCTGCTTCTGCCACTACGCCCGATCCCGAGCTTTACAGAGAAGAAAAAGTTAATGTTTCTGTAAATTCTGCTAATTTGGTGACGCTTACTAGGTTTTTAAAAATTGCAGAAAATTCTATTAGACTTTTTAAGGTAGAAAGTTTGCGAGTTTCCACTCGTGAGGCGGTTAAGGATGCTTCGCTTGTAATGTCCTCGCCTTACTTGAATCCTAGTTTTTCCAGTTATTCTCAAAGTTCCGCGCCTATTAATCTTAAAGACGGTGCGTATCGGGGTTTTATGACCAATCTTGATACCTTTAGCAATTATGCCCAGAAAATAGATGCTACCCTACCAAAGATTTAGGTAGATGCGGTTTCGTGGTATTTCTTTTCGGTGTTAACATCCCACAGGGTTTTTTTATTTATAATTCCTTTACTTATACACCTAACTGCCTCCATGGCAGTCAGCATTGAATGGTCCATATTATTATACCTATGCATACCGTTTCTCCCTATCAGAAAAAGGTTTTCAAATGGATTTAAAAAACTTTTTATCTCATCAAATTTTTTGTAAGTGCCATAATAACCTGGATAAGCTTTTTCTATTTTTACAACACACCCATCCAAAAAGTCTTCCTTGTCTGCAATGCCTGTTTTTCTGCATTCGTCAGTTGCCAAATCCAAGATTTCCTTATCGCCCATTGTCCAAATCGCATCGTTTTTACTGCAGACAATCTCCCAGCCAAGCCAGATCTTATCCTTTTCTTTAACCATATAAGGACTCCAATTATTAAATATTTGTACTCGGCAGGCAGTTAATCCTTTATCCTGAAGATAGATCCAGTTATCAGGAATCAGATCGTTTACGGTCTCAATTTCTGTATGATTTTTGATCGTAAGTTTTTTGAACAAGAGCCCAACAGAGATAAAGTCCCTAAACGGCAGACCCCTGGAAACTTCAATAATATTTTTAGGAGCTTTGGGTTCAAATGCTTTGATTAGTGCATCCACAGGCATAGTAGACAATACATAGTCCCCCTCGAACTCTTGGATGGTATCGTTGCCAAGCTTTTTTACTAACAGAGATGTTAGTTTTTGACTTCTATGTTTTAACCTAATTACTTTATGTTGCTTGAGTATAATGCCACCTCCTATTTCAACCTGTTTCGCAATCTCTTCCCAAAATTGCCCAGGTCCAAGTTTTGGGTACATAAATTTTTGTATCAGGCTAGTTTCAGTATCACTTTGTTCTAAATCTTCTAGTTTTGAGAAGTGTTTTTTTATTGCCTCTCTAATGACCTTTGTTACAGAGATTCCCTTGATCCTTTGTTCGCCCCAATCAGGATTTATCTTACTTGGATGAATTCCCCAAAGCTTTTTAGTATATTCCTCAAAGAACATCGAATATAGTTTTTTACCGAATTTATTGATGTATACATCCTCCAAACTCTTTATCTCTTTCTTGGGGAATATAGAAGCTATTACATAACTGGTTAGTATTTTAACGATCCTGGTAAAACCCAAATTTTTTGCAAATTCCAATTTAAAAGTAATAGGGTAGGGAAAGAATTTGTTATCAAATAATATCCTAGAAATCCTATTTCGTATCAAGAAAGATTTTATTCCTTTATCCTCCACTGGGGTTATATGTACGCGATCTTTTTCTGAATCGACTGTTTCTTCCACTGGAAAAATATCTTTCCACCAATTCATAACGGTTTGGGATTTAGAAAAAAACCTATGCCCACCCACATCCATTCTATAGCCGTGGTAATTTACAGTTTTTGAGATACCTCCGATGTCGTTTGATTGTTCAAAGATAATGGGGATTATTTTTGTGTGTCTGATTAATTCTAGAGCTGCGGTCAGTCCGGCTGGCCCTGCCCCAATAATCAATGCTGTTTGTACATCACTCATATGTTATTATAGGTTTCCCGTGCCACACCCTGTTTAAATTGCTGAATGTTTTTATTGTAGATGGTTAGTACGTACAGAGAAAATTTATTGCTATCGACTTCGCCGGAATAAAAACTTTCAACGCCATAGTCTTTGTATTTTCTGAACATATTTACAATTTTGTCCGTTTTGTCTGTGACTTCCCATACTAACTTTAGATCTTTACCCCTCGATTCGTAATCTTTGATAGCTTGTACATTAATATCGTAAATTCTCTCCGGTGTTTCTAGAAGTTGAGTTCCTTGGTTAATAAAGGATAAAATTTTGGTGTCGTTGTAGTTCTGAAGATACAAGTGAGCAACAGCATAAGCACTTTTGGGGGATACTAATGTATCAAAAGGAACTAACAACATATCTGCTTTACGGTCAAATTCATTCCATTTCATGTTGGGGCTAGGATTAGGCGTTCCTATAACAATATCTTGAATAAGTCTCGATACTGCAACATCGTTGTGTGGAAGCAATCTTATGTGGTTGGGGTCTTTTGATATACTCCATAAATAGACCGTGGAGGACAAGAATCCTGTTCCTATCATTAATCCAACAAACACTTTTCCTAATGCAGAAACAACTAGATTTGTACGACTTGTGGATGTGAGGATAAAATTAGCACCAAACGCTATAGTTATAACCCATATGGGTGTTGCCAGAAGAATTCTAAAATCATACGCTCCGGACAAGAATGCTGCTATAACAGGTATTACTGACAAGAAAAAGATCTCAAAGTGTTTTTTTAGCACCACAATAGCCAGACCAGGAAGCAATAATAGGTAGTAGGGTAGAGGTATAGCATAGTAATCATCCATAAAAAATCTCCTGTATGTTTGGGGTGCAAAAAATATGTCTGTAAGATTAATTATATAAGGCTTTAACGCAATCAATCCCCCGTTTCTGTAGGTGGTAGTAAATTCCATAAGAAGACCCTGTTCACGGTTAGAGTATTGGGAATAATGAAATAATATATAAATTAGTAGAGGGGTTGCAGACACAACAAACGATGCTAACCAGATAACGGAAATTGAAATCCAATCTTTCCGTTTGAAAAATTTTGTTGTAAAACAGACAACAACTGTCGATAGGGCTAGTCCGTATAAGTACTGTCTACCCATTATCCCGCTACCAAAGCATAAGGCTGCAAATATACCAGAAAGTACTGCACGGATGTTAGAGCGATTGCTGAATGCCGTATATAGGTAATAGAGGGACACTACCATAAGTGGGGCTACTATTGCATATCTATGTCCCATAAAAATTTGGGTGTAGTGTAAAGGAAAAAAATTCACAATTAAAGCAGATAATGCGGTTACGAGAGGGTTTTTAAAAAGTTCGTGGATAATTAGTGTTGTAAACAATACCGTAATAAATCCAAGCACAAGTAACGATATATTAAATATCAGGAGATTGTACCCAAAAACTATAAAAAATACCGAAATGTAGTAATGGAATACTACCTCTCTGCTAATATAGCCAACATTATCAAAATACGCGGGTTGAATTGGTTGATTGTTTAAAACATGATTTTTGGCAAAGTAGATATCCCACGCAGCATCGTCAAATAAACCGTTTTGATTCCACGGTGCGGTAGAGAAATTCCATAAATGGCTAAGAAGATAGAGAAAAAGTACCGATACCAAAATTATTAAAGCTGGGCTTTTTGCCCTCGCCCTTTTGATCTTTTGAGGGTAAACTGAGTACAGTAGAGTAGTAACCGCGAGTAGCCATGTTATCCACGAGGTATTATTTCCGTAATATACATTTGAATAGTGGAGCAACCAGTACAGGCAACTTACTAGAGATAGCACTAGAGACAGGAGAAAAATTATGGGATGCGGAAGATTGGTTTTTATATGCGCGAGTGCTTGTTTTATTCCCCTTTCCACAGAGCTAACTTTATCACACCTGTTACGGAATCATATGTTAGTATAGATTGTTCCCAGCGACTGGTTTATACTAGCAAGCGTGACGAAAGAGATTGTAGAACATAGATTAAACATTCCTCCCGACTACCAATATTATGCTTTACAAAAAGGAAAGTGTTTTCAAAAACAGTGGCACAGAAACCGTTTGATTCTTATTGAGGAATTACATTTTCTAAACTTGCGGGCTGTTGTGGCAGATATTGGTTGCGGTTCAGGCAATGTGGTTTTTGCTTTTGCCGGTAAGGTAAAATCTATCGTTGGTTTTGATTACAACACAGAAAGTGTAGAGTTTTTATTGTCCAAGATAAAGTCGGACGGTATAATAAATTCTGATGCCAGTACACTGGATATTTTGGATGCAGTCCCAGAACTCTACCGTAACAAGTTTGATAAAATCATCTTTAATGAAGTAATTGAACATTTTGATAAATCAGAAGTAGAGACGGTTCTTTCCAATTTATCAAAAATGCTAAAAACTGGAGGAGAGATACTCATAACAACACCAAATTACGGAATAAGTCCGTGGACTTTAATTGAGTTGTTAATAGACAAATTCAAGATGTTTCCTGCGCTACTGGGCGAACAACACAGAGTAAAATTTACCCTCGCAGGTCTTGAAAGCTACTGTAAATCCGCAGGTTTTTTTATTAAAAGAAAAGGTACTTTTAGTCTACTTTCTGTATTATTGGCAGTTTTTGGTGCAAAATTTGCGGAGTATATTGTTAAGGTTGAGGTAAATCACCTTAAATATTTTGGTCCACAGATATTTCTTGTGGCAAGAAAATAGGCTATGCAACACTGGAAAAAGCCTTTTACTTTAATGTTTTTTGCAATTTTGTTTAGCTTTTCTTGTTGGTTAATGTTTCACACTTTTGGTTATGACGAAAAAAGCCAACACATGCGCATAGCCACTAAAGTTTCTAGTGACTTTCTTGCCAATATTCCTCTCATTCGTTCATTTTCCCTGGGTGATAACCTCTCTAAAATCTTTAATGGAAAGCTTCCCGAATATCCAATTTTTCCCGGTGAGCCAATTCGCTATCACTTTATTTTTTATATGTTGGTAGGAGTTTTGGAAAAACTAGGTTTACGCATTGATTGGGCGCTTAATATTCCAAGTATTTTAGGCTTCTTTTTGCTTTTATCTATGATATTTTTGCTATCGCGCAAGGTTTTTAATAGTTTGGCTGTGGCTATTCTTTCCACAGTATTTTTTTGTTTTAACGGTTCGTTTGCGTTTTTGCGGTTTTTTGCCGAGCATCCTTTGTCAACAACTACTTTGCAGGATATTGCTAAAAACGCCACCTTTCCAGCCTTTGCCCCTTGGGGTGCGGGTGATATTTCTGCTTTTTGGAGTCTTAATATTTATACCAATCAACGACATTTAGCCGGGGCTTTTGCACTGGCTCTCCTGTTTATCTATACTACCCTATTTATGGAGAATAAGCCTTGGAGAAAGCAAATTCCTTGGGCAATTATCTGGGGGTTGGGATTAGGGATTTTTCCGTACTTCCACCAGCCGGTTCTTTTAATTCTTGGAATATTTATTGTATGGTACTGGTTTTTTATTCCGTCTCTTAGAAAATTTCTTACACTGGTGGGTTTGGTGGGTGCTTTTGTGGTTTTACCTCAAATTTTAAGTCTAAAACACGGACCTTCGCTTGTAACTTGGTATCCCGGCTATCTTATCCACAACTCATTAACTCTTAAGTATTTTTTGTTGTATTGGTGGCAAAATTTGGGGCTTCATAGCGTGCTAATTCCTTTTGGTTTCCTTTTAGCATCTAGCAAGGTTAAAAGACTATTTTTTCCGTTGTTGATAATTTTTGGTGTGGCTAATTTAGTAACTTTTACCCCGGAAATAGCTGCAAATCACAAGTTTTTTAATTTTGCACTAATCGTTGGTAACATGCTTTCTGCTTATATTGTTGTGCGATTTGTTACTAGCTTTTTGTATTTTCGTAATCTACTCCCCCGTTTTATAGGTTTTGCAAGCCTTGCTATTTTAATGGTTTTTCTCACTTTGTCTGGAATTATTGACCTTTTTGCCATAGCCAACGACAATATTGGACTATCGCCAGATGTTAACTCCCACCCTCTAGCTCGTTGGGTACTTTATAACACCTACCCATCCGATACAATATTAAACGCCGATTACACTAGTCCTGTTTTGTTATCGGGTAGAAAAGTGTTTTTAGGTTGGCCGTATTTTTCGTGGGGGGCGGGGTACGATACAGACACTAGAATAAGAGTAAAACGCCTCATTTTTGAGGCAAAATCAGTAGATGATCAGTGTATTCTCTTAAAGAAATACAACCTTAGTTATACCGTTCTTGTAAGTCCCCCGGAACAATTAGATTTTATGCCAAACTACTCTATTTATTTACAAAACGGTACTCCAGTGTTTAAAACTAAGTACGGCGCTATTGAATATTCGGTTTACGACACCAAATCCTATTGCCACGGTGTATAATTTTGTGGAAATGGCGTTTCAACTGGCTATTATAAATTTTGCGGTTGGTATTATCAGCTTTCCAATTTCCCACCTTCTTTTTAAAAAGCTTTCTGATAAAGGCTACGCTATAGCTCACCTGCTTGGTTGGCTTTGCATTTCTTACATCTCGTTTTTGCTAGCACATCTTGGAGTGCCAGTTTACTACTCAACCTACTTGTCTGTTCTCATTTGGTTTAGTGCCAATTTTCTTATTGAACTAAAACTAAAGCCTGTAAGAAGCCACCTTTCCATGTGTGATATTTTAACCGCCCAGAGTATTTTTCTTTTATTTGCCACCGTTTTATATTTTATTAGAATTGGCGACTTTAGACTCAACATGATAGAGCGCACACCCGATTTTGGCATCATCAGGTCATTATTTAACGCCACAACCCTTCCGCTTGCTGATGTTTGGTTGGCAGGAAAAACTGTAAACTATTACTATTTTGGACATTTTACGGCGTTTACCATCATGTTGCTTTCTGGATTAGATCCCGTGGCGGGTTTTTTTTATGTGGTAATGTGGATGTTTGGTACATACGCCCTTTGTTTATATGGGTTTGGGAAAAATTTATATCTTTTCTTAACAGCCCAGTATTTAAAACCGTTTTTAAAGGGGAAGTTTTTGCCCACAGTTTCTGGATTTTTATCGGTTTTTTTGGTTCTATTTGCAGGGAATCTTTATTCGGCTCAATATCTATGGAAAACAAATTTTTTCTTTTGGAATCCTACCAGATTTGTTGAAGGCGTGATTATGGAGATTTCAATTTTTAGCTTTCTGGTGTCCGATCTTCACGGGCATATGTGGGGTTTAGCTGTTGGGATTTTAGTACTGTATACACTCTTAGTGTTTTGGTTTCAAACACAAACACCCCCGTTACACAAAAACTATTATGTGTATTTTTTAGCCTTTCTTTTGGGTCTAGCTATTATCACTAATACCTGGGATATTGTTTCCTTAGGTTTGCTGGTTGGAGTAATGGTTGGCGTAAGATATATTCAGCACCCTTTTACCCTAAAAAATGTTGCTACCTTTTTTCTCTGCGGTTTAATTGTTGTTGGTATCTCATTACCGTGGCTTCTTTCTTATACGCGGGCAGGACCAATGGGGTTAGGTGTTGCCAGCTCTTCTTCCGGTCCTTGGTCTTTATTTTTGCATTGGGGTGGATTTCTAATTCCGTTTTTATTGTTGCTTGCTTTGTATCCATCCAAATTACGCAAAAACTTTAGTTTTATTCACTTAGTGTTCTTTGTTTCTTTCCTTTTGGTTGTTTTTACGGAATATTTTTATATTAAGGATGTTATGTACCAAGGATCTTTTCAGAGGGCTAATACAGTTTTTAAAATCTATATCCAGGTATGGCTTTGGTTGGGAGCTGTAACGGGACCAATACTTGCATTATTAGTTGTTGGTAGGACGATAGTTGGCAGGTTTTTGGCACTGCTTATACTAGTTGCTTTAGCTACTTATCCTTTTTTGACTTTAAAGCAGACGGTTGTTCCAAAATTTTCCAGGAGTGTGTACGCAGGTATGAACTTTTTCTCTGATGCGTATCCGGCGGACTATCAAGCATTTCTCTTTTTAAAAAGCATCCAGGACTCCCTCCCTAACGGGAAAAAACAAAAAATCCTTGTAGAAGCCCCTGGGGAAAGTTTTAAGGATCAAAGTTTATTTTCTTCATATTTAGGTTGGCCTACTATTCTTGGATGGAGTGGGCATGTTTGGCTATACAGAGGTGTTCCCACATATTCTGGCGAACGAAGCATAGAACTAAACGAAATTTACACCGGAATCAACGCCCTACCTACAACCGAACTTCTTAGAAAATACCATGTTGATTATATAATTATCGGGACGGTGGAGAAACAAAAATACCCTAATTTAAATTTGCAGAAACTGCTTTCTTTGGGTAACAAGATCTATGATAAAGACGGGGTGATAGTACTATCCTTAATGATCCAATGAGGTCTACCTCTTACTTCGTCGTAAATTCTACTTAAATAACTTCCAATGACACCAAGGAAAACCAGCTGTATTCCGCCTAAAAATAGTACGGAAACAAGCGTTATGGAGTAGCTTGGAACAAAACCCAATACTGCCAAAATTAGTGCTAGAGAGGTCACAAATAGTCCAAAATATAAAGCCACAGTTAAAGGGGTGGAGGAAAAAGAAAGTATTCCGTTAAAACCAAGCCCGAGCAACTTTCTAAGCGAATAGCTGGTTTTTCCGGCTACTCTCTTGCCCCTTTCGCATTCCAGCCCTATCTGTTTAAAACCTGTCCAGGCTCGCAAGACTCTCACAAAGCGGTTTCTTTCTGGCATGTTTTTTAGGACTTCTACAACCTTTTTATCCATTACGGAAAAGTCCCCTGCATCTAAGGGGATGTAAAAATTCACTAATTTAGGAAAAATTCTATAAAAAGCCCAATACCCAAGTTTTCTAACTACTTCCTCTTTTCTTTTGGTTCTTATGGCGTAAACAACATCGTAACCTTCTTCCCATTTTGAAATATATCTGTGTAGTTCTTCTGGCGGATCTTGCAAATCAGCGTCCATAATAATTATTGCATCTCCAGACGCGTAATTAAGTCCACATGATATAGCCATCTGTTGTCCAAAATTACGAGAAAATGAAATAGTCTTCCACCTAGGATCTTTTTTACTTTGAGCCTTTAATTTATCCCAGGTAGCGTCTTTTGATCCGTCATCAACGCAAATAACCTCCCAGCTGTGTTTCCACAACGAGGCGGATTTTGTAACCCTATCAAACAGCTGATCCAAAACCTTTTCTTCATTGTAACAAGGTATAACAACCGATATTTTTTTAGTTTTTTCCATAATTAACTAAAGAATTGTAGCACCAATGCTATATAATAGTTTAATGCAGGCAATTTTTGCTATAGTAAAAGCTCGTAAATATACGGCTCTATTGTTGTTAGTTTTGCTATTCTCCTTTGTCACTAAAGCCTGGAGGATAAACCAGCCAGACGAATATTATTTTGACGAAATTTACTACGGGTTTACAGCTGAACAGTACACAAAGGCCAATATGGACGCTTGGGTTTTTGATACCACTGCCCCTAAAGGGTTTGCCTATACCTGGGATCATCCCCCAACTGGAAAGCTCTTAATGTCCGTGCCTATTAAGATCATTGGAGTTTCAAGTTTGTCTAGGCGGGTTGCCCCACTTTTGTTTGGAACTTTTCTTACGGTACTTGTGTATTATTTTTACCTAGCTTTATTTCCCGGTCAGCGGATTGGTGCGCTACTTTCTGCGTTAATCATCTCCCTTGACGGTCTTGTTCTTTCCATGTCGCGCATAGCTCTAGTGGATGTGATTCTAACCACCCTTGTTTTATGTAGTGCCGTATTTATGTGGAGGGGTAAAATTATCCTATCGGCAATATTTTTTGGTTTAGCTGTAAGCACAAAGTGGACAGGTCTATATTTACTTCCCGTTATGTTTTTACACCAACTAATGGTTTTTGACTGGCGCAAGTCCAAAGCGGTATTAAACTTAAAAAATATGCTGATGAATGTTACAAAATTTATATCCATTGGAATTATTATCTACATTTTAAGTTACACCCCGCTTTTACTGCATTTTGGTTGGGAGAAATTTGTTGACTTGCAAAAACAAATGTATTGGTATCACACAGGTCTTAAAGCAACACACCCATTTCAATCCAAAGCCTACATGTGGCCATTAGATATTAAACCGGTGTGGCTGTGGGTTAAATCAGGATTTGGTGTTGTCCAAAGCATATATGCTGTGGGAAACCCGCTGGTTTTTTGGGGTGGAGCTATATGCGTTGTAGCTGTTTGCGTAGAGGCGGTTAGAACTAAATCTAAAAAGCTCCTATTTCTGCTAGCCTACTATTTTATTTTTTGGCTTCCGTGGGTATTTTCGCCCAGACTCATGTTTATTTATCATTATCTTCCGTCAGTACCATTTTTAGTGGTTTGTACCGCTGTAATTCTAGAAAAACTGATAACAACTTGTAAACGCTGGGGGGCGACAGTAGCAGTCTGCTATATTCTAGTGGTGGCTGTTACCTTTGCGTACATGTATCCTTGCTGGACAGGTATGCCAATTGAAAAAACCACGGGTGACAATTATTTGTGGCAAAAAGTCCTAAAGTAGCTTACTACCATTTCTTTTCCTGCTTTGATTATTACTTTTAAGTTGCTTCCTGTAGGCTTCCCATGCTTTCGCGGGTAATGTTTTACCGGAAGTTGTTTAAACTTGTAGCCAATTTTCTTCAATTTATAAAGAAGCTCCGCACTTATCATTGCTCCGTTAGACTCTAAGGAGATTTTTTTCACCGCCTCGTTTTTGATTAATTTAAAAGCACAGTCAATGTCTTTTACATGTAGTCTAAATAATGCGTCCACAAATAATTTAAACAGACGCGCGTTTAATGCCCTTACCTCACCTTCGGCTCGGTGAGGTCTGTAACCAATTATTACCTGATAAGCGTTGGTAAAAGGGAGAAACTCCTCTATTTGGTTTAGATCAAATTGCAGATCTCCGTCAGTAAAAAATACCCATTCATATTGTGAGTTGGCAAAGCCTGTTTTAAGTGCCGCCCCATAGCCTTTGTTTTGAAGATGGTTAATAATTTTTACCTCCTTATGGGCTACCGCTATGTTTTCTGCAAGTTTTTTAGTTCTGTCACAACTTCCATCATTTACAATTATTATTTCGTATGTATTTGCTACTTTGGGTAAGATTTCCAAGGCGTTAATAATAGCAGACTCCACATTTTTTTCTTCGTTGTAGCACGGGTAAAATAGTGAAAGGGACAATAACATACTTTTTATATCCTACCATGCCCTCCCCTTTTTGTTTTTGCTCCTGGTCAAGGCAGTTTTTACGGTTACCGATTATTTAAGGCCGTTAGAACGGGTTGGAACCACATAATTGGAAATATCATAATCGACTCTAGCCATTTAGTTTTGGTGTAACAGGCTTAACTGTCTGCCAATTAGTCCTTTTAATTCCTCAAGCAGTTTTGCCTTAGCCCAATTTTTTTGAGGCTCGGTTAAAACCTCCCCCAATCCGGAAAGAATATTTTTATTGTTCACACCGTCTAAAAACTCTAACAATCTTTTGTAAAAATCATGCGGTTCTAGTCCCGTGCGATGCTTTATAATGTGGTAATTAATATCGCCCGCGTATTTAGACCCCAAAAAATAATGGGTGTCAAAAAGATCCTTGTTGGCGGTAGTGGTGCGATCCATAATTGCCACCATTTTGTGAGCCACCATATCCGGCGCGGTTATAAGCTTAATGCTCGTTCCGTAGTAATTTTGCAAAGTATAATGGTTATAAGGAACTTCCCGGGTTGATATTTCAATTTTTACATGGGAAAAACCTTTGCCGTAGCTTAGAACCCAAAAAAGCGTGTTTAGCTTGGTGCTTTTATCAATAACAGTGTATTTTGATTCCACAATATCACCAATTTCTTTAGTAACCGTAGCAATTAGGGTGTTGCCCTTTTGACTATCGGAAAGAAAATCAAAATCCAAATCCACAGAAAATCTAGGAAGTCCGTAAAACAACATGCCCGCTGTTCCGCCTTTAAAGCCTAGTACCCCGCTCAAGAGGCTGTTTTTGTAAATGTCCATTAAAATATTTGTTAGGTGGACTTTGTGTTGGTTTATTTGCAATGCCCTCATGGCTTACTCCTTTCTATAAAATCGGTAATTACTTTGGAATAGCCGTAAACCTCTGCATTTAGTTTTGTCATAACTTCCCAATCCACACCTCGTAAATTGTCAAAATATTCTAATCCATCCAAGTATAACTTGTCGCAAATGGCTCTTTCTACCGTGGCTTTACTAACTTCGCCCAGTGTTTCAATTCCCAAAGGATTTAGTAAAATATCATCCTTTATTTTTCTATAAATATATTTTTGACCCTCTAACTCAATTTCCTGCGATCTGCTGTCAACCACAAAGATTGACGAATAGGGCTGAAAAACCACCCCTCTCTCCTGCAAAATTGTGTATAGACTGATGTAGGAAGGGCGACGCAATTTGTTTGCTAGCTCCAGTTTGGAATAATCTAGCCCCAAGGAATAAATATCCCTAGAAATTTTGTGCAAGTAACCCCTTCTTGTAGCATAAAACAAGGCGTCGGTAACCGCTTTTCCGCCAATTTCCCCCGCCAACTGCACTACCTCGGATCTTAAAAAGACGGTTTGCTCAGGCCTTTTATTTTTAGCTAATAGAGACGACATATTCATATGACACCCAAATCGTAATTCTTACGACCTCCATGTTACAGCATTAATGGGAACATGTCAAATGCAAAAGTCATAGGAGAAATGCAAACTCTACTGCATTTCTGGTATCACTTATGCAGAAACTACTTGCAGAATACTGCGGAGGTGGAATTTGCAAAAACTACCGGTTAATTTGGCACTTTTTAACAAGCCCGTAGGTACAACCTAAAAACCATAATAACTGATAACCAAGCCCAGAAACTACCGCAGATATGGATCAGAACGCTGGAAGTACCCTTAAACACCAATAAAATAATTACCGTGGCAGAACAATTACTTACCAAGTTTATCCCCTATCATTTAATGAATATGCAAACATCATTAGCCCCAATCTCAATATCTATAACAGCGCAGATATAGCCAAACTGTCCACCTTATTTAACCAATTTCTGCAACAAGGTGGGTTTCCGGAAGTCATAAATAAAGAAAGAGGCTTGCAAGAAAAAATCCTACAGGAATATTTTAATGTTATGGTTATGTGTCAAGTATCCATTATCAAACATTTTTGCAAGCGGGTGGTGGCAGGTAGCGCCGGTGAGTTTAGTGTTAATAAAATCTACAATGAGTTTAAGTCGCAAGGTTATAAAATAAGCAAAGACTCTCTGTACGATTATCAGGACTATGTGGACAACATTTATCTGGCAAGGTTTATTCCCAAATATGCTCATTCCGTAGTTAAATCCCAAATGTCGCAAAAGAAAAGTTATGTAATTGACCAAGGTCTTGGCGTAGCTTTAGATTTTACGCTTGCGCAAGATACAGGTAGACTTTTAGAAACCGTGGTGGCGTTGGAATTAATTAAAGCAGAAAAGCAAATAGCTTATTACGGTAACGGCAGTGAATGCGACTTTGTAGTAGTGGAAAAAGACCAGGTAACGCAGGCTATTCAGGTTACGCAAGAGCTAGGTAACGGGGGGACAAAAAAGCGGGAAATAGCTGGTTTGGTTAACGCCTGCAAAAAGTTTAACTTATCAACAGGTTCCATTCTTACTCTGGACACAGATGAAGAGCTTGTTGTTGACGGGGTGGAGATAAAAATTATTCCTGCGTGGAAATATTTATGGAATTTGCCAAAAACTACCGGTTAGTGTACAATTCTTCCGCTCTTTGATAATGGGGGGAGAAAAGTGAGAGGGTTTAGCGACTAAGTTTGGGAATCTTTTGTATATTATTTTGGACGACTTTGTTAAGTATGACAGGTTTCCAGCCTCGGTCGTTAAACACTCAAAAACTTGCGGAGGAAAAAATGAAAACGCAAAAGTTCCGTCCCGCACGGCTAATTGCCGTGTTTCTTCTCGTTGGCGTCATAATGGCGCTGACGAGCGTCGTTCCCGCGTATGCGGATCCACCCCCGCCCACGAGCGGGGTTTTTTCTATCTCAACCGGAGGAGACATCCTCCGGAATGGGGAGGTTCTGATCCCCTTCGGGGGTTCAGCGTTTCCTCTCAAGGTGTGGTCGCACGACGCGACCACTTTTACGGCGGCTTTTTCCACCTGCGTAAGTCAAACGCGGTGGAAATATTATGTTGTATTTGGGCTCACCCCCAAAGGTGAGCCATTCACCTGGAATGCCGGGGGGTGGACGCGCGTCGGGAGATGTATCCCCTCCCGTGTGCAACGGGCGTGAACCTCCTGTCTCTTCTTTCCCCCAGACAACCGGCGACGCTGGATTATCATGTTTTACACCTCCAGCGCCGTCGGTAGAGAAGT
>CAZNNN010000011.1:15037-19321 GCA_964574405.1 uncultured Candidatus Saccharibacteria bacterium | reverse complement strand
GGCTAAAAGATTTTCCAACTCGTAAACATGCGGTTCACATGCACAACTTACAATTTCTATTTGTGATTCTATGCCTGCGCAGTACATTAAAAAGTTTTCCGTGCCTGTAACACTAGCTTCAAACTGCCACACAAAATACTTTTGCTCCACTTTTTTAGGGGCGGTAAAACGCACATAGCCGTCCTCAATAAACTCTGTGGTAATGCCCACTTTAGAAAATGAATCTATATGAGCACCAATGGATCTTTTACCTAAAACACACCCGCCCGGAACAGGAACCTCACAAACACCAAAACGAGCCAGTAAAGGACCGGCAAACATAATAGAGGCTCTAATTAAACTACCCAACTCTTTATCTACTCTATGGGACTTTAACCCCGCACAGTTAATTTTTATGTTGGTATAATCGGCATCGTCTACGGTAGCACCCAAAAGTTTAAGCATTTCCAGCATTTTTACCACATCGGTGGACTTAGGCACATTGTGATAATAAACATCCTCGTCTGTTAAAATACAGGCGGGAAGGCACGCTAAAATTGAATTTTTATTTGACACGGGAACAACTTCCCCCACAAGAGGTCTGCCTCCCGTTACCTTGATGGTTTGGCTCATATCAAAAACCTATAAAAACAACTTCTAACTGCAATTTTACACCAAAAGCACCAGATACGCTTTTTTTAATAAATTCTCCAAACTCGTAAACATCGCGCGCCCCTGCCCCACCCCTATTAATTATGGCTAAAGCGTGTTTTTGAGAAAGTCCTACCTTACCGTCTTTGTAAATAAAACCCTTAGGTAAACCTGATTTTTCTATTAACCACCCCGCGGATAATTTAATAAATCCATCCTTTTGCGACCAATTTGGTGCTTCCGGAAATTTTTCTTTGATTTTTTCAAAGTCGACCTTATTTATTATAGGATTCTTAAAAAAACTCCCCGCGCTGGTGGAATTTGGATCACTAGCGTCAACCAACATAGACTTGGATTTTCTTAACTCTAGAACCACTTCCCGCACCTGTGGCAAGGTGGGCTTTGTGTTACCGAATTTCTCCATTAGCTCTTTATATTTTATAACCAATTCCGTATCTTTTTTTAATTTAAACTGCGCGGAAACAATAATCTTGTTAAAATCTCCCTTAAAAACGCTTTGCCGATAGCTAAATTGGCAATCGTTGTTTGAATATTCATCAAAATCTTTCTTGTCAACATCGTAAAATCTCACTTTTTCCACTATTTCACAAATCTCTTGCCCGTACGCCCCAATATTTTGCACCACTGAACCGCCAACTTTTCCGGGAATTCCACCTAAACACTCTGCGCCAGTACATCCTTTATTTACCGACTCTAGAACAAATTTGTCCCAGACTTCCCCGGCCTTAACATCAGCTATTACTTCATCCCGATTCTCCCCTGGCTTGTAGGTTCGCCCTTTTATGTCCACCAAAATAACCAGCCCGTTAAAGCCTTCATCAGAAATTAAAACATTACTTCCACTACCTAAAACAAAAATCCTCTGTAACTCTTTTTTAGCCCAGCTACAGGATTCCACCAGTTGTTCTTCAGTTTTTACCACCGTAAAATATTTAGCTAAACCACCAATTTTTAGGGTTGTATACGGGGCAAGCAGTATGTTGGATACAATATCGATACCCATAGAATGGATAAATTATAACCCATTAGTAATAAGATCTTTTAATTCTTTTCCTCTAACTAAAGTTCCATTTTTCTTCTCCCTTTTATACTGCCGGATAGAGTCCAAAACATCCTCCGTATCTACGCGATTCCTACCATCAATTTCTAGGAAACGATTAAATTTGCCTGTTCGTTCGCCACGAGCAATAGCTCCAAATTTAACAAAATCCGCCCCCACAGCATAGGCAAGATCAGCAATAAAGGAATCTTCCGTGTCGCCACTTCTATGTGAAACCACCACATTCCAACCTGCCTTGCGCGCTTTAGCCACAAACTGCAAGGTTTCCCAAACCGTTCCCACCTGATTAGGCTTAACAATCACCGTATTTGCCAGCTTATTATTAACTGCGTTAGCCAAAATAATAGGATTAGTTACCACCAAATCGTCTGCAGAAATCATAATTTTCTCACCAAAATCCTTGGTAGCCTCCTGCCAATGTTGAAAGTCTTCCTCATGAAACGGATCTTCCAGATAAATAAGTGGGTAGCACTTTAGCAAATTGGCATAATAATCTTTAAGACCTTTGGCGTCCAGCTCCAGATGTTCTTCCGCGATTATATATCTCCCGTCCCCATAAAAGGATTCCGATGCTGCGTCTATACCCAAAAATACCTCCTCGCCAACTTTATAATACTCGTTAGCGCAATCTACAATGTAATCTAAAGCTTTTCTTACCGTAAAACCCTCCGGCGCAAATCCCCCCTCGTCGCCCACACCAGTGGAAAATCCGTCTTTTTCTAATCTTTTTTTGAGCGACTTATACACTGTGCGACCAATCTCCAAAGAGTCGGAAATATGATATTTTTTAGCCGGAATTAACATAAATTCTTGAAACGAAAGCTTGTTTTGCGCGTGCTTACCACCGTTTAAAATGTTAAATAGCGGAGTAATATTATATTTGGGTAGTTTATCGCCAACTATTATACCCGCTGACTGTTCATATTCCTTTCTTAAGTAACTCCACACCTCCTTTTTTTGACTTTGAGAAACAGCGCGGGCAAAAGCTATCGACAAAGATATAATAGTGTTTCCACCTAATCTACCTTTATTTTTAGTTCCGTCCAAATTAATTAAAAACTCGTCAAAGTCCTGCTGGCTCTTAAATTCCTTGCCCAACAAGGCGGGGGCAATAACACCGCGGACAATCTCCAGCGATTTATTTACCTCCAAACACACCGCCTCCTGCTCACCTTTGGATGCGCCTTCTGGTACAATCGCCCAGCCCATACTTCCGCCTGCCAACTCCAGATATGTTTTTATCGTCCAATCTCCGCGGGAATTTAACACCTTAATGCTTTTTGTTTGAGATACCTCGTTCATAACCTATACTTATCATAGATGTTCTACCTTAATAAATCAAAGCAACTAATAGTAATAATTGGGTTAAGTCTCTTTGCCAGTCTATTTTTTTTACAGAAAACTAATTTAATGGCGTCAGATCTTGGTAGACACCTTAAAAACGGTGAAATAATAATTACCAGTAAGCAACCAATAATCAATAATCTTTATTCCTACACTTATCCGGATTATCCATCTATTGCCCACCACTGGGGTTTTGGTGTAATAGCTTTTGGCATCTACAAATTGGCAGGTTTTACTGGCTTAACTATTTTTAACGCCACATTATTTTTCTTAACGATTGTTTTAATACTTGTGTATTCCGCAAAACGGGTTAGTTTGGCGTATACTTGCCTAGGTTTTTTCCTAACTCTTCCGCTTCTTACTTATAGAACAGAAATTAGACCAGAAACCATTAGTGCCTTGTTTGTTATATCGATGCTGTACATCTTAACCAGTAACATCCACCCTCCGTTTAAAGTGCTCTCAGTATTTTTTCTGCAACTTCTTTGGGTAAATATCCATGTGTTTTTTGTTTTTGGACTTTTTCTGACCACAACCTTTTTATTAACCCAATTAGTTAATGGGGATAATCGTGGGGCTCGTTTAACCTTGATTATCTTGATAGCACAGGCTTTAGCCTCGCTTGTTAATCCTTACGGGTTGCAAGGCGCTCTATACCCTCTTAAGATTCTTAACGACTATGGATACAGAATCGTAGAAAATCAAACCCCGTTTTTGTTGCTAAAAATAATCCCTAGCCCGATTTATTACTACTTATTGACCATAAGCGCGGTAACAGTGGTATTGACTGTGCTGTCTATTAGAAACATAATTAAAAAGGATTTATTTTTCTCTCTTGTTTCAATGGTTTTCCTACTGGGATCATTAAAAATGGTTAGACTTATTCCTTATTTTGGAATATTCGCCTTATTCTCCTTGTCGTACTGCTTTTACACTTTAAACTTAACATACGGAGATTTCGTTAAACGACTTCTTAGCAAGCCGGTAGTTCTAATATCGTTGGGCGGGGCGGGTGCTGTGATAGCGTTTGTGCTTATTACAAGCAATTTATACAACCCCTTTACAAATTTTGGAGCAGGTTTAATGCCTAGAGTAAGTAACTCGGCGGACTTTTTTAAAGAAAACAGCCTCAAAGGTCCAATTTTTAATAATTACGATGCCGGTGGCTATTTGATCTTTTACCTGTACCCAAAACAAAAAGTTTTTGTGGATAATCGCCCGGAAGCCTA